>JBGSTP010000231.1:0-21165 GCA_041736515.1 Pirellulaceae bacterium
CGCAGACCGGCCGGATCGAGTCGAACCGCGATTACGAAAACGCAGGCCCAAGAAATACGATTCGATGCTAGAGCCCCGGCAAGAGATCAAACGTAAGATGCTCAAACGAGTTAGAGAAATCTAAGTGCCATTCGACGAACCCACCTCAGGACTGGATCCCCTGGTGCGGCGTTCCTTTTTGGAAAGCATGATTGATCGCGCCGCTGCGGGGCAAACTGTCTTTCTCAGTTCGCACCAGATTCATGAGGTCGAGCGCGTCGCAGATTGGATCGCAATTTTGCACGACGGTAGGATTCAAGTCGCTGCACCGCTGGAAGACCTCAAACGCGACGTGCGTATGCTCAGCTATTCTTTGCGCGATCCGCTGATCGCTCCACCAGAGGAAGTTACCGAACTCGATGTGCTGCACCGCATACAGGCCGGTAGAACAGTCCGATTGATGGTCAGGGGCTTAAAAGATCCAGTGTTGGAACGTTTTAGGCAAGATCCCAACCTGTTCGAAGTGGCTGATATGCGGCCCAACCTAGAGGAGCTGTATATCGGATTCACGCAGCCATTCGAACAATGCACTGCGTCTAAAGAAACCAAACACAGGCTCGCCTCCCAGCAACCTGTGAGTCAAAACTCGTAGCGTTCCAGCTAGATGGTCGAGTTCCAATCTTTGTTTTTTACTCAATCGAGTTGGACCACGGCAGAGTATGCGTGGCCGTCACCTGTGCTTTTCTAGAACTCGCAGAGAATTCTGATTATGCAATCGACAGTATCAGCACCGAAATTCGCCTGGCACGCACTGATTTGGAAAGATTTCCAGCAGGTCAAACCGGCTCTGGTTGCGATATCGCTGGGGCTCATCGCCATGCAGTTTTTGGCCGCTGCGGCTGCAGCGGTGCTGGGCAATTACAATTCGCAACAGCCGCTCGTCTCCGCAATTACCATCGGCTTCATGGGACCGGTGCTTGCCATCATTGCCAGCGTGGGCCTACTGCTCGGACACGAACGACAGATGGGCTCGTGGGCTTGGTCCAGCAGTCTCCCCATGAGTTGGCGATCGGCCTTGGCCAGCAAAACGGCAGTAGCTATTGGGTCGAGTTTTCTCACATTTGTCCCCCTGGCGTTTGTACCGACCGTCTTGTTTGCGCTGGGCTATCGCTTTGATACCCAAGGCCCCTTTGTCGAACTTGTGGGTGCACAGTTTCTGGTACTATTGATCGCCGTGGATGTCGGCGTGGTGCTGGCTACGAGCGTGTTGATTTTCCGAGAATCGCTTACCGGGCTGGTCGTAGGCGCGATTTGGGCCTTATTTGGCCAAATAATGATTGTTGGATTATTCGGTGAGTTGGTTTATCGCATGTTGGGCGCTTCTGATGACCAGCGGGCTCAATGGGCCAATTCCATAATTGTCGCGTTATTCACTTTGTTGTTCTTGGCGAACAGTTGGCTCTTCGTAGCACTTTTTCGATGGCGTTGGGGCTACGGACAGACGGTTGAGCTGTCAGTACGTCGGCGTCAACACGTCGGAGAGCGCGTCCGACCGCTTACAAGGTGGGAGGCGGCTGTGGCGAGTTATCCTGCCCCCCGCAGTGAATTTGGTATGCTTTTCGCGCAAAGCTTGCGTGTCTCGTGGGTCTCGCGAGCTTGTGTGGCAATGGCGGCATTCACGCTGAGTGTTCTGTGCAGTATGGGGCCGAACACCGACCCTGTTTTCCAAATAACGATTATCGCTGCAGGCGCCCTGGGATTCCTCACATTTGATGGCGACCATGTTTCTCGTCGATTTCGTTTCTTTGCGGACCGCGGCGTGTCGCCGCTCAATTTTGTACTCTCGAGGCTCACCGTGACGCTGGCAATAGCAACATCAACTTTTGTTGCGTGCATTGCCTACCATTACGTACAGAACCAAAACGGGCTGTACGTAGGCAGCTTGATTCACGCTGTGCTCTTCATGGCTATGTTTGTTCTGGGAACACTATGTTCCCTGAGTTTTCGGCGGGCAATCATTGGTCTGGTGGTCGCTGTACACCTCGGAGTACTGGTCGCTGGAATTTTCTTGATGGTACACATGTCGGATCAGCTTTTTGTGTTCGACCAAAGACCAGAGTGGTTTCGATTCCATGTGGCTGCGGGTGTTCCGGTTTCCTGTGCGCTGGGGCTGGTCGCGCTGATTTGGCTGGCGAGAAAGCTGATGGTCCAGGACTCAGCTCGCCTCGAACGACATTTTGCGTGGATTGCATGTCTGCTCATTGCTTTACCGTTGGTTGCCCCCACTCTCTATGGTTTCCTGCTCCTCCCTAGAGTGCCTCTGCAATCTGTCACGCGTGCGCAAGCATGGGCAGACGCTCAGTCCCTACAACTTCCGCCGCTTACTGACGCTATGCTAGGCGAGGCACTGGCCTTGGATTCGGCAAATCTGCTCGACGTCGAACAGCAACTGCCTGGTTGGCAAGCTCGCACAGATAGGTGGATTTCGGCCATCGAGACGGTCGTCCAGCGAGCGCCCGAAAAGCTCTTGCAAGGTGAGGAGCACACGAAGTCAGCTGACACACAGAAGGCCTATTATCAAACGGGGGTGAATCTCGATCGTCTGATTCGCTCGACCGCCACGTTGGGTACGACATTAGCCACTCGGGGCTTGACCGAACAGGCACAGCGTTTGTGGGTCTGCAATAAACAACTGCAGGAGTTCGAGGTGGACGGAGCCACGTTGCTTGCCACTTTAAAAGCTCGTCAACATTCTTGCGAGCTACTTAACAATTGGGTACTCCGCTTGTCGTCTACGAGTGGGAGTAAGCGTTCGCAGAAGCGACTTGAATGGGGAAACGCTGCCCAAGTACGAGACAAGTACTTACCGGACGACCGGCCTTTGGAGGCAAAAATGCGTTATGCGCTCCGTGAGCAAGCTACGCAACTCCGCTGGGAACTCTGCGACCAGCTGTGGACGGGAGAGTCGCTGGCAAACGGCTTTTGGCCTTGGCCGCTACGCACAGTTCCCACGCTGCGCTGGCGACAGGAGAGATCGCTGGCGATCGAAACCAAGCGCATGCTGGAAGCTGTCGACCGCATCGTTGCAGCCGACCAAGGAAACGGGGAATACCCCAATGTTTCGTCGACGCATCCGGGTGTTTTGACTTCGTCAATGCAAGCCTGGTCCAGCTACAAAACAGCTCGGCGTTCGCTTGTCTCAGCGATCGATGTCCTACAGGGACCTCCAGCGTCGTTCCAGCACCAGTCCGCAGAGTGACCAGTGTATCACTGAGAGTCTAATTGTTTACTTCTTTGACGGTTTGGTCATCTCAATATCAAAGGTTGTTTTATCCGACACTTCAACTTTCAGCCCGCTACGTTCGGGAGATTGGTAGCGGAGTGGTATACTGGCGGGATCCACCAGCACGGTTTCCGGCATACCTTCAGCGGAAACAATTTCTTTGGTTAAAGGTAGGAGCATGATGCGATAACTGCCGGCGGGTAGTTCCACCGCATAGGTTCCG
The DNA here is from genome assembly GCA_041736515.1 of Pirellulaceae bacterium. Lineage (GTDB taxonomy): Bacteria > Planctomycetota > Planctomycetia > Pirellulales > Pirellulaceae > Aureliella. The sequence continues at coordinate 3,486 of JBGSTP010000231.1, forward strand.
TCTTTAATTTCTCCTGTGCTGGCAAATCCGGCTGTCGGGTCTTCGAGAGTCACAGTTCCTTGGCTGACGGGACTGCCTTCCAATTTGACGCTTCCCGAAACGGTGTAAAGCGTCGGACCACTGGGCCCACAACCAACAGTCAGTCCAACCGACAGAATAAGCACCAGGTTAGCGCATTTGAGTAGCATAACTTCGTTCGATTCTCTGAAATTTAAAAGAAGCCAATGCTTCATCCAGCACAAGCGTTAGGTTGGAGGTAGTGGAAATTTGTGGCAACAATCAGTCGAAGCTTACTGTGGCAAAGACACCACGTTTCCGTCGTCTTTGTCGGCCAGATTTCGCAATGTAACCAGGTCGATTGAATCTGAAATAAAATGTACCGATCCGTCGCAAAGCACAACCTGAACACCACCGGTATGCTCCGAGTTAAGAACGGTATTGCACTGTTCGCGGTCGCTCCATGGATTCGCACCTCGAGCATTCGGCCCTTCTCGAACCGTGGTTACACAGTAGCAGCGAAGGTCCATAGAGCCATTACCTGCAGTGCCGTGTGCTCCCGTTGAGGACCACGTGTTATCTCCGTTGGGAATGCGAGGGTTTTTGCTGCCCATCGGGAAGCTGCCTGTGGTCGACGCCGCAGTGCGCAGCGTGGTGTTAATGGTGCCGTTCAAGTTGCGAACCCAGCCCGATTGTTCGCTAATCGCGAAGGTATTCGAAGTTCCGTCAGTCACCGCACCGATCGAATAGGCAATACTACCAGGGAAGATTCCTCCCGAGGAATGATGGCTCTGACGAGCAAAGCGATCGGTGCTGCGATGGGCATTGCTGCCTGCGATCAATACGTAACTGGGCCACTGCAGGTCGAAAGCGGGTTGACCGGCAACAGCGATGTTAACGGTTTCAGGATGTGCCGAGGAAGGACAACGATAAACGGGAAAGCGAGCTTGCGCAAAAATCGGTCGAATCGCGTTGGTGTTCGTGGTGTTGGAGCCCAGCCAATAATTCGTGTCATCCCCAAAGCCGTAAACGGCAGCTTGCTGATACAAGTTTCCTTGTTCAAGATACTGCAACAAACGGACAAAAGCGGAGGCGGTGTGCCAGGGATTCGATGCGTTGGCGCGTTTCAAAGCCGCTGGAGGCAGCTTCTTGTAGGTTGACTCGTAGTTCAGCACCGCGAGTCCCATTTGCTTCATGTTGTTCGAGCACTGCATACGTCGGGCCGCCTCGCGGGCCGCCTGTACAGCGGGCAGCAGCAGGCCTACTAGAATACCGATGATCGCAATTACGACCAACAGCTCAACTAACGTAAATCCTCTTTTGGTCAATCGCATGTCCAAATAACTTTCATTGTCAAGGCATGAAGAAACAGAAATTTCCTAGCTAAGAATGCTCTCGACTCCATAAAGCGTCAAGAGCGGCTACGATAGCTTAACAAAGCGTAATGATCATCGCGGGAAAGGCCGATCCAATGTTCGGGTGGCAGAGAAAATGCGTCACCCGATGAGCTCTTTGATAACGGCTCCGCCAAATTGACTGAGTTGTTTGAAGCGTCCGCCGTGGTAGTAAGTCAGTTTGTTGTCGTCGAGCCCGAGCAAACGCAACAGGGTGACATGGAAATCGCGGATATGGGCTCTGCCCTCTACTGCTTGCATGCCAAGTTCGTCGGTCGCGCCAACCGTGCGCCCGGCATTGCAGCCACCGCCAGCCAGCCAGATAGTCATGGCATTGGGGTTATGATCTCGACCGTAGGCTGTTCCGCCGCGTACGCCGTTGTCCGGGGTTCGACCAAACTCGCCGCACCAAACCACGAGCGTACTTTCAAGTAGTCCGCGCTGCTTGAGATCGGTTAGGAGCGCTGCGATCGGCTGATCTACGCTGCGGATGAGATTTCCATGAGCGCGTCCAATATAGTCGTGGCTGTCCCAGGAGCCATGGTAGAGCTGAACGAAACGGACACCCCTTTCGACGAGCTTGCGAGCCAGCAGGCATTTGCGACCGAAGGCATCCGTGCCATCCTGTCCAATTCCATAGAGCTTCTGAGTCCGCGCGTCCTCTTGCGAAATATCCAACACTTCCGGAACCTGCATCTGCATGCGATACGCAAGTTCGTAGTTGTCCATACGAGTCATCAGTTCAGCATGCCCCGGATGCGACTCGGCGTGTGTCGAGTTGAGTTCCGATAACAGGTCGAGATTTCGACGCTGGCGGTGTGATGTGACTGCGGTGGGAGGCGTGATATCGAGAATCGGCGAGCCCTTGGCGCGCAGCGGCGTACCCTGAAAGCTTGCGGGCAGATAGCCGTTGCTCCAGTTGGCCGCACCGCCCTGCGGGTAGCTGACTTCCGGCAATACGATGAAGCCGGGCAGGTCTTGATTCACCGTTCCTAGCCCATAGGTCAACCAAGCTCCGATACCCGGATCGCCGCCGAAGCGATTGCCACAGTTCATTTGATACATGGCCGTTGGGTGGTTGACCGAGTCGACGGTACATCCACGGAAAAAGCAGATATCATCGGCTACTGTGGCGAGATGGTTCCAATTCTCAGCCATATCAGCGCCACTTTCTCCGGCCTTGATAAACCTAAAAGGGCTGCGTACGTAGTAACGTTTGCCGCTCTCCATGGCGGACTTTTGCTGTCCTTCGCGGACAAATTCTTTGAGGTGCACTTTGTCGAGCATCGGCTTGGGGTCAAAGGTATCGATATGCGACGGTCCGCCCTCCATCATAAGAAAGATGACATGCTTGGCTTTGGCAGGCAGATGCCCTTGCTTGGGAGCCAACGAACTCTGTCTGGATTCGTCTGCCATCAGCGAAGTAAATGCCACGCTTCCCAGTGAACAACTCAGCGAGAACACAAAATCGCGGCGCGTCGGAGCATGGACGGCCCGATAGCCAGCACAGGGAAAAAACGGTTTAGTAGACATAGGCAAACTCGTTTGAATTAAAGAGTACCAGGCATACATCTGCTAATGCACGGGTACGGGCATCGACATTGGCGGGTTGTAGATCTGGCACGAAATCGGCATTGGCATGCAGTGTTTCATTAAATGAGAATTTCTCGCCAGTATTCTCCTCGACGGCCTCGCGGCGGACCTGCAATGGCAGCGGTCTGAACTCGGGCGCCAACTGGACAAGCGGAATGGTTTCGTGCCAGTGCGACACGCAAGCTTGTAGTTCTGCGTCGAGAGGTGCCCTTGAAAAAACAATTTTGAACAACCGATCGACTACCTGTTCGTCCGCATTGCGAACGTTGTCGGCTTTGGACTCCGTCAGAACTCGATTGGCCAGCGCAAGCGCACGGGAATGTGTTGCCTGACCATTGAAAAGACTGAACACCTGCGGCGTCACGGTACTCGACTCGCGGCGTTCGCAAGAAAAATCCGGCGTGGGCGAATTGAAAACTTCAAGCAAAGGATCGGTGAGCCCTCTGAGTTTCAATGCATACAGCGAACGGCGATGACGTTGGGCAGGTAGCGGATTGGGCGTCCAAGCTGAAGCAAACGTGCCCATCACCTGACGCGGTTGCAAAGCTGCTTCGAGATTGATTTCGGGCCGGTTGGGGATCCCTCCAATTGTCGGATTCAATTCCCCGGTTGCAGTCAGCATTGCATCGCGCAGCTCCTCTGCGCTAAGACGGCGTGGCTGAAACACTGCATAGCTGACTCCCAATGGGTCAAGCTTGAGCAAACTGTCCCTATCGGGATGGACCGCACTGCGACGATAAGCTTGCGAGGTCATTATCGCGCGATGCAGTTCTTTAATGCTCCAACCACGCTCCACGAAAGTTGCGGCCAGCCAATCGAGCAGAGCCGGGTGCGTCGGTTTCTTGCCAGTACTGCCGAAGTTATTTGGATTGCCCGCGATGGGCTGCCCGAAATGCCACAGCCAAATTCGGTTAACAATCGTACGCGTGGTCAGCGGATTCTCAGAACTGGAAATCCAGTTCGCAAGCGCCGTACGTCGCCCATCTATGTCTGGGGGAATTAGCGTTCTACTCGCGGAAACCAAGATGCTCAGCACACCGGGTTGCACCTGGGCTGTCGGGGAAAATGGATCTCCACCCGCTAAGATGGCCGTTTGCTCCAGTTCACCATTGCTGAGGCGGTCGCTGGGCATTCGAACCGGCGAAAGAACACTCGGTACCTGTGGCGTAGCGCCATTATAGACGCTTAGTGCAAATGGTTCGTAGCGGTCAAGTTCCCAGCGAAGTCGCTCCAGACCTTTTCTCGCCACACGCTCGCTGCCATAATCCTCGGGAGTAAAGCCAAATAGCTTCGGAGGAAACTGGTCTTCAGGTACTCCCTGTTTCATGAGTAAGCTTCGCGCGGCGGCGAAATACTCCTGGTACTCGCGGCGTTTCCCCTTGGCCGATGGGTTACCGGCTTGAACTTCGGCCAGGGCCGCATTCCAGCGCGAAGGGTCACGCTTTCTCTCCACGAACCATTTTTGAGCGCTTTGCAATAATTGCTCATCCAAGCGCTTTAGCACAGCCACGTGCTCTTGTCGCAGCGCCTCCAAAAATTTCTTTTCCTCAAAACCTTGAGTGTTCTCTTGCTTTAAAAACGGAGCAGCCCGCTCGCTGAGCTGTGTGGTGGCAAAACATGCTTGAAGTGCGTAGTAGTCGTGCGTTGGAATAGGATCGAATTTGTGATCGTGACAGCGGGCACATTGCAGAGAATGCGCGAGAAAAGTTTCACCCACACTGTTGGTTACATCATCCAAAAACCGCTGTCGGGCAACCTTTGCAACTTCCATGCCTGTCAATTCCCATGGACCCATTCTGAGAAAACCCGTAGCGATTAGCATCTCCGCATTGTCGGGATCCAGTTCGTCCCCGGCAATCTGCTCGCGAATGAAGCTGTCGTAGGGTTTGTCGGCATTGAAGCTCCGAACTACGTAGTCGCGATACCGCCACGCATTGCCACGCTCGAAATCATTCGCAAAACCAGACGAGTCAGCGTAGCGAGTCACATCCAACCAATGTTGGGCCATCCGCTCACCGTAGTGCGGACTGTTCAAGAGCCGCTCAATAAGTGCTTTCACCGCAGCATCAGGATCCGCCACAAAATGGCGTTCAAATTGAGACGCCTCTTCCGGTGTAGGCGGCAAACCAGTCAGATCAAAACTCGCTCGGCGGATGAATGCCCGAGCATCTGCCGCAGGCGCGACATTCAGCCCGGCGGGCATCGCAGCCGCAATCAATGCGTCAATCGGTTGAGGTTGTTGGCTGGCTCCTGCGTACGCCGGTATCACTGGTTTTCGTACGGGCTGATAAGCCCACAATCCAGCTGGTTCGTATTTGCGATTTGTCCATTCCGGTGAAAGACCCCCGGCGGTCTTGACGACGACGCCATCCTCTGCGGACCACAGGTTTTCGTTGGCTGCGGCTATCTTGCGCTGTCGAGCTCTACTGGGCCAGGGTGCGCCCGCGCGGATCCATTCCTTTATCCAATCGATTTGTGCTGTCGTAAGTCGCTCGGCTTCCTTGGGTGGCATCGGACTCCAATCCCCATGAGTTCGCTCTGACGCCAGAATAAGAGGGCTCTCCTCTGGCTTGCCGGGCACGATAGCAGGCACTTCGCTATCGCCACCCTTTAGAAGCCCAGCCAGCGACCCCAGATCGAAACCGCCCTCAATCTGCTGTGGGTCGCCTCCATGACAGGCCTGACATTTCTCGGCAAACAACGGAACAACGCGGCGCACAAACAAGAGTTCTGCTGCACTATCCGCTTTGCAGGTGGATATGGCCGCAAAGCATAAAAAAAGAAATGCGGCTAGTCTTGGCATATGCATCACAGTTAGTCTCGCCCTTTTCGCATAGGAATCCGTTCGCCAAAAAACGTCAAGATGAATTATCCGCCCAGAGCATGTCGTGTACAACAATCCTGCCTTCACCTTTTGCAAGAAATCCAGCAAAACTAAGACTGGCCGAAGGCAGAAGTCAGGTCCAAAGATTCTGGCCGGGTCGCAAATCCCCGATACGGAGCCGGCCCTGCATGTGTGGTCTCGTTACGAAGGTACGTCAGGCGACGGTTGCGAGAATGTCGCATAAAGCCATCTATAGGCTGCCGATGACGAGCTTACCATCGCACACCTCAATGAACGCAAAAAATCTGCGCAGGCGCGATATAGAACTTGCAATCCGCGACAGTAGGGCCATGCATGTCGTAAGAGTGGTGAGTTGTCCAACCCGCAACTCACCCAAAACCGAATGCCCTAAAAAGCGCAGGTGCTTACTTGACGAGTAGCGTTCCACAGATGGCGCTACCGCTGCGATCGTGCCAAGCGGTGTGTTGCAAGATCCATTCGGGGGAAGCACAAGTTCCTGGTCCGAGCAGTACGTAGCAACCGTCGCATAGGCGTCCGATTATTCTGCTGGGTACTTCGCTCATTGGTCCAAGGTCGACGAGCAACAGTTGGAACATTCGCTTCCACTCGGGTAGCCAATGTGGCAAATGCTCCAGGGCCCAGCCCGCGCGATTGCTGATGGGAACCTGTACTGTCAGCTCAGACCATGGTCCTAGAGGTGAAACTGTCGGAAGTGGAGCTTTCTCCATCTGTTCGACGGTATCAGCGATGGCCTGCCGTTGTGAGACAACGTCCAAACGGAGAATGAGCATTTTGTGATTGGGCCGCGACATGGCTAGTTCATCGCACAATAGGCGAGCCAACGCGTCAATGGCGCGGCGATCGTTGGCGTGTCGGCTCCCGTTGCACAATCCGATCGAGGTACATTTGGCGTCAAGCGACTCGCGCACAATTTGTTGTGCCCAACTTGTCGCAGATACTCTCATCGTTTCCGTTTTTGGGGGTGAGGTTTCTTGGGAAGAAACTTCTAGAATCGCAGCCATGCGTTAGTCCTTGAATCCATCGAACCATAACAACGACAAAACAAAAAACAATGCCAAGTGCAGTCCACTCTCTTCGGCACCTGAGAAGCGCGGTTGAAAGTGTCAAAAGCGTCGCGATCGCCGTCAGTTTTGGCGGCGAGTTTACTTGCGAAGCTTTGCAAACAATTGGCTGTACGGGGCGATCTTTGTAACGGGAGTCTCTGTCTCATTGACGACTTTTGTCGACGCGGGAAGATCCTCCTCCACAATTAACAAGTCTCGATCGTCGTCGCTTGGCGAACTCTCATCGACGGTCCAACCGTTGAATTCATTCTCAGTGGATTCCTGTGGTCGATGGAGCGTGTAAATTTCTTCATTTTGACCATAGCGAACTGAGTCTGGTGGCGAAATGTCGCGCTGATCTTGAGGCTCAAGAGAAATCTGTTCGACGCTGTAGGGCTCAGTTGCAAAAGCTGCAAAATTGAGTTGGGAAACCAGGTCTTCAATCTCGTTGTGGACTGCTACTTCATTGCGTATGTCCAGTGAAGCCACGTCGAAAGTCCAGGTTTCCGGTCCTTGGCCCGGAGCGATGTCGAGCGGCGATTGTACGTGCGACAGAACTTCCTCGACGGTTGGCAATGAAGCTTGGGGACTCTGTTGATTGGCACGTCGTAGCGCATCGGCGTACTCTTGGATTCGTGCCACGTAGTCCGCCGCCTCTGCCGCTTGCCTGGCCGAGTAGCCTTCGGCTTTTGCCGTCGCTGCCGATTGCAGACACTCCGCGGTATCATCACCCTCCGCGATTGCCGCGATTGTTGTGTCGTCAGGTTGCTTCGAGTTGTCAACCGCAGTCTGCCGTGGTTCCAGACCCGCGGCCACATTCAAGCTTGACGGCTTGGGTGAAACAGGTATCTCTTCGTCAAAGTCATCGCCGAACAAACTGCGCGGGCTGTTAGTTGGTTGGATGGTTTCTGATTTCCCAACACCATTCGCAAAATCGGCCGTCTCGACTAACCTGTCACCAGCATCTCGATGCGTGCCAGGCGCTATAGCGGCAAGTGGGGGATCGTTTTCCCAGACGCCCATTAAATCAAACTGGTCTTGTTCGTCCTGATAGGCGATCAAAAGTTCGTCCGTGGGCCGATTTGCAAAGAAGCTGTCGATCGACAGATTCGACTGGTCAACAGTCGAGTAATCGATATTCTCTGGGGCGTCAAAAAATACGCGGGGCCGAACTAGCAGTGGCACTTCCCGGTTTGGGATTTGGCTAACTTCGCCGTTATCTCCGGTTGGCATGTGCCCCTCAGCTGCATGTGGTTGCTCTGCAATTCTCTTTCCCACTGGCAAATCGAGAGCGACGCTAAACTCATCGTCTGCGGGTGCGAAGGCTGTAAAATAGTTAGTTCGTTCCGCAGTCTCGCTGGGTTGATCGTCGGCGAACCCCAGTTCATCTTCCTCGGGCGCAAGCTGATAATCGTTTTCGTCTCCGCTGCTGCGGACCGGTTCGCTGTGCTGAACTAATTGCTGAACTACTTGAACGCTGCTGGTATCCAGCTGAAGCTCCTGATTCAGGTCCTCATCATCATCGAGCGATCCGAACTCTACCGAGGCAGAATGCCCTGTTGTGTTGGTTCCAAACTTATCTGTACCGGAGTGCCACGGTGCGGGGAGTTGCTGCAGGTCGGACCAAGCTTCCTCGATCAAAGCGGAAGACACGGGACACTGGGCGCGAGTAATGGCCAGTACTAGAGCGTGGTCCATGATTTGATTCGAAAGTCGTGGAACACCTTCGCTGGCAGCATAAACCGTATTGACTGCGTCTTCGGTTATCAATTCGCGTGGATTGACTCCGGCGATTTGCAATTGATGCTTGATATATGTATAGGTTTGCTGGCGATTCATCGGCTGCAGATAGCAGCGAGCGGCCAGGCGTTGGTTAAACGACTCCATTTGCGGTTCAGCGAAAGTGTGTTCGAGACGCAAGTTGCCGATCAAGACCAAGCGAGCCCGAGGCTGGTTGTTCCGCGTAAAGTTTGTGATGATGCGAAGTTCATCCAGCAGCTTGATGGGCAGTGTGTGGGCTTCGTCGACGACCACCAGAATCCCATCGGGTGCGTTCTCGCTCGAGGGTTCAAGACGATCCAGAATTGAGAATCGCAGTTCGCCTTCCGAGAGATCGCGGTACGGCAGCTGCAGTTCGAATAGTATGTTCTGCAATAGTGCGCGGCGGCTGCAGAGCCGCGCGGCGTGGAGTTTCACCACGTCGAACCTAGCAGAGAGATCATCCGCGATCACCATTCCCAGCAGGCTTTTTCCCAGCCCCGCGCCGCCAAGCACCATCACCGGACCTTCGGCTCGCAAGACGGCTCGCACAGCTGTTTGGCGCGCGGTTTCAATACTCTCGTGCGGATAATAGAACTTTGGATCTGGCGTTGCTCGAAATGGACGGTCAACCGAGTGAAAAAGTTCTTCGTACATGGCGACAGCTCGATTATTCAAAGCGAATGTTTAAAAGATTCAGTACGTGGTTTACCAAAAACTAGGTCGGTCGCGAAAGGCCAGCGTTACTGGCGTTTACGGCATTCCAGACATGAGTCGCCCCAACGCAGCGAGGGGACTGTCGACGAGCACATCGCGCCATGCCGAATCTAGAAAGAAGCGGCTCATGGCAATCACTGCCCAGAAACTTACCGCCCATTCGCTGAGATTGGTAAGCCGACGTCCAGCTTGCCTTCCGGCGGAACTCGCGCCGCGCCCGGCCGCGTCAATCCAATCGGTGGAGTCGTCGTGATCCAGTTCCAAACTGAGTATGCCCGCGATAGCAATTCCATCCACCGCCAGACGATCAGCAACTTCGCTAGCTGCGTAGGCCCCGCCCGATTGATTGCGATGCTGGAACCAACCCGCCGTCGACCCAGACGCCAACCCCAGAATGAGTATACTGGCTGCCATCCAGAACGGTATCGATGACGAACGAGGAGCGATGACGGGAACGCTGGCGACTTGCATCACTCCAGAAGCCTGTTCAATTGCCAGCTGCCATTCGCGCTCAACCTGTTTTACTCGCTCTTTCGCTTGCTCGACCTGGTCGCTTAGCTGTAGGCCAAAATCGGCGTTTCCCGAGAGGATTTCCGAGCCGCCATTGCCCGAGTTCACCTCAGTATTGGTCTCTGGCTTGGTAAAACTCGCCAACTGAAAAGTTGTGCGTTCTGAGGTTTGGGGCGTATCTTCCAACAATGGTGTTTTCGACGCCAGGTAATTATTCTGTTGCTGATAGTGTTGCGCAGCAGCTAGATCCCAGCGGGCGGACCTGGCGGCTTGTGCAACTTTGCTGTTGATCAACCTGGGTTTATCGGACTTTGAAATATTCTTGAGCCAAGTGTAATGTCGCTCGGTTGTACAGCGGCTGGCCCACAATGTATCGAGCTCAACCAGCACGACCTTGTCCTCCGTTTCAGAGACGCCGACGCTCGCTTCCTGCTTTGCCAAGTCGAGGACCCTGACTGCCATCAGTTGAATTCGCTTGTTTTCGCCAGCCTTGACGGCTGCTCGATCGGAAATAGCGAGTTCCCGCAGTTGTTCTAGACGCGACTCTGAGAGCACGACTTTGGATCGCACATGGTACTTAATGTCAACTGGCGGCAAGAAGTTGAGAAACGTTAAGAGTATGGCCACCGCGAACACAATGCCACACCAGGTAGCTTGGCGAACGAGCGCGCCCGGTTGAGCTACTCTCTCATTTCGGTTGGGATCGGCCAAAGGTCTGCTCTCCAGTTTTAATGAATGCGACAGAATCATTTTGCGGACAGGACCCCGGATCTAGTGATAGCAATGCGCATACGCTATAACCGGTTAGCTCGTTATCGTCGCTTCAATCGGTAGACTTTCACAGAAACGCACAAGCCTCAGGATTTGTTTGTGTTTTTCGCAACTCAGCTTTAAACGCATGCAGCATTGGAATCGGTATCCGTTAGTTAAGGTCTGCGGCGTCACTCGCTTAAGCGACTTGGACGAGCTCGCGCGGGCGGGAGCCGACACGGTTGGATTCAATTTCGTCGCGAGGAGTCCCAGGGTGGTGGATGTGGCGCGCGCCATTACCTTGTGTGCGCGCGCCAAAGAACTGGGGCTGATTCGTGTGGGCGTGGTGATGGACATGCAAGCGGACCAATTGGCGGATTTGTTGACGCGCATCGACATCGACGCGATTCAATTCCATGGTCGCGAGAGTCCGTCGATGGCGGAACGGTGCGGCACTTTGCCGATTATCAAAGCGACATCGTGGAGTGGCAGAGTTGAGGAACACGAGCTCGTCGCGGCGTGGCGGCCTTTGGCCGATCTGGGGCGGGTAGTTGCATGGTTGGTGGATGCGTATGCACCAGTTGCCGGAGGAGGAACTGGACGTCAAGCGCGCTGGGACCTGCTCAAGCCTCGGCCGCCAGAATTCGGAAAGGCGCGTCTGATCTTGGCCGGAGGCCTTACACCAGACAATGTTTCCGATGCAGTTGCCTCCGCGGGCGTCGATGGCGTGGACACCGCCAGTGGAGTCGAGCTTGCTGCTGGCCTGAAGGCAACCGAGTTGGTTCAGCGCTTCTGTACAAATTCTAGGCTTGCCCTAGCGGCCACAGGCCAGGGCTAGAGTGATAGAAATCGACTTTGAAGGGGGGGGCAAAGCGTTGGAACACTCACCTGTCCCTCACATTCTTCCACAGCCCCGTTTTCTTCAGTGGCTGTGTTGAGCCCGCAGGACTTTGGATCACCCATTGATGACGGCTACTCGCTTCAACAATACGCGGTAAACTATGCGGCGCTAGAGATCGCAGCGAAAAACTACCACTTTAATGAAGCAAGAAGATGCCCAAAATATCTGCCTTTCGTGGCTTGCGTTACAACTTAGCTCAAGTCGGCTCGCTGAGTAACGTCATTGCGCCTCCCTACGATGTGGTGGACGGCGCCCTGCAGCAGCAGCTCTATGACAATAGTCCTTTCAACTTCATACGCCTTGAATTGACAAAACAGGAAGCTGGCGATAGCGATCCCAATGCGGTCTATGAGCGGGCGGCGACCCTATTCCGACAGTGGGTTCGCGATGGTGTGATGCAGCACGAACCCGATCCAGCGGTCTATGTGTACCACCAAGTCTTCGACTATGCAGGCCGAACTTACACGCGCCGAGGTGTGATGTGCCGGGTTCGACTGGTGCGATTCGGGGAGGGAAACATCTACCCCCACGAGCAGACACATGCCAAAGCCAAGGACGACCGCCTGCGTTTGACACGAGCGTGTCAAGCAAATATGAGCCAAATTTTCGGCCTATATCCGGATGCCACGAACGCGGCACAAAATCTTCTCGAGGCGGAAGTAGCAGGCACAGCTGGCCTGGAGGCAGTGGATCATCTGGGAGTAACCCACCGCTTGTGGCCGGTTACTGACCAAACGTTGATTGCCAAAGTTGGATCGCTGATAGAAGATGCGCCAATGTTTGTTGCTGACGGACATCATCGTTACGAAACGGCGTGCAACTATCGCGACGAGCTTGCCGCCGCAAATGGTGGAACACTGCCCACGGATCATCCCGCGAACTTTGTGTTGACGATGGTGATGAGTATGGATGACCCTGGATTGATCGTGTTACCAACTCATCGACTTTTTCATGGCGTGGAGCAATTTGACTCCGTTGAATTGACAAAGCGACTGTCGAGCTACTTCGATTGCGAACCAGCCGGTTCTGGGCCGGAGGCTGCCACAGCGGTTTGGAAGCAGATCGAAGAATTGAACGACCAGGGTGCCTTCGGCTTCTATACAGCCAAGGATGGCCAATGGACTTTGGTGACTGCCAACCAATCCACATCTGAAAAAATGGCAGAGGTCGCCAGCGATCAGAGTGCGGATTGGCGAGGACTAGGCGTGGCCATGTTGCACGGACTAATCATCGATAGATTATTGAACATGGAAGGTCACGCAAAACCCACCTACGTACATCTGGTGCAAGAAGTTGTCGATGGACTCCATGGCAGACTCGAAGGCAACCTGCACTATCCACTAGCGGCGTTGGTGATGCCTGCTTCGGTCGACGACATACGTCGCGTTAGTCTTCACAACGAACGGATGCCAGCCAAGAGCACCTACTTCTACCCTAAGCTCTTGAGCGGATTGGTGGTAAATCCGTTGGACGGCAATTGAAGTTCGATCCAGGTGTTCGGGTCGATCGGCTGGCTGAGTTAAGATTCTAAAGAACCAGTCAGCTCGTTAGGTTCCACACGAAACGATTATTCTCGCCAACCGTCCCAGTTCCATGTGGAACTGGTAAACTGAGCACCGGGTTATTGATTGTCGTCGCGTGGGAGTTTCCCCGCGCGCGAGTCTCCCTGATGCGAGAGATTGTTCTATGCGGTTACTTGATTGTGGATTCGCTGCGTTACTGATTGTCATACAAAGTTCAGCGTTCACCCCACTGCTATTTGCTCAGTCCCCACCATCGCCAGAGCAGTTCGCGGATGTTCTTGAACCGCTTGCCAAGGCCCACGCTGGAGAGGTTGCGATCAGCGTACGGATTCTTGATGAGCAGGGACAGGAGACCTGCCACTGGAGTTATCGTGGCGATGTGGTAATGCCAACCGCCAGCTTGATTAAGTTGCCGGTGATGGTCGAGGCGTATCGACAGGCTGAATCCGATGATGCGGGCGTGGTGCGTTTGTCGCTCGATCGCATGTTGGTGCTGAAGGAAGAAGATAAAGTCCCTGGGTCGGGTGTTCTTACCGATCACTTTACGGCTGGCATGTCGCTTTCCGTTCGGGATGCGATACGGTTGATGATTCGATACTCCGACAACACAGCCACGAACATGGTCGTCGATTGCATCGGAATCGAATCTACGGCCAAAACGATGTCCAAGCTTGGGTTTCCAGAGACTCAATTGCACTCGAAGGTCTTCCGCCGAGATTCCTCCGTGGCGCCCGATCGCAGCGAGCGTTTCGGGCTGGGAAGCACGACTGCCAATGACATGACCGAGTTGTTGGCCCGGCTTGATCGAGGCGAGATTGTTTCTCCCGCAGCCGCCAAAGCGATGCTAAGCCACCTGTTAACCTGCGATGACGAAGCCAAGTTGACACGGGAGCTCCCTGCTGAATGCCGGGTAGCACATAAGACCGGGGCCGTGAATCGTTCGCGCACAGCAGCCGGTATCGTGAGTTTTCCTAGCGGTAAGTTTGCGATCTGTGTGCTGACCGACAAGAACGCTGACACGAGCTGGTCGGTCGAAAATGCTGCAGAAAAACTGATCGGCCGCATCGCCAGAACTGTTTATGATGAAGTCAAAGCCAATTCGCCCGGTACGCGGGCAGAGATTCGCGAACCAACTGCGTTGACTCTCGGTGCAACCGGTGAGCTTGTGGAATCCCTGCAGCGTACACTCAACGATCGCATTATGGCGGGACTGAGTGTCGACGGAGACTTCGGACCGGCAACGGGCAACGCGGTTAAAAAGTTCCAAGAGTCCAAGCAGATCGCTGCTTCAGGCGTAATGGACGAAGCGACTTGGACGGCACTCGGCGACTTGATTGATACCGACATGCCTGTGCCGCCACCCGAGTTGGTGAACTCGCAAGCACTACCGTCGTTACCTGCTCTGGACCCGCATGCGGTGCCTGAGTTTAGCGCCAAAGCTTGGATCGCGATGGATTCCAAAAGCCAGGAGATACTTGCGGAGCACAATTCGAGAGATCGGCTGCACATCGCCAGCACTACTAAAGTCATGACAGCCTTCCTGGTTCTCGAATTGGCTGCTGCCGATCCAGGAATCCTCGACGAGATCGTCACCTTCTCAGTCCGCGCGGATGCGACCATAGGCTCGACATCTGGTGTCCGGGCTGGTGAACAGTTGCCGGTAGGCAAGCTGCTCTACGGGCTTCTCCTTCCCTCCGGCAACGATGCAGCCGTAGCGTTGGCTGAGCATTTCGGAAACCGCTTAGGTGCGACTACCGAAAGCGGGAGCAAAGGCACTGGCATTGCGCATGAACCGCCTAACCAAAGTCCCTACGACCAGTTCATTTCAGCCATGAATGCCCGCGCACGTCAACTTGGGATGCACGACAGTCATTTTGAGAATCCGCATGGACTCACTGAACCAGCGCATCGGAGTACTGCATTGGATTTGGCTAGACTGTGCCATGTTGCATTGCAATTGCCTTACATGCGAAAAGTGATGGGTTGTCGCCAATATGGTGTTCAAGTTCAGAACGAATATGGCAACAGGCGAAACTTGCTGTGGGAGAATACTAATCGATTACTTGCTCAGGACGGATTTATAGGTATGAAGACCGGTACGACCGACGCTGCTGGGGCTTGCCTAATCGCGGTCGGCAAACACCCCGTCAATGGTGTTGCAGGTGAACGCGAGACGATAGTGGTTATCCTGGGCGCATCCTCGTCAGAAGCCCGCTACATCGACGCACGAAACCTGTTTTCCTGGGCTTGGCGAAAACCCTAGTGCCGCGCTCTGCGGATTCCGAGTCGCGAACACGGCACCGAACAAGAGCTGTTAGAATTTGTGTGACAGGATTATCTTTAACGGGCGGCCAACTCTTTCAACTGAACAAACCCGACGTCCCACCGTCCGGCTGACCGCGGTGCGTATTGAACGATATCTTTTGCAGACCGCACAAGTGCGCGGGCTTCTTCGATGGAGCTGAGACGGCCTGTGCCGATGGCTTGCATCATCACATTGCCAAGCGCAGTTGCTTCAACGGGGCCAGCTACCACGGACCTTTGGCAGGCATCTGCTGTGAATTGACACAACATTCGATTTTGAACTCCACCACCAACCATATGGATCGTATCAAAGCGACGTCCTACCAATTGTTCTAGATTGTCGAGCGTTAAGCGGTAACGGAGCGCTAGACTTTCGAGTGAACAGCGAATTATTTCACCTTCAGATGCGGGCACTGGCTGCCCTGTGTTGCGGCAATAGTTGCGGATTGCCTCGGGCATGTTGTCTGGTGCTACAAACTGTTCGGCATCGGTATCGATGATCGATACCATGGCTGGAGTTTGCTCGGCGAGAGCCAGCAGGCGATCCCAGCTCCAATCATGTCCCTCGCGTTTCCAGACCTCACGACACTGCTGGACAATCCACAGACCAGCAATATTCTTGAGGAGTCGCACGCTGCCCTGCACGCCGCCTTCATTCGTAAAATTGAAACGCTGGCAAGCATCCGTCAAAACAGGCTGGGCGAGCTCTGCCCCCATGAGCGACCAGGTGCCGCAACTGATGTAGCACCAGTTGGGCTTCTCTTGTGCAAAAGAACTAGCGGGGACCGCCAGGACGGCAGAGCCTGTGTCGTGTGTGGCCGGGAGAATAACTTCGACACCTGCTGGCAACTGTGTTCGGCTGCGGACGTTCGGCAATAGTTTGCCCAGAGATATTCCGGGATGCAATGGCTTTGCAAACAGGGACTCAGGAATCTCCAGAGCCCCCAAGACCTCGCTACTCCAATCGCCGGTCGCTACGGACAGCAGCTGCGTGGTCGATGCGTTGGTGAACTCGTTGATCTTTTGGCCGGTCAATTGCCAGTGCAGGAAGTCGGGTACCATTAAAAATCGCTCGGCGATATCGAGAAGCGGCGATTTCTCCAGTCGCATAGCTAGCATTTGGTAGGCCGTATTGATTTCCATGAATTGGAGTCCAGTGGCTTGGAAGATCTGCTGGCGGCTGATGCGTTCGAATGCCAGTTGGAGCATGCCTCGTGTGCGGACGTCGCGATAGTTGAAGCACGGCCCGACCATATCGTCGTTCCGGTCCAGCAGGACATAGTCGACACCCCATGTATCCGCACCGACGCTTACAATTCGCTCCCCGAATCGACTGGCGGCCCGCGCGAGCCCTTCACAAACGTGCTCCCATTGCCCGAGCAGGTTCCAAACCAGCCGGTGACCAAGGTGCAGACCTCCGTTTGGAAAGCGGTGTACCTCCTCCAGCTCAATGCCCGTATCTAGAACTCGGCCTGCGAGGACACGGCCGCTGGAGGCCCCCAAATCGATTGCCAGGTGTATGGGATCTTTTGCGTTTTCCATCCGAGTTTCTCCGCCAGAGATTGAGTGCGGCTTACGATTTTCGATTTCGAGTTCACATCATAGCTCTTGCCTCAGCCATTGCCGACCACCACGATGCGAAGAGAACCTGGAAATATCCTGTTTGAACCTGAACTCGCACGCCACCGGAACGGAACGCCGGTTTAGTCGACGCGGCGTGTTTCGCTGAGCAGCTCGAATTACCATCAGCTATACTGTGGATTCGGTTTCGCGAGATTTAGGCGTTCTTTTTGAAAGACCAGCGCTAGCGAACAAGGCTTTTGGCGTCTAAAACAACAGGTTAGCACAAGCGCCTCGCGCGCGAACTTAAAACTCTACTCCCGGACGGGAAAATTGGCTGCTGCGATCGATCCACGAACGACGGAATTGCGAGAGCGAAAGTTGGCACAGAACCAGGACTGGCGGCACCGGTTTACTGGAAATGTCATCATCGCTTTGGCCAGGTTTTTTAGTGGCTACACCGTACGTTGGGTAGACTGTCAGCCGGATATTTGTCAGAGAATTTACTTCGCCAACCATACAAGCCACCTCGATGCTGTTGTATTGTGGTCCGCGCTGCCCGCACAGATCCGCAATTTGACACGCCCTGTAGCGGCCAAAGACTATTGGGGCAAAACGCCGTGGAAGCGGTTTTTGGCGAATTCCTTTAATGCCCTGCTGATCGATCGCAAAGAGATCAAAGTGCACCAGAGCCCGGTCGACTTAATGGTCCGGGAGATCGAAGACATCTACTCGCTAATTGTCTTCCCCGAGGGCGGTCGAGC
>JBGSTP010000259.1:0-6569 GCA_041736515.1 Pirellulaceae bacterium
GTCGAGCACTGCGATCGATTTGAAGCGGCCCTCGAAAAACGTCCCGCGGCGCTTCTCAGCCTTGTTCACCAACCGTGAAAGCGGCTCTTTGAGGCACTTCATGAACCAGCTCAGCGAACTCAAGCGATCGCGAGTCTTCGCGACCCACTCCTGATCCGCCAGCCGCTTAGCGACCAGCTCCTTGAGCTTAGCTGGCGGCAATGGTTTGCGGTCCGTACCACGCGGCGGATAGAGCCTAAACCAGCGACCGACAACCTCCTCAGCCGACCACTGCTTAGCCACCTCCGGATCGAGCCTCAGCAGCAAGTGTAAGTGGTTATCCATCACCGAAAACCCGCCGACGGAAACCGCAAAGATTGCATCAAGTTCCTTCAGCCTGCGTTCGATCCACAGCTTACGGTCGCCGATACCTGAGGCATCTCCCAAGCTAGCACCATCGGCCAGCAACCAGGCTTGCCTCACAGTCCTAGAAATACAGTGATACCAGCGACTAACCGAAACATCCACCAGTTTCCCGCGAGCTGTCGTCATCTTCGGATCTCCTTGCTTGACCCGAATAAATTAACATTCCGTAAGGTAAGCGTCAATTACATTGCCTGTCCTCGTAACTACAATTACATTGCCTGTCCTCGTAACTACATTCTTGTGGCTGCTCCATTGCCTGTCCTCGTGGCCTCCTCCATTGCATGTCCTTCTGAACTTCTGAATTCTGAATCCTCCTAAATCTCTTCATTGCCTGCCCTGGTGAATCCCTCCCAATGCGCTCCGGCCCCCTTTAAACTTCCGTTCGTCGCTGCCCCTTCCTACTTTCATTTTAAAAAGGCAGTCCCTGAGCAGCTTGTCTCCTAATCTCAGCCTCGACTTGCCGCAGTTCTCGTTCTAGTCGTTCATGATCCTCCGGACTGTTCAACTCGCGTGATGTTTTGAGAATCTGGGGCATGAGTTGAGTTACTTCTTCAAATCTACCAAGATGGAGATAAAGTGTGAGTAAATTGACAGAGTTCAAAAAGTCCGGTTGAATTTCGTCCGCCAATTCGAAGTGATGGATAGCCTCTTCCACTTTTCCGCTCTCGGCGAGCAGGGTCGCTAGGGAACTGTGCGCTTTCCAGGATGTGGGTAGCAAGTCAACAACTTTCCGATACATTTCAATCGCCTTTGAGCCCTGTCCGTTTTTCTCCAGCGCTGTTGCCAGATCGAGAATCCTGGCTGGATTATCTGGGTACATCTCATATTGCTCAACGCAAACTTCCAATAGGCGGGGATACTGCTGCAGGTAGTCAAGTGCGTGCACGAGGGAGAGTGCTAGAAAACTGTAGCTGGGTTCGGACCGATATGCTCGATCAAGCTTCTCAATTCCCTGCTCGACTTCACCTCGCTTTATTTCTTCCATACCCTGTGAGGCAATTGCAAATGTGTTATCGGTTTGGTGTTTTAAAACATACGCCCAAACCTCGGCCGCTTTTTCAAGCCTTGGAACAGAAGATATATTCACCGCCGCAAATGCAATCGTCAGGGCCACCACTGGCAAGTAACTGAGTGCAAATATCTTGATTCGTTGGCCGTGACGCGGAGCATCTGGTGTTCGCACCAATAGACCGAAAAACCGAGGAACAAGCTGCGTCAACAGAATCACTATCGTAGGCAACACTGCAAACAATGTTACATACATTCTGCGTTCAGCGATCTCCTCATGAGGCAATGGTACGATCAGCGTTGGCGAGAGAATGGCGAAGAACCAAAGTAAAACGAACCCCGCGACAGTTCGTTTCCAGACAAGATACGTTGTAGCGATGCCATACAGACTTAATGCGAGAACTCCCGGCCATGCTTCGTAAATAGAGTGCAACGTTGGCACGTGATAGTGTAAGATCAGCGGCCAAGGATAAAATACTATGCGCCAATAGTAAAAGAATGAATAGCTTTGTGTTAACCAATAGTCATAAGCTGAGATCACGTTATTGAATCCACCTAAAGGCGTACCTAGTCCGCTGGCATACATCGCTGCGAGCGGTAGCCAACTGATCGCCAATCCTAGATACAACATCCATGACCTTTTCATAACGCACCAGAGTGAGCCGCCAATGAATGTCCATTCATACAATCCGATCATTGCAGGAACGGAGGCTGCCATTTCTTTGCACAGCATGCCACTAGCACTGGCAATCGCAGCGGCAATGCACAGTGGTATCTTTTTCCACCAACTGGTGCTTTTCCAGTACCAAATCGAGAACTGGATTGCCAGTATATAGAACAGTCCCATTTGCAGGTCAGTGCGCTGCGTTATATAAACGACGGTGTCTTGATGCGTCGGATGGACCATCCAAACCATTGCCCCCCAAAAGGCTAGCGGCTTGCCAGAGTGAACGAATCGCCCCTGGAATACTGACTGACGAAGCGTGTAAGTTAGTACCGACCAAAGAATGATCGCCACAGCCAAGTGTTCGATAACGTTTACCAATCTATAGCCCCAAGGTTCCTCTTTGCCAAAGTGGTAGTTCAGCGCAAGCGTCAGATTCACTAAGGGACGCACTTGCAACGGTGTGTCTGGAGAAGGGCGAAGCGGACCATATTTCTCGTTCGTACCGAAAAGAGGAGTGAGTTGCCTGATCGATTCGTTCTTCGTTATGGAAAGTAGATCGTCGAAGATCAGTTCGTAATGCAAAGTTCTTCCGTAAATTGCAAAGCCGCAAATCGCCAGTACGGTCACTCCAAGCATGTTACTTGCCCAACGTTTAACAAGGCCTTCTTGTAACGACGCTGTTTCGTTGGTGCTCATGTGAATACTCTTTGAGTTGCTGTCGACTGATCGACCAGCCGTAGAAAGGGACTTGATCTACAAAACACGGGTGAGAGTGGAATCTATAGCAGAAGGAAGATAGAGCGTGAATGAAGCTATATAATGATTCCCCAATGGAGCCAGACGTGATTGGATTCTTAGATCTGGGGCGTTTAATCTTGCAGGAAGTAGCGAAGATGACGGTTAAATGGGTTCTTGTAAAGTGATCGCTTGTTCACTTGACAAAGTTGTTCAAAAGGCCCGGACCGATTCTCTGGGAAAGTTGCGTGATTTCACAGCCAATTGCCTGCAATAAAGTATATTACACCGAATGGATCCAGGCTCAGCGACGACAGTGGTCAGTCACAGTAGGTACCTGCGAGTATGCGAATAGCTGTTATTGGAGCTGGACCTGCTGGTCTTACAGCCGCCCTTGAACTTACCAAGGCGGGTGTCGCCGTGGATGTCTTTGAAGCGAGTTCGCGGGTCGGCGGATTGGCTCAATCAATAGATCTGTGGGGACAGCGTGTCGACCTTGGGCCGCATCGTTTTTTCAGTTCTGACGCGCGCGTCAATCGCTTCTGGCTGGATATAGTAGGTCGGGATTATCACCTAATCAGCCGCCTGACAAGAATTTACTTCAATGGCAAATTCTTTGATTACCCGCTTAAGCCTGTGAACGTGTTCGGTCAATTGGGGATCGCCGAAACTGCGCAAATCTTGCTTAGCTATCTCCGTGAGAGACTGAGACCAAAACGAAAACCCGACGAACCTTCCTTTGAGGCTTGGGTTACTCGCCGCTTTGGTAAGCGTCTGTACGAGACATTCTTCCGAACGTATAGCGAGAAGCTATGGGGAATCCCGTGCACTGAATTGAGTGAGGATTTTGCCGCTCAGCGTATTCGCAAACTAACGCTTAGTGATGCTGTAGGAAGCGCAATTTTTCCTTCTAAGAGAAACCAGCACAGAACATTAGCAGACTGTTTTGCTTATCCCACTCAAGGCGCAGGGATCGTTTACGAACGGATCGCGGAACGACTGATCGCAACCGGAGGTCAAGTGTTGCTCAACAGCCCGATACGCCAAGTGCGAACCGTGGATAGCCGCGTAACTGGCATTACCACCGCCGATGGTCAAGAACACACTTACGACCATGCAATTTCAAGCATGCCACTTACGTTGTTGGTGCAAGGTTTGAGCAATGTACCGCCTGCTGTGCTTGACGCTGTGGAGCAGCTCAAGTTTCGCAATACGGTGCTGGTTTACCTCGAAGTTGCTGATCCGCAACTTTTCCGTGACCAGTGGCTGTATATCCATGACGCGAGAGTTCGCGTTGGACGCGTGACCAACTTCAATAACTGGCACGCGACCGCGAGTCCGTCCAGTATTCTGTGCTGCGAATACTGGTGCAATAACAATGATGCGACTTGGTGCGCCAGTGACGAACAAGTGGCGGCCCAAGCGGTAGCCGAACTGAAGCTAGTTGGCTTGCTGCTAAGTCCGGTTCAAAAAAGCCACGTCATTCGCCTACCACGCTCGTACCCGGTGTACAGAATCGGCTATCGTCAGCACGTTGATGTCGTGTCCAGTTTCCTTAGGAGCATCCATGGTCTGTCGGTGATTGGGCGCTATGGATCATTTAAATACAATAACCAGGATCACAGCATTCTGATGGGATTGTTGGCTTCAGAGAATATCTTGCAGAGAACCTGTCACAATCTGTGGGAGCTAAATTCCGATTTCGAATCCTATCAAGAAGACTCGCATATTTCAGAGGCGGGATTGATAATGGGTAAATCGCTAGACTTGATGCAGGCGGGCTGCTAAGCACGTCGACACTAGATTATCGAAATAACCGGAGGCTAGTGTCTTTCAGCTGATCATTAGCCTGAATGTCTCACGTGCATGTGCTTAGGAACGCGCGAGAAGCAATTGTCTGAAGTCAAAATCCGCGAGAAACTGTTGCAAACCGAATCTATAACGCAGTCCGCTAAGACAGATATTGAACGTCCGATCCTTAGAGCACTTAACTATGTTACATGACCAGCAGGCAAATGAAGAACATTATGAAAAAGTGTTTAAGTCGAAGTCAACTTTGTACTTCGAGCGTTTTGATGAAGATCTGCTGGAAAAGCGTCCCTTTGTGGCGAAGTTGCTGCAGCTAGCCTTTGAAAGACACTTTCCAGACAAGGTAGGCACGCTACTAGATCTGGGATGCGGTACGGGTTTCTACTTTCCACTTCTCTCACAACATGTGACCTCTTTAATTGGCGTTGATGTTTGCCAGCCGATGCTCGATCAAGCACAGCACACGATTGACATGCGAGCACTTTCGAACTGTCGAGTGTTCCGTAGCACAGCGACTGATCTGCAAGTAGACGATCAGTCCATTGATGTCGTGCACTCGTGGGATTTCCTACACCATGTAGACGATGTCTCTAAGGTTTTCGGTGAGATTCGTCGCGTCCTGAAACCTGGCGGTCGTTACGTGGCGATCGAACCCAATTTATTGAACCCTTCAATTACGTGGTACCATGCTCGCCGACGCTCTGAGTGGCGAATTTTTTTGCAAAACCAATTCACACTGCCTCGGCAATTGAGCAGGAACTTCGACCTTCGCGTGAGCTACGACAACACGATCATCAGCTTTCTGAATGATAAAACCTACTGGATTTGGAAATCCGTCGAACGTCTTTCTTCAATTCCACCCTTCCGCAGGTTGGCGTTTCGCTACATCTTAGACTGCAAGTTGCGATCCTGATCGAACGCTTTGTCTTCGCGGATGCCGAAGGCAATCGACAAATGACTCGCTTCCACGCACGAAGCCTAGCTCGCGCACGCGCAGAAACTGGCTTGCTAGTCGTTGCACTAAACCTACTGAGGCTTTATAGCATCGCAAGGAAAGCCACAAACCCCAGTAATAAAACAACTTAAAAGCTGGATGACCTCCGCAGTTTGTGAGGCTCAGCCCGCGATAGCGTGGCTGGGGAGGGGCGTCCGCTCTAAAGCCGATTTGCCGCGGACAGGCCTAGCCGGTAATCCCGCTGGAGGCTCGATTGCCGACCCTCCGGATGCTTCGCTCGGAGGGTAAAGTCACAAAGTGGTGGCGATTCGCAAGAAGTCCTCTTACGTTTATTCTACGATTGACTTGGCACGTCTGGCTGCCGTCTTTGGAGCTTCGGTCAGCAGTTCTTCCGTGAATCGCGCATCATACTTGAGCGACGTATCATCACCTCGGAACCCGATCGCTTCTTCGCTCCAGTCGAGTTGTTTGCTGAGCATGCGGCCGCGATCCAAGTCGAACTTAATCGTGCCTTTGCTAAGCTGCTGAATCAACTGCGATTCGATCGCTTGGTTATTCACTGGCGTCAGCGGCTGAGCTTCGATACGAATCGTGGCGACGCCTGCGGAGACTTTCTCAAGCGTATAAAGTTCACGGACTTTGATCGTCTTGTGAGTGCCATCGTCCAGCTTCACACGCATATCGCGAGGAACACTCCATTCCGCTCCAACCGCCATCGGTTCTTCGGGAAGTGGGATGGTCAGTTCACCCATGCCGAGCGGCGGACTTTTCGTTTCGCTATCCCGGTTTTTCACCTGACCGCGCGGATTGATGGTGACGACGCCTAGTGAAGTGTTGATGGTCTCAGCTACCTTCTTGAAGATATCAGGCGCCTTGTCATCGGTTTGGCTGTTGTAAGTGAACTCATCTTTATCGCCAACTTTTTGCGCCATATCGACCGACAGAACTCGAAACTCGAACGTCATGTTACCTTTATCATCGACCGACTTA
>JBGSTP010000004.1:0-13724 GCA_041736515.1 Pirellulaceae bacterium
TGAGAGCCTCCTTTGGCTTGTAGAATAACTCGATCAACTCCAAACTCCAGTTTCAGCTGGGGCAAAACAAAACAACTACCGCACACTATCTGAAGGTTAGATGCTGCACGAGAATCGGAATGTGAGCGGCCTCACACCCGCGCGAAAATGAATGCGGTGCATGCACCCTTGCACTATGGGAATGGAAAAAGGCCGCCAGTGCTTGCTAGCGCCGAGCCTTAGTCGACGAACTTGCGGATTTTCCTTTCGTTGCGTGAGCAACTTCACATACGATGAGGAAGCGGTACGCAGATAATCTAGTTATGCAGCTTTGACTTGTAGCACCATTGCCTATAACGCTGGGTAATTGATCACCAATTCGCGGCAGTAAAAGTCGCGGCATTAAAGAAGTAAAAACGCATGCATCCTAGATTAGCACCAGCCGATAGCTGGGAGAAATGTCCAGGAGGAACTTTGAAATCAGTGGCAGAGCGTTCCAGGCGGCACCGGTTGGTAAAGCGTGCTGCGTTGGCGATTCCACTGATTGCGGTTTTGCTGCTCGCGCTCACTCGGAGTGCTTTACTACCTGCGCCAATGGTTTCGAATACGAGACCACTGGTGTGTGATCAAGTTGTGAAGCTGCTGCCGGCTTATGCTTCAAATGCGCTTTCTGCTAATCAACGCGTGCAGGTAGAACAGCACTTGAAAAAGTGCTTGTTCTGCAGAGCAAAACTAGAGGCGATCGAGCCATCGCTATCCGTCGCAGCCAGATCCATAGTCAGAATGCCATGGTCAGAATTCCATGGTTAGAATGACAGGAATGCCAACAGGTTGGCTGGGCGGAGCCTGGGTGGGTAAAGCTGGGTTAGGGCTGTCCAGAGGCACTAATTCCATGCCATTCGCGTTCAACTGAAGATGCCAATCGCCAAACGTCTGTGAGTATAACGCTTTCTCGCTTACCACCGATCATGCCATCAGCCTTCATTTTGCCCAGCATGATTGTTACCGTTTCGCGAGTGCTGCCGATGAGATTCGCAAGTTCTTGGTGGGAAAGTTTCAGTCCGATGCGCACGCCTTCGTCGACCGCCAGTCCAAATTGCTCCGCCAAATCGAGCAGCAGATGGGCTAGACGCTGGTGATTGGATGAGAACAGTAAACTCTTGAGTCGATTCTCGATTCTCTTCCGGCGGAACCCGACGATCTTGGTGATAGCCACCACAAACTGGGTGCTCACTTCCATGTAAGGTAGCAATGTCTCTCTTGGAATTCGAATGATGGTCGTATCTGCTGCGGCCTCGCAGTACTCATCTCGATTCCCCGCCTCTAGCAACGACAACTCTCCAAACACTTCGCCTATGTTGATAAAGGCCAGTGTAGAAACTTTTCCATCGGCAGTGAGATGGCAAAGCTTCACCAAGCCGGCGGCGACGATGTAAACGGAGTCGGCGTGTTCGCCGGGTAAATAAATAGGGGTGCCTCGCGGAAACTTCTTCCACCGCGATTGACGCTCAATCATTGCGAGTTGATCGGCGTCAAACATCTTTAGCAAGTGGTTGGATTTGAGAAACCAAATTCGTTCTTGCATGAATTCCGCGTTAATTGTTTAACCGCTCACCAGCAGGTCGCGTCTCTTTCACCATCCAGCACCGCGCGAATACTGTACTGAAAGACGAGACGATCGAATCGCATTGCACAATTTCTATTCAACTTCGTGTTCGGTTGGATCGCTTGTAAACATCTTATGCGGATTTTCAGTTGGGAACCAGTACTGCATACCTTTATCCAGAGACGAGAACCCCATTGTGTCTTTAGTCTCTTGCTCTATAACCGCAGGTTGGTGATCCGCCTTCACCTATGCCAATCTATCAAGGCTGCTGCTGTGCAAAAACCTTAAGGCAACTCGAGCTTCGTTCATGGCCAAGCCGCATATGTATGCGATGCCACTCGATGGAGCAGCAGGTCGATTAGATCCTGGTCTAGCCCTCACATGCTCTACATAGCGACAAACATTTCAGCATGGCTACTCTGCTGAGCCAATGGAAGCTGTAGGTTCTTCGGCCACGACAGAGTCCATGGTTTCCAAGGATGCCTCTTCAGTAATTACACCCGCGCTCGTTTGGTCGCACGATTGCCCGCACGATCCACCTTCAGTCGCACAGCATCCATCATCGACAGTGCAGGCTGCACCGCACGCCCCCTCAGCGCCGCATGAACCGCAAGCGGTAGCGGAGCATTGGCTCGCCACGGGTTCCATGCCTGGAATAAACGAAAGATAGTCAACCAATTGCGGCTCCACGCTGATCGCAGCATAAGCCGCAGCCGAACCTAAAATCGCCGTCGCCAGTAGCGTCCGCACAGCCTTTGACAACACACCTGATGACGATGCAACCGGCACTGATTCAAGCTCAAGATTTTCCATCGGACGATCCAATCATGGTTAGTGAAACACTCGTGATGCGTCCACCGAGACGCGACCGCACCAAAATACCATCAACTTCGTCGAAAGATCTGTGAACCATCTCACACTCACACTGCTGAACAACTAGCAAATCTCAAACATCAACCAGCTTGTTGAACACATTTGGCGAAGGGAGGATGGTGACGCTGAGAACAGTCGCTGATCCGGTTTGGCCGACTAGTTATCCGCGTTGCTAGAGTTTACCGGGGGTGGTAGCCAGTCGTTGCAATCGAGCGACCAGATCGGGTAATTGGTGGTGCCTTCGTGCACTTCAATCGAACCGTAAGCGCCGAGAATCTCGACTCGGGCGATGGTTTTGACTTGACGGGTGACAGAGCGACCCGGTAATGACGCTGCCTTCATCGGAGGCAATCCATGGACATGGTTCGATCGCCGTGACACGCGCGAAACCGGCAACTCGCAGCTCCGCAATGCTCACGGCAGCAACTGACCGGTTTGCTGCGACTATCCCGGGACAGCGGAGCTCTAATGCCATTACCCCCCTCCCCTTTTCTGGTTTCCTTTACGGAGAAACCTTGCTGGATGCTAACGCAAACTATTTGATCCGCTCACCAATCTCGGTTATCCGCTCACGAAGACGTTTGGATTCATTAGCTGCCCATTCGTTGTCCGGAAAACTTTTCGCAATTTCAATAAGAACTCGGAGTCCATTACGAAGCTCGCGCTGGGCTGCAACGAAATTCTCAAGCTCTACATATGCCTCGCCGATTTCCGCGTATGTCGATACCAAACTTTGTCCGCTTTCAATCGACTTCGCTTCGCTGTGCGCTTTGATCAAATCAGCCAGCTTCGAGGTGGCGGTATCTAGCTTCTCCTGGGGTGAAACAGCCGCGGTTCCGAGCGCGTAAACACAGAGTTCCATAAAATCAACATTGTTCTCTGCTGCGATAGCGTTCAACCGCCTAAAACTATCCTGTACTTCTTTTGGAATATTTCCGCCACGACGCTCTTCAAGCCAGCGGAACTGATCTTGAAGTTCTACATATCCGCGAGGTCCCTTGAGCACATAGACGTGGAAAGGGAATTTGTTTCCGGCGAAGTCGCAAGGAATTGTGAACCTTTTCATTCCGCTCGACTTCTTTTGTTGCTCGTCTTGTGGACCAAAACTTTCAAAGAACTCTTGGTCCTCTTCGGAAGCTCCACTTGGCACGAGCCCCTTTGTTGGTAGCCGGTTGTACTTGCTCAACAATTGTTCCTTTCCGAATCGCTGAAGGACGATATCCCAAGCGCGTTTTAGCAGAGGCTGCGCTGCGTTAGGTTCACCAAGCTGGACCCAGATGGCCGCTGTTTCAAAACAGAATCCAGAGTACGCATCCTTCAAGTACCAGTCCCAAGGAGCCTCAAGCAGTACCCGATCACAAAACGCAAGCACTGATGTAATGTTCTCGCTGGCTTCTTTCCGCTTGCCCCTCAACATCAATGAACAAGTAGCCCATTTCTGCTGCATTACGAAGGTCGACCACTCAGATGTTGACTTCAGATCTAGAAAATCAATATCGCTGTAGCAATCGGCCCAGAAAGAATTCAACTCTGAGTAGCTTTGAGATTCATACCACCTCTTCGCAAGTTGCTCTGTAGCCAAAGAAAATCCAGAAAGGTTTGCCGTCCTCTCGGATTGAGACGCGTCACGAAAGAGTTTTACGTACCTTAGTATCAATTCCGAGTGAGCGATCTGAAGTGGGTCGTCGCTGGATAGGTCCTCGAGACCTGTCTTGGAGGTGTTTAAATCGGACGAGGAGAAAAGTCCTGCGATCGTGGGGAAGTCCTGCAATTGATACTCCTCTTGCAGGTCATTGATTGCACTAATTGCCTTTGACTTGGTAGCTTCAGTTGAATCGCTTGCTAGATAGGTTGCGAATTCCGTCGCGAACTTATTGCCCAGCCTCTTCCCAACTAAAATAACGTTTCCGGCGTTGAAGGCTCGTTCATACCATTTGTCACTCTTTTCCAAATCAATATCGACCCCGTCACCATATCGATACATGTCTCCCAAGCTGCTCATCGCCGGCGTGTAATCCAAGCTTGCACTTTTCTCGAACCAATCGATCGCCCTTTTGAAATCGGGTTGGCCCCCATAGCCTTGGCGATAAAGCCATGCGATGTTGTGCGCCGCAATCGGATTCCCCTTCTTAAACGCGTTTTGATAGAGTTGCATTTCTCTCGCGGTATCAACCTCGACACCCATCCCCGCCCCGTAGC
This sequence comes from Pirellulaceae bacterium, assembly GCA_041736515.1. Taxonomy (GTDB): domain Bacteria; phylum Planctomycetota; class Planctomycetia; order Pirellulales; family Pirellulaceae; genus Aureliella. Next base: position 4,658 of record JBGSTP010000004.1, read on the forward strand.
AATAGCCAAGCGTTGCCATGGCGTACTCGTTTCCCAAAGCGGCAGATCGATTCAGCCACTCATTTGCGGCGTCGTAATCTCTCTCAACAACGACTCCCTCTTGATAACACCGGCCCACAAAGAGCTGAGCGATTGGGTTCTGATTTTCAGCCAGCGAAAGCCAATCGGTAAAGCTTGTAGGGGCATTGGTTCTAAGGAAGAAGATCGAACCGCGGCCGGTGTTTAGATCCAGTTTGTATTGCCTGTACTGTTCAGCCAACTCATTTGGTCGACCCCACAGAAGTAGTAAGGTGGAAAGGAAGAGAGTCGCAAAGGCAATCAGAAGAAGAGACTTGCTCGTTGAGCGGAGAGTTGACCAGAAGCCGAAGAGTCTTCGACCGCCTGCTAAGGCGCCCCAGTTTGACGGTTGAGAAGAAGTCCGGGTTTCAACAGAGCTTTGTGTAGTTGGCCTTGTGTTCTGCTTCTTGGATGAAGCTGATTCCGACTTCTCTGGATTGAGCACTGCCTGCACAACTTTCGCCAGCCTCAAAATGTGAGACTCAAGCGGCTTAGTAAGTGCATCTAACCAATGCGGCGCGCTCAAGAAATACTCCATGGACTTAGACGGCTTCACATCCTCAATGCGAAATGGAATTATTGGTAAGCCCTTGCTGACGCCTCGCTCAATCTCACGCTGAACCTGCTGAGAGGAATTGGCTGACTCAGAAAATACAACGATCATCAAAAGGCTATTGCTGATTCCTTCGATAATCGCTTCGGCATAGGGTATTCCTGGCAACACGTCGCGCGGCGCAATCCAGCACCGAATCTTCGTGTTTTCAAGCCCGGCGCAAACGGCATCTGCGACTAACTTGTCATCGGAAGAATACGAGATGAAGACATCGAAGGGTTGTGCGGGATTCTGGTCTAACGTGCCATCCTGTTTGTCTTCCATGTCTCGAAACAATCCTCGAACTTTTTCAGCAGCGACACGCACCTGCCTCCCTGACTTCCAAACAACGTGGTCTTTCTTTAGTTTGCCACTGGCCGCGAGCGAGCGAAGCTCACGATCCGTCAACGGCCCCAGCTGCTCATCGTCAATCTGGGCATACCAACACTTTAATTCCTGCGGCGCGACCATTCTTTAGGTTCCTGCAAGTCAATTCTATTGTTCGAGCGAATTGGAAAATCAGTCGATGCTGCCACGCTGCTTATGAAGAACCTCTTCGACCAAACCTGAGACACGCTGATACGAGCGCGAACCTACGGCGAGATTGTCGGGGTCTCGTAGCGAAATCGTTGTTGACCTATTGCCCTGCTGAGAATGCAGGGATTGTAAGGCCTGTAAAGTGGCGATCAAGCGCCGCGTGCACATTTTTCGCATTTGCCCATTCTGCCCGGCCAAGTTGATGGTTAACCAGTACTGCACTGCGGATGAGGACCATGATTATTGCACATCTATTTGCTGTCGTGGTGAGTGTCAGGTTCCCGCTGAGAACGGTGACTGTCCAGTACTGCAACTCCGTTAATTCCCTATGGCAAGCAGATCTCCGGGCGTTTTGTCCTGTTGCTACCATGACTCACAAGTCCGGCAGGCAGGTGGCTGGGAAATACGGTCTTGAGCTCGAAAAGAAAAAGATCCAGCGGTGCAGTAGTCTCTCTAAGAATGAGCTGCTTCCTATCACCCAATCTTCGGTAGTTCCTGTGATCCAAGAAGCGACAACACCGTCGTTGTTTTGGGCAGAAGATCGGCTAGCGCCTCAGGCTCATGAAGAGAAGATTGTTGTGATGATGGTTTGGGAAGGTTGGCAATACGACTTCTCGTTTCTCGTGGAAGGTACGAACGACGTAATGCGACTCGATAGCTTGGCATTTGCGCTGTGGGCCTCGGATCCAATCGAGCCACCGAAACGCAAGTTTCCCTGAACACCAAGTTCGCTCATCAATTAGCAGGCATCAGCGTGATCCTCTTCCCCCGACCGCGACGAAGAAGGCATAGCATTTCCGTTCGAACAGTGCGATAACCTCTGATCAGCAAAGGCCAAAATGATGGACGAGCAGAAAGAATTGCTAGATCACCTTGAATTGATGTGGCTTATTCTGTCCTTTGAAATGCTTGATCGCTGTGAGTTGATCAAAGTAAGCGAGCAGGTTTCACGGCGCAATCGTCAATTGAACCAAAATCCAAAACCTATAAGCCGTCCGCCGAAAGCAGCATTAATTTGCTGCCATGTGCCGGCCTTCGTTAACTCACCTTCTTCGAGGTAAGGTGTTGCCGCAGCCCCCTGAACCCAAAGGACGAAGTCGAGTTGCCGCGGCTCTAGAAACACCCGACGCACGTTGATACCGCGCGTTGGCTTGCCTCGCCAAAATGGAACTAGTTTGGCCCCTTGCAGAATCTGTTCGAATTCGTCTAACGCACGAATCCAATTGTCGACCATTGTGGTCGTTATTGGGATTGGGATCGCCCCGGACTGCTTTGGACCAGGAATCCATTCGCGATCATTATCAGTTTCAGCCAAAATTCGCTTCCACATTTGGCGACTGAGCGATATGGCCTGTTCAATGTGTTTAAGTGCATTTTCCATCCGCTTCCGATCTACAATTGGAAATCGCAACAAGTGCACAATGGCAATCGCGTCGGAGAAGTCCTCAATGTCAATAAACGGGCTTTCTCCAACTCGCTTCTGTTCGCGCAAAAATAGGTGCGGTGTTTTAGTATGTTGAAAGAATCGATGAGCTGCTACGTCGAACAGTTCCTGGGCGTCATAGGCCATCATCATCTCCGAGAGAGCCGATAGAAGATGACAGTATCCCCGCAACCATTCAGCGTCTGCGCGGTCGAACACAATGACAAAGTCATCTTCGCGGCCAGCAATTCTCAAATCGAATTGCCGCAAGATTGGTAGTAGCGACAACGATCTAGTCTCAGCTGTGCCCAAGTTCAAGACCACACGACCCACATGAACTGGCAGCTTAATTTCATCGCTGGTGATCATCGATAGCGTGGTTTCGACTTTCGAGAGGCTGTTTAGCCATTCTAGATTGATTCCTTGCAAGATTTGGTAAGTGAGCGATTCTGCGGGGATGGGTACATCGGCGACCGTAGGGTTATTCGGCACATTAAATCCAATACGTGGACCGTAATCTGACAATCACTGTCCCAAAACTTGTAGGGCATTCACAAATTGTGTAATTCCCAAACCCAAGCGGGCTGTGTCATCACTAGGCTGCACTTTAAGATGCGCCTCTAACGTCGAAACAGCTTCATCGAACTTCCCTGATGCTAGGAGAGAATCTACATTAAGAGATTGTCCCCACGACGGTACAGAATGGCAAACGAACATGATGGCGGCGAGAACACATGCTTTCATCATCGGAACCCCTCGAGTTGCAGTTATTATTGCTTCAAAGTTTCAGCCACGCTTACATTCTCTTTGCGACAATTCGCAAACCACCCTGTTCGAAACGCAAGCAAGAGCCAGCCATTTTACTTTATGATCATGGAGATTGTATCCACGAGGTTTCGCCAGTGCTCTGCTGCATTGTGATGCTAAACCATTCCCGCAGATCGTCCCAAAGCCTACAGCCCACAAAGACAATGACTACAAAGACAAATCCATATAACATCATGTTTCTAGCCGTTGTTGCCAAGCTGCGGTGCCCGCTGAGTTGTGAGCGAATGAAGCCAGTGAATGTGCCGGCAACAATGCCAAAACGAATGGCAGCGCTATACTTGCCGACGACAGCAACGATTTCATCGAATAGGACGGGAGACACATTTTTTAAGATGCTGAACACCAAGAATTGAAAGCCAAATACGGCGACCACGCATACCAAGAGGGCACTACCGAGGTCGCGTCGAAATTCGCGCATGATTCTCGCGACAATTGACTCTTTAAAGGCGTCGACGCGTTCATCTGCCAAGAATGCCTCGACGTCTCTCGCCAGCTCTTTAGCGCTGCAATAGCGATCGGTTTGTTTGAGTGCCATTGCTTTCAAGCATATGGCTTCGAGAGGTGCAGGGATGTCTTTCTTCAGTGAACGCGGTGTAGGGAACTTACCTTCCTGAACTTGCGTGTAGAACAGTTCCGCGCTCCCTTTCGACTCGTACGGTGGTCGTCCAGTCAGCATTGAATATAAGGTCGCGCCCAATCCAAATACGTCGGTTAAAGGCCCTAATTCATGTAGCTTGCCGTGCCCCTGTTCGGGACTCATGTAAGCAGGTGTTCCCACCGTAGATCCCGCCAGTGTGACCTTCAGATCTCTGCCAAGTTGCTCATATGCATCTGGAACTGTCGAATCATTTCCGGCATCTCCTGACAGCCTCTTTGCCAAGCCCCAATCAACGACTAGTGTTTCTCCGTGCGCACCCAACATAATGTTTGCCGGCTTCAAATCGCGATGGATAACACCGCGGCTGTGTGCATAATCAATCGCCTGACATACGCTGACAAAACGCGTAAGTAGAGACCGACCTTCTGCGTTCAGTCTGTTGCGACCATCGGTAATTCCGGAACCGGTATGGAGTTGGCGAATCTTGTTGGAAAGACTGTCGCCTTCAATAAACTTCATCGCGTAGTAGGGTCTACCGTCAGAGTACCTTCCCACTCCATAAATCGGGACGATCGAGGGGTGTTCAAGACTGCCAGTCAGCACTGCTTCAAACTCAAAGCGTTCGCAGCAGTCCTGATTATTAGCAAAACGAGCTTGTATCTCCTTGAGTGCAACGCGACGGTGCACCTCTATATCGTGAGCAATGTAGACTTCCCCAAGCCCCCCCTTTGCATGAGGTACGATCTTGCAATAGCGCGTTGAGTTTGGAAAAGAGTAAAGTCGCCGATCAATACCTTCAGATACGGCGGGTATGGTTGCCGTCCATGCATTTCCAAAGCGAAGCAATCGGCGAAGCTCTTCATCACCTGACGACTCGAGTATATCCACAAACTCTGCTACGGTCGCGCCAACGCTCGTCAGAGACCGCTCCATGTCATTTCCGTGCTGAGCAATGTGTCGATCAACGGCATGGTCAAGCAGCTGCTTTGCATCTGGTGTAAGTGCCCCAAGCTCACTTAGAATCGTGGAGATAGACTTCTCTTTACAATCAACCCAAGCTCGAAGTGCACGATCCACATCTTGATTGGTGATGAGGTCGAGGCGATTTGCTAGAGCGCACGTAATTAGGGCTCGATCTGCATGCATGTCCGTCCTCTCAACTCCACCTCAATATAACTTTCGTGCAGAAAGTTTGCGATCTGCGCCCAATTGTTAATACGACCGGCGTATCGCTTAACGATTGTCGCACAGAGCAAAGGCAGTTGCCAGCGATTGGAGCGGCATCGCTGGCTTCACCAGCGGGAGGGGCGCATGGCGAAGTGGATCGTATCTGGCACATGTTTTTTGAACTTCGCAGCGGCGGCGTGTTCAAACTCGCAGCACTGCCATCTCACTGCCGCCAAGGAAGAATCGGGTTCTCCTGGCGTCGCTCAGCAACTTCAGGGAACATCTGCTGTAAAGTGCTTTCCAACTGCGGGAACGGTACACGCTTCATATCTAGACTATCGAGCGATCCTCGCACTGCGATCATCATTGTCGATGCGTACGGTGATTCAGATAGCAGCGGATCGATCACATTGCGAACAACATTGCGTCGCCCAACGTAAGTGTATAAATCCAGTTCGATCTCGCGCCGCAAGTTCGTCCAACCTTTGCCAACCATTCGCAGCACATCGCCTTCACAAGCAACGTTCAACGGAATATGGTCGCCGTCCATCTGAAACTTGATGTCGGCTGTAGTGAACGCAGCATCATTGTTGCTAACTGACCGAGTAAAACTGAGCAGCTTGATCATAAACGGCAATTGATACAACTCGGCGTTACTCAAGTGGATACTACCCGTGCCGTGATACGTCTGTGTATTCCACGGTACGCCGTTGAAGTCCAACTCCGCTTCACAAAGACCGGGAGTGGTCGCGCGATTCACACCGACATCTTGCAACAGAGCCGATAGTTCGGCCCCCTTCAGGTTGGCATTGACATAAAATTTTCCGCTGTCGAGCTGGCCATGTCCGGAAACCACAAGTTTTCCAGCTAACGCATCCGCACTCATTTCCATTGCCTGCTCACCTGAGGCTTGGGGCAGCGCTTCGCTGATCGCGCGGCCGAAGAACAGGCGGCTACCAACGAGCGCAAACGGCCCCGTGACACGAGTCACCGGAACTCCCTTCAGAGTTACCGCGTCCATCAGGACTCTGCCGGACGCCAAGATCGTTTTGCCATCGTTCTTGCCTTCTAACTCAATCGAGCCGCGCATTGCGTCGACGTAGTTGCCTTCGCCCAATTGCCCGTCCTCAATGTCCAACTGGCAATTCCACGAGGTTGTAATGCCTTCCTCAGCGCTTGGGGTCAGAACAATGCGACTGTTTCCAAGCACACTCATGGGGCCACGAAAATCCAGTCGCACCAAGGATTGACGAATTGTGGCGGGCAACGCTTTCAGGAACTGATTGTTCACAATCAAGCGTGTTGATGGTAACCAATGCATATCAGCGATCCACTGCTGCTTGACCGGATCACGAATGCAATCGCCTTTGACCAGTATCCGACTCGCACCATTCGACGCCGATGCAGACTCGATATGAATCTTGCCTGGTGAATAAGTAACATTACAAGCGACATCCGTCAGCCAGAAAGGAAACTCTCGGGGATACAATCGCAGAGATCGACCGCTCGTCTCATTCGACGAATTCTCCTCGCGCAGCGATACGGCGAGCTCTACCTGCTCATTTGGACTTGACCGGACCAGCGTCACGTCAATCGCATCCATCGCGCCCACCGGCTGCAACTGATTCCACAAGAATTGGGCATCGGGTGGTAGGGCTTGCTGTAACTCATCATCTAACTGGACTGCCAAAGCGCGAAACTGCAAGTTCAGCGGCACCTGCCCTTTTTTTACGGCCAACCAACTTCCGTTGCACTGAATGCGACCACTGCCATTGCGCCCTTCGAATTGGTGCAACCGCCATTCATCATCGTTCCCTTCGATCCGACCTCGAATCTCATAGATGGGATACTCAAATCCGTCGTAGCGAATCTTGCCGTTGTAGACACTAGCGTCAATCGAACGATGCCATGTATCACCCGGCGTTGAACTGCGTTTGAATGTGGCACTGGTCAGTTGAACTACGCCGTTGGGATGCAGCGTTCGAACAAAAGACTCCGCAGGGCTCTGCGCGCTACCGACAGGTGTTAATGCCGAGATTAATTTCTCATCGACAGCAACCGCGCCCAAAGTACGACACGCTACCTCACCAACCCATTGGTCGCCACCGGCGTTGATCAATAGCACCGCGCCCTGAACCGGTTGACCACCAGACAAACCAGATAGCAGTTCACTGCTAACACGTCCGTCTGCATACATTACTTTTCCAGTTACTTTCTCCAGTCGATAAGGAAATAACCAGGGAGTCATCGATATGTCCTGACAATCAAATGTTGCAACGGTCGACCATCTCTTGCCGTCGAACATTAATTTCAGTTCGGCGTCAGCGCTTCCTTCCAACTGCAAACGATCCCAATAAGTCTGCCACGATGTTGGCAACGAATCGTATAGACGTCGATCCAACTCCAGTCCGGAAGCACTTGCAAAAATCGTAATTGGTACGTCCGGCGTAAAGCCCTCAATGTCTGTTCCGAGCGTCAAAGTGGTACTGCCACTGGTCGCCACCAAATCGCGCAGTTGCAACTTTGCATTGTTGCAAAAGAACTTGCCATGCAGGTGATCAAGCGGATACGGCAACCGCGCGTCCTGCAGTCGACCATCTGAAATGACGCCGTTCTTGACTTCGAATCCAGGAGACATCAGCGGTCGACTGAAAACTTCGTAGTTGAATGAAGCCTCGCATTCAAGACCCGCGATCTGATTCAAGTAAAGCGTCGCTTGCGGCGGCAGTTTCTCGATCAACTCGTGTGTGAACTCAAAGTTCTCAACTACTCCGTCGACTTTCCAAGTCTGCTTTTGCGAGTCCACCCAGCCTTGGGTCGTGATGCGTCGCATTAAACCGCTGCTGCTTGCCGAGAAGTTGATCGAGAGCGCCGCTGGTGAACACTCGTCGGTCAAGGACGGAATCTTTGGTGTGACGAGACCTTGGATGTCATGCAACACAATCGCCGTCGCTTTCGGCGAGTTGTTGGGATACACCTTCATCAACGCATCGTGAACTGCAATCGTCGGCATGCAAGAGTTGGCGGAAGATACCATCTTCAAATCTTGGATCGACCATTGGCTACCAGTCTGCGGCCATACATCCATCTGCACACCGTGCAAGTCGATCCTTTTAATTTGTATCGATTGTTGTACCCAGTGCGCTATATCCAAGTCGCCAGTAAGCACCGCGCGCTCGCAGCTGATTACCTGGCGGAACTTGTTGGTCGCGCTGTTCACTACAGCCAGCCGAAAGTCGTTCACGACCAAGTCACCCTGGTTGTTGTAGGTCACACGACCAAGGTAAACGCTAGCGGTGGGAAATGACTCTTTCAGTCGATCGGTCACCGCAATATGCAACTGGCGATTGAATTTTCCGATTACGGCTTGGTAGCTCAGAATGGCAGCAACGGCAGCTAAGACGATGACTAACCACAATAGCGCCGGCCCGCGCCGCGGACAATCTAACCCGAATCGAGTCTGTGCCGCAGTGGCTTTCCGTGGCGTCGCCGCTGACCGCGCAGCATCAACCATTGAGCCCACTGGCCCGCTTGCATTCGAGTTTTTTACTGCGATTCGAGGCACTTCCATGCGCCCTAGAACGTGTTAACCGTGACGAGATTCTTCTGTGTGCAACTTTGAAAACAACAACTTTGACATCCCTAAGCCGGCCACTACCGTAAGCACAAGCACGGCTGGTTCGCGGTAGCGAATCGAACCGACGAAAATCATGTGCAGCAATGTGAAGTAGAGTGTCGGCATCCAGAATAGTACGAACCAACCGTCGTCCTGACAGCGCAGCCAACTACATCTGTGTGCCCAAGTCCCCACCATCGCCAAGCCAACGATAGCGAAACATCCGACCGTCACAAGTATCCGTAGAGT
>JBGSTP010000298.1:0-16415 GCA_041736515.1 Pirellulaceae bacterium
CGCGAACAATCGATCCAGGCGGTCGAGCAGTCCTCGCTAAAGTTGGCGAACTTACTGACCGCAGATGTATCTTCGCCCAGCGCCGCTATGCATCGACACGATCGAGCCAACGAGTTGGCCAAGGCGATGCTCAAGCTGACCACTGAACAGCGACAGGCGATCATGCTGAAATACTGGCACGGAGCCACGTTGGCCGAGATAGCTGATCAGCTTGGCAAATCCACCGAGGCTGTGGCGGGGTTGGTCTTTCGCGGCATGCAGAAGCTCCGCGAAGAGATCCAGTTGTGAAGCTGCCGTTGGAACAGCCAGCAGTGTCGGAGGGCGGAAAGGCGTATTGCGTTCGTCCACCTGGGGTGAGTGGCTGAGCCGTCACCCCAGGGCGATAAAATTTTACGCCATTGGCGTAGGAGAGATTGCTCTCCGAGTTTAGCCCAAGCTGAGCCTACTCTGCCGGCTTGCTCTTGGCACCTTCCTCGATGGCATAGATGCGATTTCGGTTGGCGATGTACAGCGTACGGTTGGCAGCTACAGGAGTCGTGTAGACAGCGCTGTCCATGTTGATTTCCGCGATCATTTCCTGAGTCTTGGAGACCTTAAAAATCGCGATATCGCCGTCTTCGTCGCTGATGTAAACACGGTCTTGAACGATCAACGGCGAGGCCCAAGAGGCTGCGAACATGTCGTAGGTCCAGAAGGGTTCGCCGGTTTTGGCGTCCAGGCAATGGAATACACCGCTGAAGTCAGCAATAAACAGCAGGTTGTCTTTGATAGCGACGGTACCACAACTGCGGTGCATGGTGGTCTCGAACTCTTCAGTGTCCTTACCGACATAATGCCAGAGTGCGGCTGAGTTAGGATTGTCGCGTTGCAAATCGCCGTCTTTGGCCACCATGGCTTGCAGACGTTTGTGCGGAATGGGGTTCTGCGGATCTTTCGCATTGTAGACGATGGTAGGGCTGACATCTCCGCGCTTGGTCGGGTCGATGCACCACAGGTGTCCATCGCCTTCACCGTGTTCAGGGTCCTCGCCAACGGCCACGTATACTAGCCCATCATAAATCACTGGAGTGGCGATAATGTGATTGCGAGTTGCAGAGCCGCCGAGGACATACAGCGATTCCTTGGGATTGCAGTCGAATTTCCACAAGAGTTTTGATTGTCCGTTTTCGCCAGCAGCCGCAAAGCTATATAGCCATCCGTCGCCACCGCCGAAAATCACTTGTGCCACACCGCCAAGTTCAGCATAGGTGGGAGACGACCATTGTCCATGCAGGACGTTCTTGCCTGGCGAGTTATCGGTCCATAGTACCGAACCGATTTCACGATTCATGCAAATGAAGCTGGGCGCATCTTCGCTGGGAAGATTTTGGTGGCCTTCGTCGACACCGTTGGATGTATTGACAAAGAGCAAGTTGCCGACGCAAGTCACCGAGCAGCTACACATATTGTGCTGCGAAACCCCGAGCGACTTCATCAGATTGAAACTCCAGACGACATCCGCTTCATCTTTGTTTTCATTGGCCTCAGTGGTGATGCCATCGTTTTCGCCATCGGCAAAGCCCTCGGTGTCCAAGCACACGACTTCACCTCGGCTGGTGACGTAGTAGAGTCGGTCGCCATCGATCAACGGTGCGCAGCAGATGCCTTGGTTTGGCCAGTCGTGCACGCGTCCCGATGGCAGTTTTTCGCTCGAGTGTTGCCAGAGGAAGGTGCCATCTTTTTCATTGAAGCACAGCAAGCAACCCAGATCGACGTCGTTGGGATAGCGCTTGATATAGCCAGCTCCATTGTTGGTACCAACGTAGACCTTGCCATTGGCTACAACTGGGTTGCCGTACGTCTCCGATCCAAGCGGCATCGACCAACGGATATTCTCACCTTTGGTGACATCCCACTTGGTTGCAATGCCCGCTTCGTCGGTCACGTTATTTCGCAAATACGAACCGGCCCATTGCGGCCAATCGCGCTCGCCGACCTTGAGCTGTTCGTTAATTTTCTCGCGGACAATTTTTACTGCGTCGTAGGTTTGCGCGATGGAGAACTGCGGCGCGAGGAGGATCGCGGCGAGCAAAGTCGCGTAGCGTGTTATTGTTCGATGCATTGTTGATCTGCCTTGTTTATTTTGCGTTAGGGGTAACTTCGATGTTATCGATATAGAATTCGGCTTCGGTCGAATTGCCGAACAAACCGGGGCTGCCGATGGTGTTAGGAACCTCATCGGTAGCTTCCACTACCCAGTCCTTGGGCTCTTCTTCTCCGCGCTTCCATGCTTTGCCGCGAAGAGTCACTTTGCCGTCGTGATTTTCGCTTTGGAACTTCAATGTGTACCAAGTCTCTTTTTCCCACACGAATGGCACTGTCTTTCCAAATCGCTGTTCGACGCGCGAGGTCAGGGTACGAATTTGCAATTGGTCTTTAGCCATGAGATCCAAGGTGTAGCGTTGATTGATCAGTCCCATGTCCGCGCGTCGACCGTTGTCTGCATTCGCGTTCGAATACACGTCGGCTTGGATGGTATAGTCGTGGAACGTGGTCCATCCCATCCAGGATTGACTGCGTGTACCCTTGGGAATCGTCGCAACTTTGACCAGCATGGCTTCGCCTTCGATTTCCTTGGGCTGATGGCGATAGGCCGCGCCAATCCAAGTCACCGGCACCGCCTTGTCAGTGAAGTCGAATTTCCAGGGTAGTGGAGGAATCACGCGAGCTCGCGCCACACTCGTCAGCTCACCGGAGGTGGCAGTAATTTTGACCGCTTGATGAGCCGCAGCGGCTGGGGCCGTGTACTTGCCTTCAGCGGTTACTTCGCCGCTATCCGCGCTAAATTGCGCCTCGACTAACTTCAGGAACTGGCCATTTTTGTTGTAGGCGCGTACCTGATAGGGCGTCGATTGGCCGGGTGCCAACATGGCTTCGACTGGCGCGATTTGAATGTGGGCCACCGTTTGGTCCTGAGACTTATCGGCCTCGGCCGCAGGCGTGGGAATTGCGCCGGCAGTGGGTGTCACTCCCTTGGTGCCAATGCAGTAAAGTCGCTTAGTGGACGCGACGAAGATCTTTCCGCCACTGATGATTGGAGCAGCTAGCAGCTCCTCGCTGCGCAATTGGACTCGCGCGATTTCCTCCAGGCCGTCAGCGGTCGGTTTGAAGACCCAGAAATTGCCGGTTTGCTCGCACGCGTAAAGCTTGCCATCGCCGTAGACAATCGAACCGGGGCGACGGCCTATCTTGCGCTCAAAGATGATTTTGCCAGTCTCAGGTTCAATCACGTCGAGCTTGCCGCCATCTTCCACCACATACAGTCTGCCATCGATGAGCAGCGGCTGGCTGCCTTCGACACTGCGTCCGCTAAGTTTCCATTTGAGGTCTTCCTCTTTCACTTCACCGCCTGCAGCTTGAGCGGCTTTGTTGCCGTCGATTGCAAAAATGGCTCCCAGCACATTTGGATCGGCCGTGTTGAGTTCCCGGTGGCCGCAATACACAACTCCATCGACAACGACTGGCGGCGTATTGATTCCGCGTCCCGAACAATCGTATTTCCAAATGATTTTGCCAGTGCGAGGTTGCATGGCATAAATGAATCCATCGCCAGCCCCAAAGACCATGGCCGCCTGCCCATTGAATGTGGTCAGAAACGGCGTGCTGTAAGTCGTGTCCTCTGGTCTGGGGCGAGTCATAGAAAACCAGACTGCAGCACCAGAGCGTTTGTCGAAGCCTACGAAGCGATGCGCTGGTACGGCATGTTCGCCCCATTGCGTCATTACGCCACTAATGATCACTAGGTCGTCGAACACAATTGGAAAGTTGGTACGGCCCCCGTACGTGCTGAGCATACCGTATTCTTCGCTCAAGGCGTGTTCCCAAATCACCTCGCCGGTTTCACCGTTGAGGCACAGGAACTGGCACCCGAGTCCCAACCAATAGATATTTCCAGTTTTTGGATCGGCGATGGGGCTCGACCAACCAACGCGTTCGGTGGGCACATCGGACAAGAAGATATTGTGATGATGAACCCAGACCACATCTCCAGTATCCGCATTGAGGCAAACTAGTTGTTCGCCTTCCTCTGTTGTTTCCTCTTTGTATCGCGTAACGATGTAGAGTTTTCCACGGCTGGTAATCGGGGTTGACCGCGTCCCGTATTCGTCTTTGGACCAAAGAACATTTTCGCCTTTGGGAGACCAGGACTCGGGCAAGTTCGTCTCTCGCGAGATCCCGTTGGCCTCAGGGCCGCGCCATTGAAACCAATCAGCGGGCTCGGCCGCTGTCAGCGGGCTGCCACCGGCAACCATCAACGAACAAGCGAGAAAGAAACAAGGGACGGTCCTGCGCAGAGCAGTTGGTGGTTTGAGAAACCAACCTGCAGCATCGCGAAATGTCATGCCAGAGAACCTCTTGGATTTGGGAGTGGTTGAGTAAACTGGGATCTGTAAGTTCAGATCTGGAAATTCGGATTGGGAATTTAGCTTAGGGAAATGTTCGATTTGCCGCCAGCGCCTTGGACAATGGCCTCGCGCCCAATTGCCAACGCTGGTGGTGAGCCGATCGAACGTTAGTATCGCCCGAATTGCCGACTATTTCCAGTGGAAGCAAATCAACAGTTGTGGCCAGTGGGAGGACAAAACACAGTAAAAACACGGTAGGAGGGAATGCAAGGTGGGAGGGAAAACACGGAGAGGGTACCCAGATTATACCTCCCATTCTTGAATTTGCCGCCTTTTTCGAGCTCAATGGCCTGCTTGCGGCGCTGTTTTATCAGCGAGACTGCGTGGTCCACGTGCATGGGGCCCTTGCAAGGGCGACTCTGTTAAAGGTAGCGCTGTTGGAGGTGGCTCAGTTAATCCGGGTGGTGATGCAAGTGCGCTAGTAGTGGCAGATTGGTGGGGTCGCCAATCCACTAGTTGCAATTCAATTTTGCGATAACCGCGAAATTCGTTTATCACTGGGCGAAAAGCGACGTCGATCGGTAGCGAGTGTTTCACTAGCTCAGGCAACCACTCTTCGGCCTGACCAAATGCGACGGCGCGAATCTGATGACCGTATTGGGCAAGTTGGACGCTCATATGGCGACCGCTTTCGCCCATCAATTTCGGAGCTTCAGCCAACTCGACTCCCACGGCGCAGAAGATCGGTCGCGGATTTCCCATGCCGAACGGCGCTAATAGTTCGAGTTGGTTCATCACACTATGATCGAGCTGTCCCAGTGCAGTTTCTGCATCAAAGCTGATTTCTGCCCTGCTCTCTTCCTCGCCCAACTGTTCGGCGACGGTTTCGAGAAACGCGGCGCGGAAAGCGCCGAGATTGGCTTCTTCAATGCGCAGGCCAGCGGCTGCGGCATGACCTCCGCCCGAAACTAGCAGGCTCTGGCACTCCTGAAAGGCAGCGTGCAAATTGACTCCATTGGGACTCCGCGCAGAACCTGTGCCTGGTCGTGTTCCGAGTTTATCCAGCGCGATCAAGACCACGGGTCGATGATACTTTTCCGCTAATTTTCCAGCCACAATTCCGATTACGCCGGGATGCCAGGTTGGCGACGCGAGGACAAAGGCTGGATCTTCATCCGGGCAATGCACTTCCTTGATCTGCTTGGATGCCGACAGATGAATACTGCGCTCGAGTTTGTTGCGATTGTCGTTTAGAACTTGGATGTAGTTGGCCAGCGCCAGAGCGCGATCTGGATCTTCCGTGATCAGCAACTCGACTCCCAGTTGGGCTTGGCCAAGTCTACCGGCTGCGTTTAGACGCGGCGCCAACGTAAAACCAATGTCCTCGGAACTGAGCTCGCGCTTTTCATTGATTTTCGTGAGCTCCATCAACTTCTGCAAGCCTAGCGGCGGGTTGTCCTGAAGTGTTTTCAGACCGTTGCGAACGATAATTCGATTTTCATCCAATAGCGGAACTACGTCAGCAACTGTGCCGATGGCAGCTAGCCCGACGGCTTGCAGCAGAAAATTCCGTAGCGGCTCAATCACTTTCTGCGCACCGCTATGCTGCTGACATAGAGCCCACGCCAGTTTGAAAGCGACGCCCGCTCCACACAGCCCGGTGAATGGATAATTGCTGCCCGGCAGAGCCGGATGAACAATCGCATCCGCATCTGGTAGCACATCGCCAAAGCGATGGTGGTCGGTGATAACCAGCGACATTCCCAACTCTTTGGCACGCCGTGCCGGTTCTATGCTGGCGATGCCACAATCGACGGTGATCAGAAGTTTTTTGCCGCGCTCGGCTAGGGTTTCGATCGAAGTAGTGTGCAGCCCGTAACCCTCCTCCATGCGGTTGGGAAGATGGTAGGTCACTTTCGCTTTCATTAGCGACAAGCAGCGATAGAGGATTGCGGTGGCGGTCATGCCATCGGCATCGTAGTCGCCATACACCACGATTTCTTCACCGGCTGAGATGGCTTGGCAAATTCGATTCACTGCAGCGGGTAGACCCGGCAGTTCCTCAGGGGGGCGTAGATCGACGAGTTTGGGATGAAGAAAGCTCTTAGCCTGAGCAGGCGTGTGGATGCCGCGTTTGAGCAGCAGTTGGGCGACAATGGGAGAAACCTCGCAGCGATCCGCGAAACGCTCGATTGCTTGTCGATCGCGAGCGTCAAAATTCCATTTTTTGGGCGGCATCCAGACCTCCGATTAATATTGTCATTTCCATTCGCACTGGTTCCTGTTAAGAAATTGTGCGTTCGCGTCCGGCTTGCAGTCGAATCGCGAAAAGTTGCTCGGCTATCATACCCGGGGAATGGCACTTGAGCGATGCGCCAGATGCGAACTCAGAGGTTGCGGCTATAATCAGGTCTTGACTGACGGTTCCTGCTGCAGTGAATTAAGAGAGCAGCGGTCGGTAGATCAGCGGCGGACTTTAGGGTGGCGCAGACATCCGGCCTTTTTAATAAAAAAACTACTCGCCTATGGATTCGACAAGTCTAGATCCACCGGAATTCCCCGAACAGGATACGATCGAAGCCTCGTTTGCGTTGCTCGAATTGTGTTTGGAGCAGCTGTCGACGTTTGCGCCGGTTGAGCGGCCAGAACAAATTCTAGATTTGATACCTGATGTTCCATTGACGGCCAAACAATTAATCGTCGTCGAGCTCATCAAGTTCGATTTGGCGATGGCCGCACAACACGCATCCCACGAGGACTCCTTGGCGGCGGACGGAGCCGAAGTAACCAAGCGAGCTCCGCGGTCACTCGAATTTTATTGGCCAGCCGTCGGCGAGATACTTCCGCAAGAAGCCATACCATTTGATTTGGTCTTGGAAGAAGTGCAATTGCGGCGAGCTGCAGGCGATCGTCCGCGTTGGGATGATTATCGACAGCGGTTTCCCGATTTGGCAGACACGATTGGTAAGTGGCTGGCAGGTGGCGAGACCAACGTGGATACGCATGGAGCCGGACGCGTGCCGGAGCTTCCGATCGATGCGATTGTGGACGACTTTCACGTGTTGAAGCAGCTTGGTCAAGGAGCCTTTGCACGAGTCTATTTGGCAAAACAGGTTTCGATGCATCGGCTAGTGGCATTGAAGGCTACGTCGCGTGGCAGCGAGGAGCCGCAGGCGCTTTCTCAGTTGGATCACCCGAATATCGTCCGCGTGTATGATCAAAGAGAAATCGCAAATTGCGGCGTGGCGCAGACGCCCGCCATCTTACTGTACATGCAGTACTTGGCCGGCGGGACGCTCGCAGACTGTATTAAACAAGTGCGTTCGTTGCCGAGTGAAACCTGGCGTGGAAAGCACATTCTCGAGTCGATCGACAAGAACTTAATGGGAGCCAATCAATCGATTCCCGAACAGTCAGGCATTCGATCGCAGCTAGCCGCCATGGAATGGCCCGAAGTAGTCGCCTGGATGGGGATTCAATTGGCCGACGGGCTTGGCTATGCCGCTGAAAAGGGTGTCCTACACCGCGACGTAAAGCCCGCTAACATTCTGCTCAACTCAGAAGCTGTGCCCAAGTTGGCGGATTTTAACGTGAGCTGTAGTGGGCTTTCCGGCCGCGCAGGTGCTGCAGCTTATTTTGGCGGTTCGTTGGCCTACATGTCGCCAGAACAGCTACAGGTTGCGGACCCTACCGATCCAATGGCTGCTGATCAACTTGATGGCCGCTCGGATTTGTATGCTTTGGGAATTGTGCTGTGGGAATTGTGGCAAGGCAAGCGACCGTGGATGCTCACGGGCTTGGCATCGAATTGGACCGAAGCGGTCATTCATCAACGGCGCGTGCGCGCAGAGCCATTTTCGGCAGCGATCCCGGCGAGCACTCCCACCGAACGAGTGTTGGAAAAAGTACTCCGCAGTTTGCTTCAAATCGATCCTGAGATGCGACCTCAATCGGGCAAGGAAACTGCCGCGCGATTGCGACTAGCATTACACCCGGAGTTAGCTGTGCGCTTTGAACCGCCGCCCAAAAGTATTGCTGGCCGTTTGTTGAGCTTGCCCGTATTGCTGTTAGCAGTGATCGTTATCTTTGGCCCCAATACGGCGGCCTCGCGTTTTAACTACGAATATAACCTCGGCCGCATGCAGGAAATGGATAAGTCTGTTGCGGGCATCGAGGACGACTTCAAACTGGTGTCCTGGTGGGTGAATGCCATCGTCTATCCCACGGGTGCGATACTGTTTCTATGGATCATGCTCCCCATCGCACATATTATTCACCGCAGCAGGCTGGGAGCGAGCGCAAGCGACCGGGAAGTATCGGACCTGTGGAACATCGGCAATAAAGCCACGTTGATCTGTGGAATTCTGTGGACCATCTCGGGCATCGTCTTCGCTGTGGTGTTCTCATCAATGCATGAGGAATTCGGTAGTTGGGATGCGTTTCATTTCTTTTTTTCTCTGGTACTGTGTGGGGGAGTCGCCTGGATCTATCCCTATTTTGGCATGACACTTCTGGCAGTACTTCTGTATTACCCGAAAATCATTGCGCCTTCGATGCAGGATTCGCTTTACGCGCGGCGATGTGCCCGCGTTCATCGGCACATTCGTTGGTATCTACTCTCCGCGCTAGCGATCCCGCTGACGGCTATCGCCTCGTTACTTTTTCGCGGGGGTAACTTGGAGAAAGGATTGATTCTGGCAGGAATTATCGTCACGGCCATTGGGCTATTGGCTTCGTTCTTCGCCTATCAAAAGCTCGAGGAGACAATGGAGCAATTCAAGTTGGTGCTCGGAAGCGAGGAACCAAGCCGAACCGTTTAAGGTAGTCGCAGCCTCTTAATCGCTACAATCGGCAGGCAGGTCCCACTGGCCTCACTACCGCGCTAAAAAAGTGCTGGTGCTCTGGCTTGGGCGCCAGCCGCGAAGTAAGCAACTAGTAGGCAGAAATCAAATTCTATTTGCGACCAAACGACTCGATGCTTCACAGAAAACGCAAGCGATTGGCCAACCAAGGTGTTGGCAGGTTCCGTTCGGGACTTGCGGTCGTTGAATTCGCTGTATGTTTGCCTATTCTGGTAATCATTGTTTTTGGATCAATTGAAGCCTGCAACGCCGTTTACCTCAAGCAGGCTGTTACGGCTGCGGCTTACGAGGCGGCTCGTGTTGCCACAGGTACGGGCGGTACCAAAATTGCAGCGCAAACGCGCGGAGAGGAAATTCTCTCAGCTCGAACAATCAACGGCGCCACTGTAACCTTTGATCCTCCGCTGGAAACTAGCTGGCTTCGCGGTTCGAGAGTAAGTGTAACCGTTTCTGTCCCCGCCGACCAAAACCTGAATGGTATTCAACTGTTTTTCAGCGGCCAAGATTGGGATAGCACTGTCGTCATGGTCAAGCAATAGGCGAATCGACATGCAGATTGGAAACATCGAATCTCGGCGCGGAACCGCTATCGCACTTGTGCTCGCGACAATCAGCGTCTTTTTGATCATGGCAGCCTTCTCATTAAACGTAGCGTACATGCAATTGGTACGAACCGAAATGCGGGCCGCGACAGACGCCGCAGCACGAGCCGGCGCAGAGGCGCTTGCGCGACTGGATTCATCTCAAGCGGCCGTGCAAGCCGCCATCGATCTGGCGGCAGCAAATAAAGTCAACGGTGTTCCGCTCGTGCTAACTGCAGCTGACATCGATCTGGGGCATGCCAATAGCAGCATGAACAATCTGTGGACATTTACTAGTGGCGCAACGCCAATCAATTCGGTGCGTGTGTCTGCCAGTAAGTCCTCTCCGCTGATGATGTCGGGAGTCACGGGGCGAAGCTCGTTCGATCCCCAAACAACGGCGACTGCCGCGTTCTCTGAAAGCGAAGTTTGCCTGGTTGTCGACCGGTCTCACTCCATGTGCTTTGATTTGTCAGGCGTCGATTGGGCATACCCGGCCGGAACGCCAACAGCCCCGCCTGATCCAGTGGTCTACCCGCCGACTGTCGGCAGCCGCTGGGATGCACTCGAGGCGGGAATGACGGCGTTCTTCAACGTTATCTCCAGCTCAAATGCGGCGCAAAAAGTGGCTCTAGTGACCTGGGGTTCGGATATAACTCTCGCGGAATACGAAGGACAGCTCACCGGTCGAACGTTCCCTGCAACCGAATTGGACGTTGGACTGGGGAACAACTACACCGCGATTACCAATGCAATTGCCGATCGCGGAGACGACGTGATGTTGGGTGGAACAAACATGTCCGCCGGAATCGACATGGGAGTAGAAGTGCTCACTGGCCCGGGAACCCGAGCATTTGCCGCCAAGACGATGATTGTCATGACGGATGGCAAGTGGAACTTTGGACGAGACCCTGTGCTCGCTGCGCAGGATGCCAAAGCGGCTGGCATTACCATCCATACGGTAACTTTCCTGGATGCAGCCGACCAGCAAGATATGATCGACGTAGCAACCACCACCGGCGGTCGCCACTATCATGCCTCCGACGCACAGACGCTCGAGGAAGCCTTCCGGGAAATGGCTCGACATCTGCCCGTTGTACTGATTGATTAGATGCCAAGCAGAACTGGTTTATGAAACTTAGAAAAAAACAAATTGCTTGCTACCGCCGTGGTACCACGGCCGTCGAAGTAGCCATAGTCTTGCCGATCCTGCTGATGCTCTTCTTCGGCGCGATCGATTTTTCACGAGCCAACACCATTCGCAACACGGTGGAGAATGCAGCATATGAAGGTGCGCGCCGAGCTGTTGTGCCAGGCGCGACAAGTCAATCCGCAGAGCTTGCAGCTCAGCACATTCTCGCTAGTCTGAAAATTCGTGGTGCCACTGTCGTCGCGACGCCGAGCAACATTACCAATGGCACCAAGGAAGTATCGGTCACCATCACTGTTCCGCTAGGTTCGAACCTTTACGTGTCGAGCCAAATGCTGTCGAGCAGTTCCATAAGTCGTACCTGCAAACTGACCCGAGAGCAGTTTATCGTCAACAATCCCTAATGGGGCAGCGCCACTTTACGAGCGGCATGGCGCTAGCTCGAAATTCTAGTAACCCGAAGCGTGAGTATCGAAGTTGCGCGATTGCTATCCCTGCCGTCGCTCCGCGACGGCAGCTCCTCGGCACTCGACACGCAGATGCGCAAAATCGCGGCTACCGGCATTACCGGCCCAAGCAGTAGAGCACTTCTTGGCGTACCCCACTGGAGTCTCGATGAGCAACGCGATGGTAAATACGTCCACCGACGATAGTGGGCGTGCCAAAAACTTCGTCGCCCAGCTGATTTTTAGCGATGCGTTGGAAGGAATCAGGTTGAGCGCGAAAGACAAAAAAGTCCCCAGCCTCGTTGGAAACAAAAATCTGGTTGTCAACCAAGACTGGCGATGACGAAAATGTGCCGCCCAGTCGCGACTTCCACATTTCCTTACCGGTATCGGCCTTCCAGCAAACGGCGATACCTTCGTCGAGCACGCCATAAAGATAGCCGTCCCTAAAAACCAATGAAGGCACGTACAAACGTTCCGTGTTCTCCCAAACCAATTCGCCGCTTCCATCGGCTTTAACTGCCGACATGTGATTTTTGGGATAACCACCACTGGTGTAAATTAAGTTACCATCGGTTAACGTTGAAGTGACACACTCCGTGGTGCCCCCCGGGGTCTCCCAGTTAGTTTCACCGGTCAAAGGGTTGTAACTCACGACCATATCGCAGCCAACTTGGATCAATTGATCTTTTCCGGCAACGTGTAGAAGTGTGGGAGTTGGGTAATTCGGCTTAGTGGGCCGTTCGCGTCGCCAGACGATTTCCCCAGTTTTGCGATCAAGGCCTGCCAGCGCTCCGCCGCCTTTATTGTCTGCCGAAACGATCACTAGCTGTTGATACAGGGATGGCGACGCTCCATACCCCTGATGCACAACATAGTTCGATATCTTTTGTTGCCAGAGCTGATTTCCGTTCAAGTCGAGAGCGGTTGTGAACAGCGCGTCGCTATTTGGAAAGTTAATAAAAATTCTCTCACCATCGCATGCAGGCGTGCTCGACGCACCAGTCGATTTGTTGTTCTTTCGCATAGCGCCAGTGCTATGCACCACGGTATGCCACAGCACTTCGCCGGTTTCGCGGGAGAGACACAGCACCGACTGCGCTCCGCTGCCTTCGTCCGAAGTCGCCAGGAATACGCGATTGCCGACCACTGTGGGCGAGCCGTGCCCGCGACCAGGAATCATCGCTTTCCACAATACGCCCTCGGTTGGGCTAAACTCAGTTGGCGGCGTCTGCTCGGCATCTGCGGTTCCGTTTCTCAGCGGTCCGCGCCACCAGGGCCAGTCGGACTTGGGCAGATCGATTCCATCGGCCACGCGCTGCGGTTCTGTTGCCCATGCATTACTATGCAATAGCAGCAGCACCAGGCAGAACGCCGTAAATCGGTTTCGCGATGCAAGCGTGCTCAGATTCAAAATGTTGCTCTCCCTATTCAGTATTCAGCGTCGGCTAAGTTAAGCTCTGGGGCGGGTGTGTCGTCACGAGTATAGATCATAGACCCTCAATTCTCAAAACAGCAGCGGGAGTCCGCCATTAAAACCGCTTCGAACCCAACTCATCCTGCTAGCAGCGCGGAGCGCGCCGGGCCAGGGCTAAACGCTGCGCAACCATCCGCAACGGTGGTCATCCTTCACGGGCTTGGTGGTCATTGGTTGTTGATGGAGCCACTAGCGCGGCGATTGCGGCATCAGGGATATCGGACCTTCAACTGGGGCTATCGCAGCCTGTTTGGCGATATTCGCCGCCATGCCGAGGTATTGCGCGCGGAGCTCGCAAAGCTTCAGCAATCTGCCCAAATAGCCAAAATCCATATCGTGGCGCACAGCATGGGCTCGTTGATTGTCCGCCAGGCCTTGCTGGCTGAAAGTTTCGACAAACTGGGGAGAATTGTGCTGTTGTGTCCACCCAATCAAGGCTCGCATGTAGCGTCGCGTTTTGTCGGCGCACTGGGTTGGCTCAGCCAGCCCCTGATCCAAATCAGCGACCGCCCAGACAGCTTTGCTAACAGGCTTCCCAAGACGCTGGCTGCCCACCACGAAGTTGGAATCATCCTGGCGACGCGCGACTTCGTCGTCCGCCATGAAAGCTCGAGTCTCCCGTTCGTCGAGCATACGACAATCGTATCCGGCTTTCACTCGAGTATATTGTTCAAGCAACAGACCGCGCAGCTGGTCAACGATTTCCTCAAACGCGGCGAGTTCTAATTGGTAGCCACCGCTGCCAAGCGGTAAATCCAAGCGACAGTGGCTACGATTTCTCGTAGCCACCCGCTGCCAAGCGGTGGAGCCCTCACACAGAAGAGCGATCCACCGTCTGGCGATCTGGCGACAGTGGCTAGACTTCTCGTAGCCACCCGCCACCCGCTGCCAAGCTGCCAAGCGGTGGATCGATCTGATAGAAGACAAACCTTCTGGCGACAGCGGCCAAAGATCATTAGCGCCTAAAAACTTGGCTACTCGAGATAGGTACTTCGGCCAGCGACCTGCTCGTATTCTTGAAGTAAAGCGTAAGCTTCTTCCTGGCTGAGCAATCCAGCGTCCACTTGCGAAGTTAACTGGCGTTTGTAGGACTCGGCCAACTGCGCGCAGTCGTAGCGCGCAAATGTCATCATGTCATCGATGCGGCTGCCGGGGACGATTTTTGTAATGTGATATCTGCCGTCATTATCGATGGCAATGTGGGCTTCGTTGGGGTGCCCGAAAAGATTGTGGTGGCTGCCCATGACTTCTTGATAGGCACCGACGAGAAAAATGCCCAGGTAGTATTCGTCGCCGGGGTCCCAATTATGCAACTCCAGAGTTTGTTTGACATCCTTCAAGTCGACAAAGCGGTCGATCTTGCCGTCGCTATCGCAGGTGACATCGACCAGAGTGGCATAGTCGGTAGGCTTTTCATCGAGCTTGTGGATGGGCACGATGGGAAAAAGTTGCCGGATGGCCCAACTATCAGGTGCCGAGCGAAAGAGCGAGAAATTGCAGAGATATTTTTGCGCCAAGTTGCGTTTTAGCTGTTCGAATTCCTCGTCGGGAAAGCCATCCTCTTCAGCTTCACGCAGCGAACGAGCGCAGATTTCCCAGAACAGAACATCGCCCTTGGCGCGGTCTTCCAGGCTCAATAGCCCTAAATTGAATTGAATGTGGAGTTCATCCTTCAATTGCAACGCGTCATGATAATACTCGGCGTAATTCTTGGCATTGATCGAGTCGCACAGATCCTTCAATTCCGTTATCACTTGGGGATCGTCCTCGTCGATGAGAACGACAGGTTGATCGTCGGCAAAGGTTTCGATCTCGTCGCGAATGGAGGTGATGAAGACGGTATGGTAGGCGGTCATGAATCGACCGCTCTCCGTAACCAGGTTCGGTGTGGGTACATTCTCTTCGTCGCATATCCATTTGAACGCATACACGACGTCGTTGGCAAATTCCTGAGCCGTGTAGTTGACGCTCGAGTCAAAGCGAGTTTTAGAGCCGTCGTAGTCCACTCCCAAGCCACCGCCGATGTCGACGAATTCAATGCCACAGCCGATTTGTCGCAATTTGCAGTAAACCCGAGCCGCTTCCTTCATTGCATTCTTGACGCGCTTAATGTCGGTTATTTGCGAACCGATGTGGAAATGTAGTAGCTTGAGTTGGTTGTCCAGCTTGGCTTCGCGGAGCAAGCGGACACACTCGAGTATTTCCGATGTCGTCAAACCAAATTTGGCTGAGTCTCCTCCGGATGAAGCCCATTTACCCGAACCGCGAGAATAGAGTTTTGCTCGCAACCCGATCCAGGGCGCGACTCCAACTTCTTGCGCAAGTTTCAGCACCATGCGCAGTTCGTTGAGCTTTTCTACGACGATGGTGACTCGTTTGCCAGCTTTCACTCCAAGCAAAGCCGTGCGCACGAAAAGTTCATCTTTGAATCCATTGCACAATAGCAGCGAATCCGGGCTTTGTTCCTGCGCAATGGCAGCGAACAGCTCGGCTTTGCTACCGCATTCCAATCCAATCCGACAGCGGCTGCCTTCGCGCAGAAACTCTTCCACCACTTCGCGGCGCGGATTGACCTTCATCGGATAGAGCGGGTAATGTTGGCCGGCATAATCGAACTCGGTAATCGCTGACTGGTAGGCGGCTGAAAGTTCGCGCAATTGACTGGTCAGTATTTGCGGGAATCGCAACAGAAGCGGCAAGCGAACGCGTCCCTTTGCCAGCAGTTGGTCTACGATCTCTTTCAGATCCGCATAACGCACGTCGTCCTTGGCCGGTCGAACAATGATCGTACCCCGCGAACTAATATCGAAATAACCGGCGGACCAGTTCTCGACTCCATAAGCCAATTGAACTTGCTGCAGCGTCTCTTCGTTCATTTACTACCTGTTCTGGCATTAGCCAACAGTTGTGGGTGGTTTACTTTAAGCGAGCGCACATTTACGCCGGGAGCGAAGCCTACGTTTCTGATCTATCGGGGCCTTCGTTCTCGACAAAAAGCAAATTGGGGGCGAAAAGGCTATCGAAATCTATGTCCAACCAAAATGCGTGAAGCTTGAACCGCAGAGGACCAACGCCCAGAGCAAGCCTCAAATTTTACAAGCAGATCCGATTCCGACGAGTCGCAGGGCGACTGTAGCCCAAACATTTTCCGGAATGTCTGTGTTTGTTTCCCCGGTCAGACAACGGTGTGCCTGGGGGCTTGCCTATGCGTGGCTTAGTTGGGCTGGGCTACATCGGGCTGAGCTACATTGGGCTGGGCTACTCTAGACTGGGACTGGGAGGTCAGCATAGCAGGTACCGCTTCGGAGGCGATTTTTTTGTTCTGCGCTTCCATCTTTGCCATGCGTTCTGCAATCCGATACTCGTCACGGACCTCCTCAAGATGTTCGAGCAGAATTCGACGTACCTCGAGAATTGCCCTTGGGTTGCGGTGGATTGACTGGTGCTCCGAGGCTACAACAACCTCGCTGGATACGTCGTCCATGTGCGCACTATCGAATGCAACAACGCCGTC
>JBGSTP010000300.1:0-14955 GCA_041736515.1 Pirellulaceae bacterium
CCAGCCCGATTCCGAACAGCCAGTGCTCCTTCAGCATAGAAATAGTTGCCAGCCAGTATTCAAGACGGTAGGCTAGGCTCTTGGGAGCTTCACTAAGAACTAAACTGTCGTTCCAAACTAGCCCTGCCAAACCAGCGGAGATTACTACACCGCCTATGACGGCAATCGAACGCATCCATTTCCAGTTATTTCGAAGGATAGCTGCATTGGCCAACAACCAGTAGGCCATTCCTATAAGTAAAGCAAGATAGGCGACACGACTGCGTGTCAGCAGCCAACACAAGAGCATCGACGCCATCGCAAAGCAAAGGCAGAGCACACTAATCGCATGCCCCTGGAACAAATTGAGTTCGCGTCGACGAAACGTTTCGAAGAACTGTCCCAGCCCCAGCACCAAGCCGGCAGTTAAGAGCACGGCGAGCGAATTGGCCAACGCGTAGGTTCCATACGGCTCGAAGCTATGTAGCAGTCGGTCTTCAAACCTCCTGCGACTGGCGGAACCTGCGGGCGCATCCAACCCGGGGATCTCGGCGATTACGGCGTCTGGGTTCGCCAGGTAGCGTTCTCGCTCCAGGGGGATTTCAATGAATACCTGGTAAAGTCCGTGAAGGGAAACAGCAATGCATCCCACCAGTAGAATCTGCACGACTGCAGTCCGCGATCGATGGCCGACGATCAACGCCCGCGCCGAGAAATAACAGCTCCCGAGTGCCACGACTTGCCAAAATCCGTTCCAGGCGACCCGCGGATTGTTTTCGCGGCCGGCGAGGATGGAGACTAGGATCAACCACAACAAACATCCCGCTGCTGCGGCTATTTCGATGGTGCTGAAACGATAGCGAATTCCCGAAACCACGGCCGCAGCAGAGGACAGCACCGCGAGTAGCAGCCAGAACAGATTTTGAGGAATCGCAGCACCATCAAACACGCTGGTCGAGTCCAACGGGCTGAGAATGGACCAGACAAGTAAACTACCGAGCAGAAAAGCCGCGCAACCCCAGAGTCGAGAATCGACGAGAATTTTAGTTGGTTTCCCGGTTTGCTTCGCGGCCATAAGTTCAGTCGTTTTGTCTTACCGATTCAAGTACGGTCACTAAACCCAGCACCAGCATCGTGGACAGGATTACTAAGCCTGCTCCTACCATGTCGACTCGCGGCAAAAGCAGTGCCCCGAGCGAACAGGTCGCAGTGGCTAAATAGATGGTCATGACCGCTTGTTTCTTAGTCATTCCCAAATCGACGAGGCGATGAGAAAAGTGACGTTTGTCCGCCTCAAAAGGGCTGCGGCCTTCGC
Organism: Pirellulaceae bacterium; assembly: GCA_041736515.1. Classification (GTDB taxonomy): domain Bacteria; phylum Planctomycetota; class Planctomycetia; order Pirellulales; family Pirellulaceae; genus Aureliella. The sequence goes on from JBGSTP010000300.1 coordinate 1,295, forward strand.
GCAATCGAATCACGATGACACTTAACATATCGTAAAGCGGAATGGCCATGACTATCAACGGTGCGACGACCGCATGCGGCCTTTCTCCACGATAGCCCGCATACGTTGCTAACAATGTCGCGACCGCAATCCAAAAACCAATAAAATAACTGCCTGCGTCACCCATAAAAATTTTGGCTGGTGGCCAATTGTGGCATAGAAAGCCCAAAATGGCGCCAACCACTACCAGCAGCATGACAGCAACAAATAGCTGCGGCTGTCCTCCGGATGGATCGGGACTCATCAGCAACATAATCGCAAGGATGCTTGCCGAAATTGCCGCAACTCCACCGCTGAGGCCATCCATATTGTCGAGCATGTTGAACGAGTTGATCAGTGCGACAATCCAAAGCACACTCAGTGCGCCGGTCAGCCAGGGCAATTCTATAAAGGCTGTAAGTTGCAGGCCCTGCCAATACACGCAGAACGTAGCGACGAGGAACTCGACTGCCAGTCGTACCCACCATGGCAAACCTCGGCGGTCATCCATGAGCCCCAGGAACATGAGGATCGTGCCGCACGCCAGGACGCCCCATATTTCTGACGCTTTGCCAAGTACGCCTGAGGTGTACTGTGTGAGCGAATTGGGTAGCAAGGTGGCTAGCTGAGAATTCCGATCGATTATCCAAACGGCGAGCGTACCCAAGCCAAATGTGCCTGCTACTCCCATCCAAATTCCTAGCCCGCCTCCGAGTGGAATGGGAACAGAGTGAACTTTGCGGGCGCCTGGTTTATCGAGTAAACCCAATCGCTCTGCAGCGCGCCGCACCCAATCGACGGCGACTAGGGATATAAGAAAGCTAGGCACGAGAGCAACCGTGATGACGATCAATAGTGTCCAGCCTGTCACGTTGCCACTTTCCTATTTTGGTTTTCATACAGCTCGAGGTTGCATACTGATTTATCGCAACGAGTTTTTCAGGTTCTGTTCTTCAAATCGTGTTCTTCAGAAAAACACGTGCAGCGGTGAAGAATCGCTGGAAATCCTCGCGTTGATAATCGGGGTACGTCCATGGACGGGAGTTCCATCTTTGATCAAGATAATACAAACACTCCTCCGCGTAGATGCCATCCCTCAAATAAATTCGATGAGCTCTATCTTTCGCGCTGGCCAGTACCAACTTGGTCAAGGTCAAATAGCCGGGGTCGATGTTTAGCGGTCGGGTTTCTACGGTTGATTGTGAAGCGGCTAGCTCTTCCTCCCAGGCATTGCTTTGCAGTTTGGATTGTGGCAGCCAAGCTGGATCGTATCGCGAGGCCAAAACGAGAAACTGTTTTCTCAGTCCCGTTCCCATTTCGGCTTCGTAATAGTTTGTTTCGTTATGATCAAAGCGCGGGCTCACCAACCCGAATTCACCCCACTGGTCTGAGATTTTTTGCATGGCCCAATCCAAAACACTTTCATAGCGACTAAAAATCGCCACAATTTGCACGGCCGCTTGCGGAGGTTTCGGTTTAGCCATTTGCTGGTTAATGGGTAAGTAGAGAAACTCGACGCGGTTTGCGGGATAGTGCAGATGCTGGCTTAGGGTTAGCCAAATCCAGTGGGCCACGCTTGTGCAAGACCCGAGCATCCATTCTCTGGCCCAGCCATTGCCACCAAAGCGTTAATAGGCTTTCGCAAAAACTGCTTTCTTCAGCGCGGGCGCGCCGGTGAGAAAACAAGTCCCAGGAGCATCGTTACCTTCTAAAGGAATACAACGGATAGTGACTTTCAATTCATCCAGCAACGGTTGCACAGCTTCTTCGGATGCGAAATAGCACACTGCGAAGCCCCCATGAATCTCGGGCGTCTCGGAATTCTTGGGAGTAAAGTATTGCCGAAATTCCGCTTCCGTCGAAAGCTCAACGGTGTAATCCTCCCGCAGCTTTCTTGCTCGGTTCAGCAAGTTGACATGCATTTCGTCCAAAACCGAGACAATTGTCGACACCAATTCAGTCCGCTCGACGCTTCTTTGTTCGCCTGTATCGCGGCGAGCCAGAAAAACGGAATCCTTGGCAATATCCTTCGGCCCGACTTCAATTCTGAGCGGAATGCCGCGTTTAACGTGATACCACTTCTTTTCTCCACCGCGTAGATCGCGATCATCAATGTCGACTTCGAGAGCACGACCTGCGTAGGCCAGACCAGCCAATTCGCTTTTGAGCTTTTGGCAGTAGGCAAGCACTTCCGCCCGTTGCGATTCATCGCGATAAATGGGCAGGATAACAGCGTGCGAAGGCGAAATCTTGGGGGGCATTACCATCCCATCGTCGTCGGCATGCGTCATGATGATGGCACCGACCAAGCGTGTGCTGACGCCCCAAGACGTCGTCCAGGCATAGGCGACCTCGCCATGCTGATCCTGAAATTTGATTTCTTGTGCCTTCGAAAAATTCTGTCCCAAGAAATGGCTCGTGCCGGCCTGCAAGGCTTTCCGGTCCTGCATCATCGCTTCGATGGAGACAGTGATATCCGCTCCAGGAAATCTCTCGCCAGCCGTTTTTTCACCTTTGATCACCGGAACTGCCATGTAGTTTTCCGCGAAGTCGGCATAGACGTCGAGCATCCTGTAGGTCTCTTCAATTGCTTCCTCCCGGCTCGCATGCACGGTATGACCTTCCTGCCAGAGGAACTCGGCCGTCCGCAGGAAAAGTCGCGTGCGCATCTCCCAACGGACAACATTGGCCCACTGGTTAATCAGGATGGGCAGATCGCGATAGGACTGGACCCACTTTGCATACATGGCACCAATGATCGTTTCGCTGGTTGGTCTGACGATCAAAGGTTCTTCGAGAGGACCTGCGGGACGTAAGCCTCCCGTTTCAGGATCGGGTTCGAGTCGGTGATGAGTAACAACCGCACATTCTTTGGCAAAACCCTCAACATGTTTGGCTTCCTGTTCCAGGAAGCTCATCGGAATGAACAGCGGAAAGTAAGCATTCTGATGTCCGGTGTCTTTGAACATCTTGTCCAAGTAGCGTTGCATATTCTCCCATAGCGCATAGCCCCAAGGTTTGATAACCATGCAGCCGCGGACAGGTGAGTTTTCCGCCAAGTCAGCACCTTTGATGACCTGTTGATACCACTCCGGGTAGTCTTCTGCCCGAGTTGGGGTGATAGCTGACTTGGCTGCTTTATTCATGGGCTCACGTACGGATCGGATTGAGATGGAAAGAACATGCGCGGCAGTCGGGAGTGGACCGGCTAGGAGATTTTAAGCCAACCCTGCCTGTTCCGGCAGGTCCAATAGCCTTGAGGACAGAAATCGTTATGCGGAAATCGCTGCACATGCTGCAGTAGCCAATTGTTCGAATTGGCTGTCGTCCACGATCTCCAATGGAGCGTACATGGGGTGGCGCGATTCTTTGTAGGGACTGTTGCTCTTGGTGTTGTAACAACAGATCAACGACCAACGCGGATTGGGGCTGGTGTTCTGATCGCTCCGATGCAACAGATTGCCATGGAAAAACAATCCATCGCCAGGTTCCATCTCCACATGCTCGATGGGCAAACGCTGCAGTAACGCCGCAACACGCTCCGGGTCAGCGCCGGTTTGGCCACCGATTTTGCAGTGGTTCATGCGACCGACTAAATGCGAACCAGGCACAATTTGCAGACAGCCATTGTCTCGCGTGGCGCGATCCACGGCGATGAAGCAACTGCCCATTGTCGGGTAAAGACAGCCAAAGTCGTACCAGTAGCCGTAATCTTGATGCCACTCCCAAGCACCTCCCACATAGGGTTCTTTGAGCATCATTTTGTGGTGGTAGTGATAGACTTCGTCGCCTAAGAGCTTTGACATATTGCTGGCGACACGCCGTTGGCGAACTACCAACGAATACAAATTGTCTTCCAGGTCATTGCTGAGCGAGAGTGTGGTTGTCCCACCCTGGGCATCGCTGCGCGACGTCGCGCGAGCCAATACCGCGCGATCTGCCCTGGCATACTCGCTAAGTCGCTGAATTTCAGACGCACTAAAAAGCTTGCGGGCAATCACGAAGCCTTTGCATTCAAAGTCTTGCGCGCCTTCGGGACTAACCGAGTAGAAACTCATGGCATGGGCTCGCTGGGTGAGATGACCTGTAATCTGCGGGCACGGTGGTGCCTCGGGCCGTAATCAAATTCCCTAATCGCATACGCGAAGCATAGCTGACCAGCTAGCGATACTTGGCAACTTGCGATTTCATAAAGGCAAGCCCTTCCTCCGCCAATTTCAATTCGTTGTCAAACATGCGCCGCCAGATCCGCGTGGCAGCAGCAAGTTCCGGGAGGGCCAGTCCAAACGCTTCAATGACTAACCAGCCATCATATCCAATCTTGTTGATGCCATTGAAGTTCTTTTCCCAATTGACGTTTCCGGCACCGGGGGTACTGCGGTCGTTTTCACTGATGTGGATGTGACGGACAATGTCCTTTATTTCTTCCAATGTCCCGACAATGTCCTTTTCTTCAATATTACTGTGGAATGTGTCGTACATAATTCCACAGGCGGGTAGGTTAACTTCGCGAGCAAATTTGGCTGCGTCGGCGTGCGCATTGAGAAAGTAGCATTCAAAGCGGTTCAAAGCTTCGACGCCCAAGTTCACCCCGACTTTACCTGCGTGTTCCGCTACGGCCCGCATGCTCTCAACTCCCCAATTCCATTCATCTTTGGTGGGACCAGCACCTGAAAAGTGTCCTAACGCTGAATGGTAGGGACCGCACAAAGTTTGCACGCCCGCCGCTGCGCAGCAATCGAGCGTCTTCTTGGTCAGCTCGATTCCCTTGGCACGTACGGACGGATCGGCGCTGATTGGGTTGTCTTCTACGTTGCGCACAGTAACGGCCGTCCGCTCCAGTCCCAGGTCATCGAGCTGCTTGCCTAAGGCCGCATAGTCAAGATCAAGATTGAACAACGGCAACTCGACTCCGTCATACCCCATGGCTTTGAGTTTCTCGATCGTTGGCAGCATGGCATCTGTGACTTCGCCACTCCACAGCAAAAGATTCATTCCGTATTTCACTTTTATTCTCCCGATGGATTGCTTGTTGAGGTTACGATGGAATATTGCAGTTCTGAGCTTGAATGTGGGTCCATCAGTCTAGACGTTTTTTTGTACGAAGAAACCAGGCTATCCCCGCCGAGAATCGCGAGACCGGTAAAGATGCTATGAAGTACCCGCTGTTGGTGACGCTCGCGGTGGCAGCGAGCCTAATGTCCAGAGAAATCTGCGGCCAACTTCCCCTAGTGGCTGAATCAAGGCTGGGAGTCGATTTGGTCCAAACCAACGACGGGAAGCGGCTCTACGGATTTCTGGTGGGTGAAACCGAGAAAACTTTGCAGTTCGCGGTCGACCTGCGTTGGCTCGAGGCTACCCATCCCGAGCTAGCTCGGGCTGAGCAGCAAAGGCAAGCTGAAAAAACCGTAGCTTCCCAAAAACAACTAGCTGCGAGAATCCAAGCTTGGGCAAGCGAGCGCGCGACCGATACGGCTTTGGTGCGTTTTCTGCACGACGAGCTTCAACGACTTGCAGCCAGCCAAGCAGAATCGTCGCCCACTCACCGGTTTTTGCTGATGGAAATACAACGAGATGCGATTCGCAAGACGGTTCGGCAACCCGATGAACGCAGGCAGATAGCCGGTGTTGCCTACATGCACGACTTGCCAAACATCAATACGACTCCGATCACAGTGCTGCAACGGACGCTTGAATCCAACGGAATCAATGCACTGGCGGAGAGGGTTGACTTGTCCAAGGATTTACCCCACGCTCGAATGCAATCAGTTTGCGAATGGACAGCTCGGCAGGCATTGGTGGAATTTCAATGGCGACAGCCACTCGAATTTCATGGGACAGCCGAGCTGTTGGTGCGTCGGACAGACGCGCTGAGTGTGTCGGATCTCGTGGCTCAAGTAATGAAGGGCAGCAGTCTGCACGCGATCAGCCAGCTCGGTGCGGACCTTGGATTGCCTGAGTTCGCGTCGCCAAAGTTGGCTGCTGCGTGGTGGAAATCCGCCACGCAGGAAGCTGAGCAAGATGGTTTTCGGGGATTGCTTATCTTGCGGCTCGACCCACCGCGACTGACTGCGAAGGTAGGCGTCACCGCAATTTTTCTTGCCATGGAGCAGCCCGGCGAGTGGTATGAGGTGTCGGAGTTTCGCGGAGAGGCTGGTCTGGAGCAGCAAACCGAACAGCGTCTTGATCGCCTCCGCAATGACCCACAAATCAAAGCATGCCTAGACACGCTAAGGACGCTGGGACTGGCTGCCGATGCACAATTAGTTGAAGCCTGTCGCTATGCAGCGGCGACCGAGTCGGCCCTCGAGTCGGCCAAGTCTCAGTTCGCCTTATTTCTCGGCCAGCATATTCTGGCTCTCGATGGCCCTGCCTTACCTGCGGTGGCTCTGCGTCCAGACGCCCGTTAAGCTACTTTGGCTTTGCGACGGCAGCTTTGGCGTCTGCTTTACCGACGGCCGGATTCGGCTTTGCGCCTTTTTCACCGGCAGCTTTGGCACCGCGCGTGGCTTTGCTATTCCCTTTATCGTCCACGGCCCCGATGGGCTTGGCACCGGTAATCTCGATGGTTTCCACTTGAATCAAGCCAGCTGAATTTTTAAGGCCGGTGAGCTTCACGTCATCGCCGGGCTGGCAGAACATTGCATCGCCAGCCGCAACCGTCACTTTCACTGCCGGATCGACTTGAAGCATTAGCGGGCGCGCACCGGCGAAGATCTGAATTCGGTCGGCTTGGACTCCATTCAATTGAGCCACAACTTGATAGTCCTGGATTCCAGCGGCAGCGGGCTCTTTCAATTTGCCTTTATCTTTTGGATTGCCCTTTTCGCTGACCGGATAGATGCCAACGGTTTGACTCTGCATTAACTCGCGCGACATTCGCCGCACCTTGGCAGGTCGGAAGATCTCTAGAGTCGTTAGGGGAGCCTGTGGATTGCCCAGTGCATCGAAAGCGGCATTAAAGCGGATCATCAAGCCGGGACGGAGAACCATTGGCTCGGCCGTGCCGGTGTACTTGAATGTTGTGTCGCCAGCCAAGGTTACGACTGTTTCCTTACCGTCTTCGGTCGTTATTTTGACTTGGTTACCAAATATCATCTCCAGCTTGCCAGCAAGTTCCACGATTTCAAGTCCGACCGGTTCCTTGCCCGCACCATCCTTGCCGGTGGCATCTTTCTTGGTCTGCCCTTTTTCGACAGACTTCTTTTCCCCGGGTGCGGTTTTTTCGGGGGCAGCTTTTTCCGGTTTGCTCTGAGCTACGGCGAAAGTACCAGATAAACTACACACAAGCAAAGCGAGCCCTGCTAATCTGAGCCAGCGGAGTTGTCGTTTCATACCAATACCTTTGTCCCACGCATTGCTTTTTACCCTAAAGTAGTAGCGAACACCGAGCTCTAGTATACCCACGAATTTGCATCTCCATATCAATTGAGCCAAGAATGAGTCCAACTCCGCCGCCAGTGACAACTAGATCTCTACTGAAGATGAAGCAGCAATCGCGACGCATTACCATGCTGACGGCATACGATTTCACTCTAGCCACTCTTTTGGACGCGGCAGGCGTCGATATTTTGCTGGTCGGCGATAGTTTAGGGATGGTCGTTCAAGGTCACTCAACCACCATTCCGGTGACCCTGCGCGACATGATCTATCACGGCAGCTTGGTAGCTCGCGCAGCCAAAAGGGCGATGGTTGTCGTCGATCTGCCGTTTCCGCATGGGCAGTTGGGAGTGATCAAGACTCTGCAAGCTGCGGCGCGCGTGCTGAAGCAAACTGGTTGCCAAGCTGTGAAGCTCGAAGGTGGTGCCGAACAAGCGGAAACCATCGCGGCGCTCGTGAACGCAGGCATACCCGTAATAGCCCACGTAGGCTTACGACCGCAGAGCGTCAATGCTCTGGGAGGCTACCATGTACAGCGAGATGCTGAGCGACTGCACCGCGATGCGCTGGCTGCACAAGCCGCCGGAGCGTTTTGCGTGCTGATGGAATGCGTGCCGAGCAGTTTGGCAAAGTCGATTACGCAAGAATTGAGCGTTCCCACGATCGGCATCGGAGCAGGTCCAGACTGCGATGGGCAGGTGCTGGTGACGCACGATCTGCTGGGGTTGACAGTGGGACGCGTGCCAAAATTCGTTAGGCCCATGGCCAACATGAGTGAACAGATTGCTCAAGCTGTCTCAGAATACAACTCGGCAGTTCGCGATGGTTCATTTCCAAATGCGGAAGAGTCGTTTGAGTAACCGTATCCATTGTGCCGGAGAGCATCAGCGCGACGCTCTCCGACAGAAGGTTCCAATAGATCTTGGGCCAACTAGTACAAACGGTGGCTCTACTTCTTGAATTTATCAGCAGCCAACGTGATCGTTCCCAGGTCATTCATTCCCGCTTTGAGTTCGATTTCCATTCGCCCGCGACTCCACTTTTGGGCTTTGCCATCGACTTTGCCTTCGTCGATAGCTCCGTCGGCGTTCTCGTGACGAATTAAGAAAGTAACTTCTCCCACGGGAAGGTTGTTGATTTCAATTTGTCCATTCTCGTCCGAAGCGGCCGCATAGGGGTGCTCTAGGACCACCACGTAGCCTTTCATCCAAGGGTGAATGTTGCACTCGACGGGCATCATGGTCGACTCTTCAGCCACTAATTTCTGAGTCTCTTTGTGACTGTTAGCTGGGATCAGGAAGTTTTCGGCTTGATTATTGAAAAAGCCGAAATTCGCATTGTGTCCCGTTTGATCGCTGTTGAGTACGTCGATTACTTGGCCGACGCGCGCAAAAACAATGTGTGGTTTGAACACGCATCCGTTGTTATCCAGAATTACTTTTCCATCGACCTCTTTCTTGTATTCCGCGGGTATTTCAGCTTTGGAACGTTTCGAATCCAGCATCAGTACTAGATTCTGTAGGGCACCGTCCTTGCCGACCAACATGGCTTCGGAAAGAATTTCAATTGGTGCGCAAAACGGGTCTTTACTCGAATCCACCTTGGCTCGGGCGGGCGCTGGTCCATCGTAGACGAATTTCGCTTTGAGCGTTGCCAGCTTCGGATTTACCTGCACAAATCGACCCGGTGGCACTGCATCGTTCTTGGCGCCAGCGTCGGCGGCTGGTTCGGAAGGCGTTGCAGGAGCTTCACCGCTGGCTGGCACTTCGGGAGCAGGCGTGGAAGTAGCCGCTGGTGAACATCCCAAAGTGCCGATTAGGCTGGCGAGGCAGAGCAAATTAAATAGTTTCTTCATGTTCATCTCCAAAAGAGGTTGTGTGTTCTTTAGCGTTTTCCCAGGCCTGCGGCGTTATCAACACAGTCGGCAGAGCGAGACTTGGTATCTCAATTTTTCCTCAATTCACGGTAGGCAAATTGACAGGCCACGTATTATAAGCTGACTGGAGAGTTCCTTCCACTTCTCGAGCCGCCACTCTCATTTAAATCGACTGATGGGTCTGCATCATCTAAATCTAGCGAAGGCCCAAGAGGCTGCTCAAGAGCTTTGCGCCACCTACATTTTAGTGTGGTGAGACGAGGTTACGAGGCCTTTCTGGTCGTCATCGGGCGAGCACTAGAGCTCATTTGCCAAAATTTGGGCTGCATGATCGATCTGCTTGCGATTGACGTCCAGGTGCGTCACGAGCCGAATGTGCTGCGGGCCGAAAGGCAGGACACCCAAGCCGAATTCGCGGAGTTTTTCCGCAATTTGGCTGGATGTTCCCAGAGCTGGATCGATGTGGGCAACAACGATATTCGTTTGTGGCGGTGGGTCGAGGGTTACACCCTGCGCGTGGCCGATGGCATCAGCTAGGATTTTTGCATGCTCGTGATCCTCGCTCAGGCGCTGGCGATTGTGTTGAACCGCATACAGTGCCCCGGCAGCCAGGATTCCGGCTTGTCGCATGCCGCCGCCAAACAGCTTTCTAGCTCGGCGGGCGTCGCGGATGAAATCTCGCGTGCCGGCCAGTGCTGACCCGACAGGTGCGCCAAGCCCCTTCGAAAAACAGACGCTGACCGAGTCGAATCCAGCGGACCATTGGCGCGCGTCGATGCCGCTCGCGGCGACCGCGTTGAACAGGCGTGCACCGTCCAAATGCGTGGCCAAACCCTGTTGCTTGGCCCAGGCGCAGATGGCGCTTACGTGTTCGAAAGGCTGAATACTCCCGCCGCCGCGATTATGTGTGTTTTCGAGGCAAACCAAGGATGTTCGCACTAAATGGTCGTTCACAGGCCGGACCATCCCATGGAACTGTTCCGGACGAAGTACGCCGTGCTGGCCTTGAATAGTCCGAGCCACCACGCCACTCAACTGTGCAAATGCCGCCTGTTCGTAGTTGTAGACGTGACAATCGGCTTCGCATAGGAACTCTTCGCCACGTCCACAATGCAGCCGAATTGCGATCTGATTCGTCATCGTGCCGCTGGGCATAAACAGCGAAGCTTCCTTGCCGAGCAAGTCGGCTACGGTCTGTTGCAGAGCTTCGACAGTGGGGTCGGAATCAATGACGTCGTCTCCGACCAAGGCGGAGGCGATAGCGGCGCGCATTTCCGAGGAGGGCCGAGTGACGGTATCGCTGCGTAAATCGATAGAAATGTTCATCTTGATCTCGAACTACGATGAAGTGAAAACTGTCCCTAATGCGCTAGGCTGGCCCCTTTTCGGTTTGGGGCGTCTTGGCTAACGTGGTCGGACGTACGAGCAAACTAACATCAATTTCGCGGTTCGGCTACGAATCACTGCCCATGAATTCCAGTCAAAGTCTCCAAATACCACGGTTCCATGGTGCGGCTGAAGGGCAGGGAGCTGGAAAATTTGCCACCGATCTGCAGCATCTGCGGCAGCAGCTTAGTCCCTCAGGCAACGTAGTGAGTCCTAAGGGCCGAGAGCTGACGCTGCGAGTTTTCGGTGAACCGCTGCAGCCCACGCAAGTCGTCGAGCGAATTTGCGAGGACGTTCGTGTGCAAGGGCTGCCCGCGCTGCTCAATTACTCGCAACAACTCGACGGGGCTCAACTCGACAGAGCAAACCTTTGCGTACCCGAATCCCGCTTGAGCGAAGCCCACCGCGCAGCTTCGCCGGAATTCTTGGCTACAATCCGCAAGATACGTGAAAATATTCTGGCTTTTCAGTCCTCGATCCTGCATCGCTCGGTAACCTACCAACCTCGCGAAGGTGTATGTCTGGAGCAGCGATACGTTCCACTGAAGCGTGTGGGTGTGTGTGTGCCCGGCGGGGCGGCCGCGTATCCGTCAACGGTGCTTATGACTGTGATCCCAGCCCAAGCAGCGGGCGTTGAGCAGGTCGCTGTCGTCGCGCCGCCGACCGCTTTTGGAGCCTACAATGCCGATGTCTTGGCAACATGCTACGAACTCGGAATTCGCGAAGTCTATCCGGTGGGCGGCGCCCAGGCTGTGGCGGCTATGGCTTACGGAGTTGAAGGCTTGCCGCCAGTCGATAAGATCGTCGGTCCCGGCAGTCTCTTTGTGGCGCTAGCCAAAAAATATGTCTTCGGCCAAGTCGATATCGATTCCATCGCTGGACCGAGCGAAGTCGTTGTCATTGCAGACGATTCCACCAACGCGGCCTTCACCGCGGCCGACATGCTGGCTCAAGCCGAACATTCTCCGGGTGCGAGTATTTTAGTAACGTGGGATGCCTCCCTGGCCGACCGAGTCGAAGCCGAGTTGATTCATCAACTGCGGGATCTCAGTCGCAGTCAACTAACGCTGGATAGCCTCAACGCGTTTGGTGCGTTCATTATCGTCCGCGATGCACAGCAGGCTTGCGAAGTCACAGACTTGATTGCTCCCGAGCACTTGCATATCGCTTGCCGCGAACCGCGTAAATTGTCCGAAAGAATTCGCAACGCGGGGGCAATTTTCCTGGGCCCCTACAGTCCAGTGGCGTTGGGCGATTATGCTGCTGGACCTTCCCACGTCTTACCCACTGGAGGGACCGCCAGATGGGCTGCAGGCCTGTCGGCTAATTCTTTTTTGCGCAGCGGAAGTGTGATTGAGTACTCGCACACAGCGTTAGCTGAGATCCACGCGGAAATCGCTCTGCTTGCCAACAAAGAGGGTTTGACCGCGCATCGTCAAAGTGTTGAGATCCGACTTTAATTTATTGCAGCCACCTAATATGTTCGACCTTGACCAACTCTTTCGACGCGATGTCCAGCAGATGAGTCCCTACGTACCTGGGGAGCAGCCGCAGGGTGGAAAGTTCATCAAACTCAACACAAACGAAAACCCCTATCCGCCTTCTCCCCGGGTCGTGGCCGCAATTCACGAAGCGGCACTGTCGAGATTGGAACGCTATCCAGATCCACTTGGTACAGCGTTCCGCGTCCGCGCGGCTGAAGTATTGGGTGTCGAGCCCGATTGGATTTTGTGCGGCAACGGCAGCGACGACATTCTCACCATCCTCACACGGGCATTTGTCGGCGCGGGCGACAAGCTGCGATTGCCCTACCCAAGTTACATCCTCTACCGGACATTAGCCCAATTGCAAGGAGCCGCTTACGAAGAAGTACGCTTCCAGCCCGATTTTTCGCTGGGCTCGGATTTCTCAACCGCAGATGCCACACTCAAGCTGGCGTTCTTGCCGAACCCCAATAGCCCCAGCGGCAGCGTGCTTGCGCCGCAGGCAATCGCTGACATGGCACAGCGACTGCCGTGTCCACTTTTAGTCGACGAGGCTTACGCGGATTTCGCAGATTGCAACTGCGTGAAGCTGATCCAGCACAACCCTAGAATCTTGGTCTCGCGCACTCTCAGTAAGTCCTATGCCCTGGCTGGACTGCGTTTTGGATTCCTCATTGCGCATCCGAGTTTGATTCAAATGCTGCGCAAGGTAAAAGACAGTTACAACTGCGATTCGCTGAGTCTGGCCGGAGCGACTGCAGCCATCGATGACCAAGCCTGGTTGCAGGACAATCGCCAAAAGATAATTGCCACGCGCCAACGCATGACGCTGGAACTACGACAACTGGGGTTTGAAGTGGCCGCATCGCAAGCCAATTTCGTTTGGTGTACGAGGCAAGACCGGCCGGTGCAGCCGCTTTATGAATTGCTCAAGCAGGACAAGGTCTTGGTACGCTATATGAATTATCCCGGCTGGGGAGATGGTCTGCGGATCAGCGTTGGTACCGACGACCAGATCGACGCATGCCTGAGCCTGCTAGGTAGTTATTTGTAGCTGGTTTTTCCTGGCCGCCAGGGGCAAAACGCGACGGGTTTTTCCAATCGAGTTAAAACCAAACTGAAATATTTTCTATGACAACCACTAGATCTGCCGCCATCAGTCGACAAACGGCGGAAACGAAAATCTCGCTGAAACTCCATCTCGACGGCTCGGGACAGAGCAATATCCATTCCGGCGTTGGCTTTCTCGACCATATGCTCACTCTCTTCGCGAAACATGGGTTGTTTGATCTGGAGATCCAGTGCGATGGCGATACATACGTGGACGCACATCACACGACAGAAGATATTGGAATCTGCTTGGGGCAAGCCTTCGCCAAGGCCTTAGGTGACAAGCGGGGGATCACACGTTACGGGCATATCGTGCTGCCAATGGAGGAGACTCTGCTAACAATGGCTGTTGATTTAAGCGGACGCAGCTATGTTGTTTTCAACGCTCCAATTCCCTCCGCTAAAAT
>JBGSTP010000322.1:0-16362 GCA_041736515.1 Pirellulaceae bacterium
ACAAATTCAGCGTGTTAGTTCGTTTACACGCCGCTTCGCATACCTGCTCGACGGACTTGATCTGGACAAAAAGGCACTGGGTAGCAGTTGGACGCTTCGTAAGTTACTAGTCCAAATGGAAGCTCATTATCAAGAACATACTGCAAACGTTATTAAGAAATTTGAGTTGCCGGAATGGCCGAAGGAGTAGATTGTGCCCAGAAAAATAAGAGGCTTTGCCCGCGTTGATTCCGAAGATGCGAAAGGCTGGTTGGTGCGAATCAAACGTGGCCAGACGCGGCGATCGCGTTTTATCTCCGATAGTACTCATGGCGGTAAGCGCAAGGCCATGCTGTTAGCCAAAAAAATATACGAGGATTGGGTTGCTGAAATGCCAAAGCCCGATACTTCCTTTAACAAAGTAGGAGTCCGCAATACCACCGGAATCGTAGGCGTACACTTTGCACATGATGTCGATGATCGCTACCCAAATTGCCAGTACCAGTCGTACGTTGCATCCTGGTTGGAAGAGGATGGCCGCCGCCGCAACGTGCGTTTTTCATGCAGTAAGTACGGCGAGGATGCGTTTGAGTTAGCTTGTATAGCTCGCGAGAAAAAACTTGCCGACCGCAAGGCAGTGGTGGCCTTGTTGGGGCGACGCACAAAGAAAACACCGACGCCGGCTGCAAAGGCAGCGAAGTCCTCACCAGCCAAAGCGAAGTCGGCAACTTCGAAATCGGCGGTTTCAAAAGTGGCCGAATCGAAAATCCCAGCGTCCAAAGTCGCTGCGTCCAAAGTCGCTGCGTCCAAAGTCACTTCGTCAAAAAACAGCTCACCCCAGACTGGTAAGCCCAAATCGGCAAAAAAGAAGGCAGCAGCCAAGACCTCGCCCAAGAAGAAGTAGCCGGTTGTCTCCATGATATCTGTGCTAACTGGTATTGCTCAATCGCGTTGATTCGTCAAAATAGAAGCACTCTAGGAGGGTACCCGAATGGTTAGGAAGCTGATTCGAAATCAGTCGCCGCGCAAGCGGTTGAGGGTTCGACTCCCTTGCCCTCCGCTCCGGAGCATTTAAATGCTCCCGAACCGCATTTCCAACGCGAACTGCGGTTTTTTTGTTCCTTGCCAATAATTGAACCGACCTTAGGACCTCGCCCTTCCTTTAATTGTCAGGCTTGAGGAGCGATGCGTGAAACGGATTAGGGATTTTGCAGTCGCGATCGTGATGCCCGATGTCATTTACAAAAGGGATGTTAGCGGTTTTCACAGTTCTTGGACAATTGCGCTCGAAGCCATGCAGTCGTCTGGTTGCGAAGTCACGATTTACGACCATTCCAAGCTGCGAGAAGTTGTCGTTTTTTCCTACGACGATCGACAGTTGCAGCAAGAGAATGAGGGGATTCCGCCCGACGCAATTCGTTGGGTCACCACGCGAGATATCGTCCCCACGACCAATCAGCGGCAGTTCTTTGCGAACCTGAACCATACAGATTTTGCCTGGTGCTGGGTGCAAGGCGCAGAGCGAGACGTACCGTTTCGATTAAGTTTCCTGGAGAAGAAAGCAGTACAACGCCCCAATGGCCCAGCCGCCTTTGGACTGGGGGTACTGGAAGAACTTCGCGATATGCTCAAGAAGTAACTTTCTTGCGTGATTAGGTCCTTCGTCAATGAGACTCGACGGTCGAACAGCACTTATTACGGGCGGAACTCAAGGCGTCGGGGCAGCGATTGCAAATTCGCTAGCGGCAGCTGGCTGCAATTTGATTCTTCACGGTCTGAGGGACGACGATCACAGTCGTGCAACGCTGTTGTCTTGCCAAGCGTACGGCGTGGATGCGCGGGCGGTGTTTGTCAATTTGGCCGGGCCTACTGCTGCGGCTATTGAGGAGTTGGTCGCGAAAACAGATGCGATTGACGATCGAGTATCGTTACTCGTCAACAATGCTGGCACCTTTCAAGAGGAGTCCTTTCTGGAAATGTCGCTGGAGTCGTTTGAACGCACGATGCGACTGAATGTTCATGCAGGTTTTTTTTTAACCCAAGCCTATGCACGCCGATGGGTTGAGCGCGAAGTAGCCGGTCGAGTGCTATTTACAGGTTCGATCAACGGAGATTTGGCTGAGCCTGATCATACCGCCTACGATACTAGCAAAGGTGCCGTGCGCACGATGGTCCGCAGTCTGTGTGTGGCATTGGCGCCGCATGGAATTCGCGTGAACTCCATCGCGCCGGGTTTGGTCGTCACACCACTGACCGCAGGCGTCTTGAGCCGCGATGTCGATGCCTTGCGATGGATGAAGTTACACACGCCCAACGGACGTGTCCCAGGTGCTGAGGTTTGTGGTGGAGCAGCGTTGTTTTTATTGAGCGATGAGGCGGAACACGTCCACGGCCAGACTTTGCTGGTTGATGGCGGCATGAGCGTTTGGCAACAACCGGATCTGCCTGATTCGCTTCGCGGCAAACTCTGCTGAGTTTAAGATTCAAGCCAGCATTCAAAAATTCGAATGGGAAGTCGATTGTCGCCCAAGTCGACATCGTGTTCCTGGGTATGCCAGCCAGCTTGGCGAATCCAACTCGAGAATCGGTCGCCCGTATGCCGATGTGGTTCCGATAAAAGCAGGCGGCCCGCAACCTCGATGTGTCTGCGCGCGCAGCGATCGATCAACTGAAAAAGCTTGGGGTCGTAAACCAAATCGGATCCTAGGATCAGTGGAAATGCAGGCTCTGACAGTTGTCCCAGGTCCCATTTAAGTCGCCGCACGCGAACCCGTTCCCGAACGGACCAAGAGTTCAGTCTGGCTACCAACAACGCGATGCCCACCGCGTCAGTCATGGTAACTTGGGCACCACGGTAGGCAGCACCGACGCCCGCTTGGCCAGAACCGCATCCGAGTTCTAGGACCCGCAATCCATTCAGTTCATAACGCACCAAGAAACGATCGAGCCCTTGTGCGGCTCGCCAAGTGGCTGCCCAAAAAGGATCGAGTTCCTCTGGTGGACGCGTGCCAGAAACCGCGGACGAAAGTAGTCGGTCGCCATCGGTGACGCGGTACCAATCTAGCCACCTTCCCCCCAACTCGATTTGGGACTTCTCGAGCGTAACGAATTGTTCAATCCGTGCCCTGAGAGCCAGCCAACGGTTTTGGGTGGATAAAGTGCCAACTCGACGTAAGCTGCGCTCAGACTCCACGGCGTTTAAGGATGTCATCAAAGTCGGTTAAATGGTAGTCGATTCCAATATAATCGAGCACGCGGCACAAGCCTCGCAACGCGACTCCAAATCCATCTGGCCCACTGAAGCCACCGAACTGTCCGCCGCCTTTCACGTGTGGTTCCAGGTCAAAAATAACACCGGGTGCACCGAGCTTCTTCATGCGTTTCTCGATCTTGGGCAATTCATCCTTCAGATCGCGCAGAATGGCTTCGTGTCCAGTATCGCCCATGTCCGCTGGAACAAAATTCTTGAGCGAAGCTTCGTCGATATGCTGCAAGCGACCAGCTGCAGAGTTATGTCGGTAATCTTTGACATGAATCCAGCCCAAGCCCGGCTTCATCGCCAGGTACTCGGAGAAAACTTCGTCCGGAGTCATGCCTTGGCAGACAAGGTTGGCACCATCAAAGATCAGCACCAAGTTGGCTTTCTTCACTTTGCGATGGATTTCTGCCAGGATCTTACCATTCTGACCGACTAGATTGGCTTCGACCTCTAATCCAAAAACCAATCCTTCGGCGCTGCACACGTCGGCAATCTGCCCGAGTTGATCGATGACCTGGTTCAGATGCTCTTCGGGTTGTGTTCCCACTGGATGGTAGAAAGAAAAGCCTCGCAGCAGCTTTGTGCCGAGCGTATTAGCTACATCGCAGGCATGCTTAACATCGGTCTGCAAGTATTTTTTGAAGGGAACAAACTTGTTTTTGGTGCCGTCCTCGACTTCAAGCAGACGTACTTTTCCGATCGGCGAACCCAGAGTGGCAACGCTGAGACCGTATTCCTGCTGCAGTTTCACGACCATCTTCAATTCGGCTTTGGTTAGCAGCATGGCATTCTTAATGCCTTCGCCTACGTCGATGAAGCGAATCGAGTAGTGTTGCAATCCAGCGGCTGCCAAAGCGGCAAACTGTTGGACAGCTTGTTTTTCGTTGGCAGCTTCGTCGGCGAATCCGCTGAGGATGATCGGAGTGTCGGACACGAGTCGAGTTCCTGTTTTAAAGATCGTTTTCTTCGTAGTGGACTGTAATGACAGACGTTATTCCACCGCGCGCGCCCCAATGGCTTTCGAGCGTCAAGCTCCGTGGCTTGCAGACATCGACAAAGTCATCCAAGATGCGGTTTGTGACATTTTCATAGAAGATGCCTTCGTTGCGGAATTTTTGCAAATAAAGCTTGAGACTCTTCAGCTCGACGCACATTTTTCCTGGAATGTAGCGAAAGATCAATGTCCCAAAGTCGGGTTGACCTGTTTTGGGGCAAATCGACGTGAACTCGGGACAGGTAATTTCA
This sequence comes from Pirellulaceae bacterium, assembly GCA_041736515.1. GTDB lineage: Bacteria > Planctomycetota > Planctomycetia > Pirellulales > Pirellulaceae > Aureliella. The sequence continues at coordinate 4,484 of JBGSTP010000322.1, forward strand.
ATCTCGTATTCACGGTTGGGAAAACTATTCTCGAAAACCTCGAGTTGGTCTTGAAACGGAGTGGACACCGGCGAAAATTCTCCCTCTAGCTGTTCAGAAATCACAATTAAGTTGTTCGCAGTATGAAATCAAAGCCGTCAAATCGAAAGGGGGCTAAACTACGTATCTGCGAGATCTACGCTAGCGTCCAGGGAGAAGGGCTGTTGACGGGAACGCCCAGTGTATTCGTGCGGACCAGCGGCTGTAATCTGCGCTGTTGGTTTTGTGATACGCCATTCGCTTCATGGCAACCCGAGGGCCAGACGCTCAGCCACGAGGATGTGTCGGAGCGCGTCGCGAGCTATCAAGCCAGCCACATAGTTCTCACTGGCGGCGAGCCGTTCATTTACAAAAACCTACCGCAGTTATGCGGCATTCTTCGTGAATCAGGGCGGCACCTAACAATCGAGACGGCGGGAACGATCCACCATTCGGTGGAGTGCGATCTGGTGTCAATCAGCCCCAAGCTATCGGGGTCGGCACCGGCTATTTCTAGTGGCAGCTGGCATCATGCTCACAACGCCCGCCGCGAGCGGCTGGAGGTCGTCCGAAAACTGATGCAGGAACATCCGTACCAGCTAAAATTCGTCGTCGACAGTGCAGCGGACGCTACGGAAGTGTTAGTTTATCTCGAAACACTTGGCCCCTACGATGGCGACCGAGTGCTGCTGATGCCCCAGGGAACGCAGCAAGCGGCCTTGGAGCGACAGGCGCAGTGGCTGCTGCCCTGGTGCCAACAGCACGGGCTCCGGTTTTGCCCTCGCGCCCACATCCACTGGTTCGGAAACAGTCGCGGAACCTAGCTCATTTGCACTTTTGAAGCACTCTGATCAAAATAGGCTTTCACTCCCTACCCTTTCAACTCCACTTCGTGCGCGTCACCCATGAAAAAACTACTCAAGTCTTTGCTCCTGAGCTCTTTGATATCCGCACCTTGGACCGCCTCCAATTTTGTGTTTGGCCAAGACAGCGCGCCCGCCGAGGAAGCCAAGGTGGTCGCAGCTCCAACAATTGCAATTCAGCCTCCAGCCGACGACCCAAGCTTTGACCTGATGGGCGAGTTCGTTGGAAATGTGGAGCTCGGCGAGGACAGCACCGAGCCATGGGGATTGCAAGTTCGACCGCTAGGCAACAATCGCTTCGAAGCACGCCAGTATAAGGGTGGATTGCCCGGACAGGAAAAGTTCACCAGCACATCTCACGCTTTGGTTGGCAATCTTTTCGGTGATTATCTCGTTTTGTCGGGCGGACCTTGGGCAGTAATCGTCGAAAAAGAACACTGCATAATCCTCGACCGCGAGGGTAAAAAGCTTGGCAAGTTGGACCGCATCAAACGCACTAGTCCGACCATGGGGGCGAAACCACCCGAAGGCGCAATTGTCTTGTTTGATGGCACGAACACAGATCATTTTACGATGGCCGAAACGGAGGATGGTTTGCTGAAGCCCGGCGCCGATGTGATACCAATGTTTCAGGACTTCAATATGCACGTCGAATTCCGTTTGGCCTACATGCCAGAGTTTGAAGGCCAAGCTCGTAGCAATAGCGGTTGCTACTTGCAGAGTCGCTATGAAGTGCAGGTGTTGGATTCGTTCTCCGAACTACCGACTTTCAATGGCTGTAGCAGTCTCTATCGTCAAAAGCCAGCCGACTTGAATATGTGCTTGCCGCCCTTGGAATGGCAGACCTACGATATCGTCTTTACTGCACCGCGTTGGGGCTCGGACGGCAAGAAAATTCGCAATGCGCGAATTACCGTTTGGCAAAACGGTGTGAAGACGCAAGACGACTACGAAATAATGAGCAAGACGGGCGCTGGCAAGCCGGAAGAGCCGACGTTGCTGCCGATTAAATTTCAGAATCACAAGGATCCAGTGCGTTTTCGCAACATATGGATCATTGACCGCGGATTGACTGCTGTGGCTGAATTCCCAATCAAGTCAGAAAACTAGGCAAGACGGAAGACTAGGCAGCGTTATCGTTGCAATCCCACTAAATTGCAATCGCTAACCATGCGCCTTGTTACACTGTCGCATAGCTTACTTGCTTTTTGCTAACGTCAATTCTCGGATCGCTTCATCGATCGCCTGCGTTTCCGACTTGGAAAGCTGGCTGTGCTGGCTAAAGCGGAGTCGATAGTAGATTGTAGTAAGTAGGCTAAGCGAATCGCGCAGGCTGGCGTTTCTGGTGGCTTTCCTCGTTAATTCGTCGACCGCGCGTTGCGTGAACTCTTGCGGTGTCTCGCAGCTACCCCGCGTTAGACCCTGTCGTTTGAGTAGCTCGATGCAACGCGCGAAAAAGGCTTGTTGAATCATATTGGCGTTGCGCTCCAAGCCAAAACGCTTTGCTAGACGCGGTGCCAGTCGCGGCAGCCACCAGGCCAGACGCCATACCAAGATTGCTAAACAGCCAATACCAATAATCAGGATGGCAAGCGGCCACTCAAAGCCAATCCCACCTTGCCCAGAAAACAGATGTCCGCTCTCCAAGTTCTGGCGGAAATTCCTCAGCTTTTCTAACACTTGTTCATAAGCATCTTTGCTATTCTCGGCGACCGGCGCGTACAGCGTGTTGTCGCCGGACAGCTTCTGGCCTTCCACAACATAGTCCTTCCACAGCTTTTCTACGTAATCCAAGGTCTGTCCCGATTGTTCGACAATCGCGAGTTCGCCTTCTTCCGTTCCAGACGGTGTTGGGTCGAAGCGAACCCAATACTCCTCAGCATCGGTCAATTCATCTTTAAGAAAAGTGTTGCTTAACTCTTCGTGAGTAAACTTGGCTTCAACCCAGGCATGAGCATCGTTCTGACGTACGGAAAACCATTTGCCACGGCTGTTGAATTCTGTGGGCCGATAGCCCACGACGATGCGTGAATGGATGTTGCTTTGTCGAAGCAGCATAACCATTGCCGAAGCGTAATATTGGCAATGTCCCTTTTTCTGGTTGATCAAGAAATCTTCGATGGGATCTAGATCCGGATCGATTGGAGGGCGTAAATCGAGAGTGTACGTGAATTCGCCGTTGGTGAAGTGTCGTTCGAAGAAGTCGGCAATGCCAAAACGATCGTTCAGATCAACTTGGGATTGCTCGAGTAGCTCTTCACGATATCGATTGGCATTCTCGAATTCACGTAGATCGTGATTAATATTGCGGCGACCGCGACTGGAAGTGAACGAGGGCAGAGCGACTTGTGCGGGAGTAACTCGCAGTTGTACTCCGTCTTTAAAGCCAAGCGTACCGATATCGTACACCAGCGATCGGCCGCGAGGTAGTTTAGCAAGATCAAAATCTTCCAATACCAAGTTGTAGCTGTCATAATTCAGCCGCATTTCTTGCGAGGGGGCAATGGCAAACGCGGGCGGTGCGCAGTACATCACGGAAACAAATTTCCGCTTGATATCAAACTCGATGGTTACCAAATCTCGATACGCGTTGCTGGCGTTTCGCAATGACTCAAGGCCGCGCAGGCGGCGATATTCGCTGATTCCGCCAAAAATCCATTCGTTGTGTGCTACCCAGCCACGTCCGTTGCTATCTGCTTGATAGGTTTCCATCACGCGCGCTCGCAGATAGGGCGGCTCGTTCCGTTTCAGACTGTAGTTTTCACCGCTTCCGAACTTGCGGAGTGAGACTCGCATGACTGGAGTAGGATTAGCCAGCAAGCGTCCCACAGTACCGATGTCCAACGACTTTGGCAGCCCGACGACCGGCTCGAATGCCAACGAAGGATCCAGCGAGCGAATTGATGTACGCGGCATCAAGTAAAAGAAGAAGGCTGCGAATACAATGGAACCGATACCAATGGGAACCGATTGCAACGCACGTCGAAAACCTCGGGCGGATTGAACCGTGCCCAAAGTTGCGTGCGCCGATACGGCGCTCTGCTTCGGGGCTGGCCGTATCACCGTCTTGACGAAGCGTTGGTAGAGGATTTCGGCCAGGATCGGATTGGGTTTATCGATGCTTGGATCGATTTGAACCAGAGTCGCATAGCGCGAAAACAAGAAGAGCGCCGAGACCCAGAGCAGCATAATCGGTGCGAGTAGCAATCCAAACAAAATATTGTCGTTAACTAACGCTGCGACAATCATTTCCAACAGCAGGAATACGGCCAGTTGTTCAAATACGCGCAGACTTTTGCCCTGCATAAACAGCACTGCTTCGGGATAGACCAACAATCCAGCAATCGCCAACAGTTGGCCGCTCTCGGAGGGGACGGAAAACGCGCTGTAAAGGTAACTGCCGATAGAAAAAGCGGTAGCTGTCAGCATGCCAATAAAGCTACCAATTCTCCCGAGCTCAAACCACTCCAAACGATCGACCAAAATATAAGCGACAGCTGCAACGGTAGAGATGAAAATTGGAAGAAAGTACGACTGGCTGCCGGTTGCGACTAACATTGCCGTCAAGCTAGCCAGCACTACAAAGTGCACGCTCAACGCGGAGCGAAGTTTTTTTGCGGCGGCTATGTCCATGAAAAATAGGGCTCCAAATCACCCGACATTACGTTAAGCCAAGTGACCTTGATTCGTGAAAAGAGTTTGCTGGCGATACCATCGCGTGCGAACTGTTGTAGTTGTGCGGTTTGGTTTTCTCTGGTGCTAACGACCAGAAGGTGCGGATTGCTCAACAACGGAATGGTGATACCGCGTAACGCTCCGATCCAATCGGGATTGGGACTAGCTGAAATTACCGCCAATCGCTCGAGCAAATTTTCAACCAAAGTCGAGCTCTGCACGCTTGGTAGTGCAAAATTCTCGTTCGCAGCAACGGCGACGGCGAGACGGTCGCTGCCATATCTGGCCATGCCGGTAGCAAGTGTTGCCATGAAAGAAATTGCCAGCTCCACTTTATCATCGAGTTCGAGTAGCTTTCGCTGCTCGGCTCCGTGCAAATCGAGCAGCACACAGGCTTGCTGGCGTTGCTGACGTTCGAATTGTCGAACCGAAAGGGTGCCCAGTCGAGCGGTCGTTCTCCAATGGATCCATCTTCGCGAGTCACCAGTGGTCCAGGGACGCAAGCCATAGAAGTCTGCCTCGTGCAATCCGACTTTTTGCGAAGCTAGCGCGTTGCCATGCATTTCTTGTTGGAAAACATTTTTGATTCGCGGTTTCAATGTGCCTAGCAGAGGAAATACGGTTATTTGTTCAGCGTTGTCCAGCGTCCTCATGCCTTTGCCAAGTCCCAGAGGAAACCGTGTAGAGATGGTGCTTGGGCCTACCTGAAATCGTCCCCGCTGATGAAAGTTCAGCTGGTAATGCGAGGCCGCAGAGTTAGCCGGCCGCACTTCATCCACCACCGCAACTCCCTTCTCTAGCAGTCGTTTGGGACTGGGGGTTAGCTTCTGCAGAGGGTCTTCGACAACAACTAGCCAAGCTCCCAGCCATTGCTTCGGATTGGCAACTCGGACACTAATCTCTGTCGGTGTACCGACATGGGTGCTGCGTGGCAGTCGTCGCGTAGCTGTCAGACCAATCAAGGTACGAATATTGAATCGCCATTGCAGCAGCAGCAGTCCAATCATGGCGCCGGCCAATAGAATCAACAGATTGATATCGCGCAGCATTGCGCCAATAAAAATGAAGATTAATATGCCGATGTAATGTACGCCCTCGCGGGTCAGCCGAAAGCGAACATTCGAGAGCGAGCGCACACGATCGCGCCGCCGCTTTCGCTGCCATGACTTCCACAGGGCACCAAAAAAGCTGCGATTCGGCTCGTCGAGGTAAGTATCTCCCATGGCCATTGAACGTCTCTGTTTTGCAACTCTATGTCGGAACCGAAATCTTAGTCAACAGTCGACGTATGGCCTCCTCGGCTGCCGTGCGATCAGCGCCTGGCAACATTCCTCGAGAAACAACGCGGTGCGCTAGCACCGGTATCGCCAGACGTTTGATATCGTCTGGGATAACGTGGTTGCGATTCTCAACCATTGCCAAGGCTTGGGCCGCGCGATAAAAGGCCAACGCTCCACGTGTGCTGGTACCGACCTGGAATCCATCGCTTTCTCGCGTTGCATGCACGATATCCAGTAGGTAGTTTACTAAGGACTCCTCGAACTCAATCGCGCGGGCCGCGTTCTGCAATTCGATCACGCGCTGCATCGACAGGACGGCTCGCAAGGTATCTACAGGTTCGCCAACGCGGTGCGAGCGCAGCAGTTCTCGTTCAAACTCGCGACTCGGATAGCCAACGGATATCCGTAACAAGAAGCGATCGAGTTGGCTTTCCGGCAGCAGGTATGTACCCTCGAATTCAAAGGGGTTCTGCGTTGCAATGACCAGCAAGGGTCTGGGCAGCTGATGGGTTTCCCCATCAGCACTCACCTGACCTTCCCCCATTGCTTCGAGCAGGGCGCTCTGGGTTCGCGGGGGAGCCCGATTGACTTCGTCAGCTAAAACAACATTGGCAAAGATCGGTCCGGGATTGAAAGAGAATTGTCCATTGGAAGAATTGTATACGCTACTACCCGTGATATCGCTGGGTAATAAATCAGGTGTGAATTGTAGACGCGAAAAACGACCGTCCAGGCTTCTGGCTAGCGCTTTGGCAATGAGTGTTTTGCCAACGCCCGGTACGTCTTCAAGTAAAATATGCTCACCTGCCAACAACGCGGTAACGACCAGCTTCACTACCTCTGGTTTTCCAAGGACTGCCAACTCGATGTTTGCACGTAGCTTGGCAATATCCTCTACACTGCTTTCTGAAGTCATGAGCCCTCTAGTAGATTTTGGTATGCGAGCCGCACAGGCCGGAGAAGAAATGGTGTCAAAATGAAATTATGGTTTGTTGGCGCATTCAGCAAAACTTGATTTGTTTATACACTCATTTAATAACTGAAGATACACCCACGCAGGATGAAGTGTGGACCGGCGGAGACACGCTTGAACGAACCGCAATTTGAGCTGTGAGCTGATCGCTAGCGTCTTTGATGCGCAGGCCCCAGTGCCTGAGTGCAGCCAGCCAATTCCGCGTTGACTCCTCAGTCGATGATCTTGTAGCCCCGTTAGCATTTTCAGCCCATCTGTAGCAAGAGAATGGTCCCTAGATGATGAATAAAACAAAGCGCTGGTTGCGAGGGCTACCATGGCTAGCTGGCGCAGGATTTGTGTTTCTTATACTTCCGATCCAATTGTCGGCGGATGCATCAGACTTTGCCAAAGCCAACATATTTACGGCAATTTTGCTGTTGGCCGCATGGCTGGCGTTCTCCATCGGCCTTGCGCTGACTTCGCTCCCGCGGCTCGTCCCCAGAATCTTCTTTTTCGGGCCGATCGTCGCTTTGATGATTTTCTTAGCTGCCTTTAAATTCGAGCGTGTCGACGGCGAACTGAATCCAATATTTCGATTGCGCTGGGGAGGCGAACAGCAGCTGGCCGCCGATGCGACACCGTCCGCAGGTAATGGTGAGTCAGTAGACGGAGCGAAACTGCCACCGCAATTTTTCGAGGCCAGGCCGACCGACTTTCCGCAGTTTCTCGGGCCTAATCGCAATGCCATGCTGAATTCGGCTGCGTTGGACCCTAATTGGAATTCGACTCCGCCAAAGATAGCTTGGAAGAAATCCATTGGCGATGGTTGGTCTGGATTCGCGATCCAAGGTGACATCGCAGTCACGATGGAGCAACGAGAATTGGAAGAATGGATCTCAGCCTATAGTGTGCTAGATGGCGGATTGATCTGGAGATACGTAATCGATTCCAAGCACAGCAACATCATGGGCGGGATTGGCCCGCGCAGCACTCCCACGATTGTTGACAATCAAGTGATTGCGTGCTCCGCTGTGAGCGAAGTGGTTTGTATGGATTTGCAGTCGGGCGAAAAAATATGGTCCTGCGACCTGTTGGAGCTGGCGGGAACAACGCAAGCTGAGTTTGAAAAGGAAGTTCTCTGGGGCCGCAGTGGCTCGGCACTGGCCGTCGCAGACAAAGTTTTTGTACCGCTGGGAGGCGCTGGTGCGAATGTGCAGACGCTCTTGGCGCTTGACCGGAAATCTGGCAAGGAAGTTTGGCGTGGTGGAACCGACCAAATCAGCTACTCCTCGCCCCTCTTGGCGACACTTGCCGGAGTGCCTCAGATTGTGCTCACGAGCCAAATGCAGGTGGCTGCGTACGACTTGGAATCCGGTCAGCAATTGTGGTCTGTACCTTGGCCAAGTAGCAGTAGCAATGACGCGTCCGTATCGCAGCCGGTAGTTCTCGACGATTCCCAAGTGCTGATTTCCAAAGGATATGGAGGAGGCTGCAGATTGCTGGAGATCGTTCGCGATGGCGAGGCGTGGAAGGTCAACGAACCGATCTGGATTAGCAAGTCAAGCTTGCGAACCAAGTTCACGAGCTGCGTAGTCAAGGATGGCTTCGCCTACGGATTGAGCGATGGAATTCTCGAATGCGTTCGATTGAGCGATGGAAAGAAGCAGTGGAAGAATGGTCGCTATCGGCAAGGCCAAGTGCTGCTAGTTGACGACTACCTCTTGGTCACGTCCGAACGTGGCGAATTGGTGCTGCTTAGCGCCAACCCTCGCGACTTTGAGGAAATTGGCAAGGTGCAAGTGATCGGCGATGTAACGTGGAATACGGCCGCCTTGTCCGGTAATCGCTTTCTAATGCGAAACTCGGACGAAGCCGCGTGCGTGCTGCTGCCGCTGAAGTGAATACAGACTTAAGGAAACCAAAGTGGACGCAGTGAGTGATAGGGACCGACCTAATCATCTCGATATGCTGATTGTGGCGCCACACCCCGATGACGCTGAACTGGGGATGGGAGGAGCAATTGCAAAGATGATCGACCTGGGATGGCGCGTTGGAATTCTCGATTTAACCGATGGAGAACCAACGCCGTTTGGGAGTGTGCCAACGCGCACTGCCGAGACACAGGCGGCCAGCCAAGCTTTGGGAGTTCGCTGGCGGGAAAACCTTGGCCTCCCCAATCGTTTTCTTGAACCAACGCTGGAAGCGCGGGCTAAGCTCGCGAATGTTATCCGTCGGGTGAGACCGAAATGGTTGTTTGCGCCGTTCTGGGAAGACGCGCACCCAGATCACTTGGCGGCCACTGAGTTAATTGAAGCGGCCAGATTTTGGGCAAAACTCACAAAGAGCGAACTGGAAGGTGAGCCGTTTCACCCGCAGCGCGTATTCCATTACTATTGTGTGCACCTGAAGCACGTGGCCCAGCCCGCGTTTGTGCTGGATATCTCGGACCAGTGGGAACGCAAATTGCAGGCGATCCAATGTTTTGAGAGCCAATTCTGGCTTGGTCGCGAGCAGATATCACCTAGTTTTTACGAGCGGATTCGCGACGAAGCCGCCTATTGGGGCAAAATGATTGGCACGCGCTTTGGCGAACCATTCAACTGTCGCGAGCCGATTGGCTTACAAGATTTTACTTGCTTGATCTAATCCCCAGAACTTACGAACAGATAACGAGCATCCCGTTTAGGTCAGTTCGTGAGAAATTTCATACTCAAGTTCGCGGGCCGCCCCAACACTTGGGTATTTTGAGGTCCAATTGACGCAGCAGAACGGCCAATTGCGCTGACCAAAGGTGTCGCTGCTCTAGTTACATTTTGTAACATGCGACCGTCACGAAACAAAACTCCGCCGGACCTACAGGCTCAGACGCACGCGATAGCGAGACGTCTGGCGGAGCGTCTAAAGATGGACATTCAAAATCTACGCCTTATCGAGGTTCGCTATCACGATGGTCGGCAGTGGACAATCCGCACAGCCTGGGAGCAGAGAATCGGTGACGATTGGGTGGAAGTCGATTGGACGCTAATTGGGTAGGCGGCAGTGTGGCGTTATGGCGTTAATGCCCTACGCGGAATAGAAGTAATTTTGGGACGAGCTGTATGCCAATCAGACTTCTAGTAGGACGCACTAAAAGACGCACTAACATGAGGGCGCCTAGGGGTTTTCTGTCCCTTTGAGGGTGTTTGGCCTAGATGCTGGCGTTGCCTGCAAAAACGAAAAAACCCATAAAACATTGAGTTTCCTGGGGTTTTCCTTAACATCCTTAGCACCCCTGGCAGGATTCGAACCTGCGACCTGCGGATTAGAAATCCGATGCTCTATCCAACTGAGCTACAGGGGCTTGTGATTTCATCCGAGGAACCTTTGCGTCATTCTCACTAACCGGTGTCTGAGTCTGACTCCCAGTGACAAAGGGAATGCACTTTGCGCGTGAAAAGCGACACCAGCTCCATGGGCGTCTGCTGGCTGTAATTACCTAGCCAGTTCAATAATGGTCGCCGCAAAGACCAATTCTAGCCTTAAGCGCAAGCTCGGCAAAGCCGAGAAGCTCCAGAAACCTATCGCAGACTTTCTGCAATTCCCGCATGATAACAAGCTTTGGACGAAGGACATCAACGGAAAGTCGACTGACGATAGCATTCGTTGATCGCTTGCAAGCCTGGAAAACTCCGCGTTGCTCCGTGTCTCCGCGTTAGATGTACTGTCCGCAAAATCGTGAAGGTTTTGAAGTGGTGTGCGAAACACCATTACAAGAGTTGCGGATTGAAAGAAATGGCGTTCCGCATACGGGCCGCCCTGCACTGTGAGCGAGTTTGGTTATCCATCGCCATTTATGTTATTGTCCGCTCGATTCATCTTAGAACAACGCCTTGTGACTTGGTGGATTCGCTGGTACTCCAGTTGCATTCCGACTTTGCCAGCGCCGAATCAAAAACTTCCGGATATTTCTCGTGCTTCGCAAATTCGCGAGAACGGCCATCGCGACGCACCAAGAATTGCTCCTCGCCTCGGCGGGCTGGTCCCGCGTTGATTAATGACAAGCTGTACTTTCCCGCCGTCTTCGAAGCGGATTTCAAGTTGGTCAGGCTAGGAAGGATGCGTAATAATCGTCATAGGGTGAGTAAAGGATATCTACACTCCAGGGGTCCTCCGGCATCGGAATAACAAAATCAATTATGGGCGGCGGAGATGTTGGCGATATCTCCTCCCAAATCCAATCTTCTGCTGGAAACTCAGGCAATTGAGTTGGGTCTATGGGCAAGGGCCCCTGATCATCGCTGATCACATCCGCCTGAAGCATAAACCCCACTGCTCCAGACGCGGAAGGTGTGCGTAAGCGACGAGTCGCTCTCAGAATATACTCGCCTGCGCCTAGCCACACGTAGTCCGTTCTCGAAAGGCCGTTTACAGCTGACAACGCGCCTGCGACTTCGCCTGTTTTCGCATCAAGAATGTCGATCTGCACCCCAATGTCGTTCGAACCCGACAGCGAAGTCAGATCGAAGCGAAAGAGCTGCGTTTTGGGGACGGTTAGCTTCGAGAGGTTTTCAGTCGAACTTGCCAGGCTCTCTGAGTAAACCGTTCGCATTTCCGTCGCCGAATTGGTTGCAAAGTTAACTGTAGCAACGTAGTTTCCCGGGGTGACCATGGCCTCGGTTGAAGATCGCACGAGCAATATATATTGTTCTCCAGGTACCGGACTGGAGACCACCAAGCTCAGCCCACCATCAGCTTTTCGAGCAATGCTACTACCAATTCGATCCCCATCTCGATTCAGCAATACCACATCCAGAGTGGCAATCGTGGTCGACAGTGGCTCCACGGTTATGTGCAAAGTTGGACTAGCAACAGAAGGCCCTTGGAAGCTCCAAAGATCCCGATCGGTGGGTGACGCTAGGGCTGACTGCAATTCATAGCGTGTGTGAGCCAAAAAGCCGATGGTAGTTGCTAAAGTGGTCGCGGTGGTTAGAGTGTCGTTCGTGCCAACCTCGGCATCTACCAAGCCAAACTGTTCGAAGAGTTCATCTACGGAAACATAACTCGCTACGCTGTCTGCCTCATCTACTGCATCTGCATCATGGGCTGCGG
>JBGSTP010000039.1:0-6987 GCA_041736515.1 Pirellulaceae bacterium
AAGCACCGCGTCGGTCGTTGGTTCCGCCGATGATCCGCGACGGCTTTCGAGAATCTGCTCCGCGGTGAGACCCACCATCTTGCCAATGGTCGAGTGAGCGCTGAGGCAGTAGTCACACGAGTTGGCTTGGCCCACCGCAAGTGCGATTTGCTCGCGAGCCTTCGCTGGTAGGTCACCACTGCCCAAGCTGCCACTAAACTTCAGGTACGCATCCAACACGGCTGCAAATGGTAGCACAGCAAATTAGCCTTGTCGCGCCGACCGACGCGACCGTCTTAGTGACAGGCGAAAGTGGAACAGGCAAGGAGCTGGTTGCTCGCGAAATACATGCCCGCTCATCACGACATGCTAGACCATTGATCAAGGTTAATTGCGCTGCGATACCTCGCGAGCTTTACGAGAGCGAATTCTTCGGGCACACCAAAGGTAGTTTTACCGGAGCACTGCGAGATCGGGTTGGCCGATTCGAATTAGCCGATGGCGGCACGCTATTCTTAGATGAGGTCGGCGAGATACCTCTCGATCTGCAAAGCAAGCTGTTGCGGGTTTTGCAAGAGGGAGAACTTGAAAGAGTTGGTGAAGAGCGAACTCGTAGAGTCAATGTTCGCATCATAGCCGCGACCAATCGCGATCTCAAAGCCGAAGCGGAAGCCGGAAAGTTCCGCATCGACTTGTATTATCGTTTGAGTGTGTTTCCCATCGAATTGCCGCCGCTGCGAAAGCGCAAAGAAGATATCGCGCCGCTCGCCGAACACCTGCTCGGCATGCTATCTCGGCGCCTTGGAAAACAGCCGCCGCGATTAACGCAAGCCAATTTGGCCGAACTGTTGCGATACGATTGGCCAGGCAATATACGAGAACTACAACATGTGCTTGAGCGTGCCCTGATCACTTCGCCGAAAAGCAAGTTGCGGTTTGAGCTTTACTCTGGCGAGTCGGCCCAGGCGATTGCAACGAGTTCCACAGCGAATTCGAACGAGGAGATCTTGTCTGATGCGCAGGTACGATCTTTCGAAGCTGCGAACATTCGTCGCGCGCTTCAAGCCTGCGACGGTAAGGTCTATGGCGACAACGGCGCGGCAACTCTGCTCGGTATGAAGCCAACCACACTAGCATCTCGAATCAAAAGCCTAGGAATTGCCATCAAGGACTAGTTGGACAGCGCTGGACTTTGCAAGGTACGGATATACTTCATCTCTCTATGCCTGGATGTCCAGCTTCTCAAAGGATGGTGCAGCCGACTGCTGATCTGCTCCGTCTGCGCTTTGCGATTCACGCGAAGATTGTCGAGACTTCTCGGCCCGTTCGTCAAGTATTTCGAGCAACTGGGACAGGGGGGCGTCCTTCGAAGTGCCTCCGATATTGCCGAATCCTCCCGCACCTACAGGTGGCGTGGGGAATTTATCGGTGAAAGCTCTGCCATCGAGCCCATGGTTGTCCAAGACCCCTTGGATAACGCTCCTAAGCTTCCCGGAATCCGGCCGTGATCCGGAATTGAGAGTCGATTGTACTGCCTGTTGCAGTTCGCCTTTAATACTCGCTTGTTGATCGTTCGAAAGTCCTTGCCCTTGCAGATAACTGGTCAACTCATTTTCGAAAGCCTTGACAGGACCGCCGCTGCGTCCGCTTGATGGTACGCTGGAGCCGAAACGGCTGCCGATGGAATTGATGGAGTTCATAAACTCTTCCTGATAAAGAGATCTGTGAAACGGATTTCCAAAATCTGCCTGCGCGATGATGGCCGAAGCCTAATACTTGCTTACATCTTGATCGACCTCGCCAACGTACTGGGCTTTCACTTCACGTAGCCCGAGCTGCCGATGGTCCCAGTAAAATTTTAGGTCTTTCACCACTCCCGTTTGATCGTCGATTCGAACGGCGATGCGATCAGGGAGTTGGATGCGATCAGGGAGCTGATCATTCGCTCCGCCGTGTTGCGATTGCAAATTCTTGAGCGTGGCGGTCACAAATGATTCTCCCGCAGGAGTCTGGCCTCGAATTTTCACGTACTCGTAGTCTGAGGGAATGCTGGCAAGCACATCATGTAGGCTCAAAAAGCGGAGCGAAACTCGATCCAACACATCATCCAAAGGGAAGGAGCCTTGGTCAATTGAATCCCAGCGTTTGGTACCAACGATAGCCCAGCGCGCTTCAGCATCCCCACCTATCACGGCTGGCTGGATTGGGAAGTGCTTAAGCTCTACGCGAAAATCGGTCTTGCCTTGCGAGAACAGGTCGACATGGAGTTCACGTCCCATCGGGCCAATATTAAGAATCACCTCATATTTGCGTCTTACCGGTTGTTGTAATGCTACGATGGCTTTCTCGATAGCTGCAAGTGCCGAGCTTTGTTTAGTTGGCATGAGTAGGCCAAAAACGCACAAGAAAACCAATGAAGCGGCCAGCGCGATTGTCCAGCGGCGCTCCCACCCGCGTCTTGGATGCAGCTGGGTTTTGTGTCCTGGTTTGGCTGGCAGCGATTGAGTGACCAGCACCTCTTGGTTCGCGGAAATCACACGCTGAATCCGGGCTTCGCGTTCCGACTCACCTTCAAACAAATGCTGTAGTTGTGCGTGAATGGCAAGCGTATCAAGTTCACGCAAATCCAATTCATCGCTCCAGGGAGCCTCATCGTCCAACCATCGCGAAGCACTAGATTGTGTTTCGTCTCGACTTTGATTCATTAAGGTTTCCCCAAGTTGGCTGCACCAAAATTTTCAATGCAGTGCGCCAGTAGCCTCCGCGTCCGCTGCAGTTCCTTCCTAATGGCCGCTGCACTACGTTTCAGTGCATCAGCGATTTCGCTACTATTCTCGCCGCGTTTGTAACGCCGCGAAATCAACTCGCGAGCCGCTTCGGGCAAGCTGCTCAGGCACTCCTTAAGCGCGGCAAGCCGCTCGCTCCATCCCTCTGCATCATCCCGATGCCTGCTCGATAGCAATACATCTTCCACTTGCTTGACGGCTTCGTCTGAAAACAAATGGCGGTCCGCAGCACGTTTACGCGTCGCATTGCGAGCAGTATTGAGCGCAATTCCTCGCAGCCAAGCTCCGAGCGTCCGCGTTGAATCGAAATCCTCAAATCGTCTCCAGGCCGTAATCAAGGTCTCTTGAAACACATCCTCAACCAATCCAGGATCGCGAATTAGGCACCGAATGTAGGCTATAAGCATCTGGTCATATTCTCGCACCAGCACCTCAAATACTTGCGTCGACCTGGTATCAATGCCTTCCGCTTTCATAGAATCTCTGGTGATTTGAGGGGGTGATGTTCATCGGTTTAGCATGCCTGGGGGAAGAGGTTCCGCAACATAACCAGTTGTTTCAATTCCCCCAGCTGTGACCCGGAATTCTCGGCTTTCGACAATTTAAGGGAAAAACGGAATGTGCATTTTTCCTGCTAAGTCCTGCAGAGGGGGTGAAATCGGAAGCCCGTATCGTCACCTGCCGTTCGTCGCTCAACTTCTTCCGAACATTTTGCCTTTTCGCCTGTCACACCGCGATCGGCTTACACAACTAGGTGTAGGGCCAAAAAATTGGACACGGGAACAACCGACACACTACGTCTCTTGAGCGAGTCGGTTGCATGCCACAATCACACCTTAGACGCTGGTCAATTCAAAAGGGAACACACTCTACATTGGCCGTATCGACGACCGTAACTCGACCTATGGGCAAGCGTCGCCATGCGGCTAGTCGCGAAGACCTGCGCTTAGCTCTGCAATCGATTTCGGCCGGCCAGCCGGTGGCTGTTCCCAAAACCCCAGCCAGCGGCTGTCGAATTGTGTTTGAGTAGTCGTGAACCGCGCAGGATGCAAAACCGGATTCCATTTAAGGAGCACATTACAATGGCACGAGTAAATTCTATGGCGACCACCTCATTGGCAACGTATTGCTTCATTTTGTGTAGCCTTCCCTCACCTAGCATCGCCGAGGACGCATCAGTCGCGGGCACCTGGCGTCATGAAGCCGGAAAGACAGAGGCTGCCGAGCGAGACGAGGCAATCGACAATGCTACGCAGGGCATGGGATTCTTGATGCGTGGGCGAGCGCGCGAGCACCTGCATGAAGCGACACGGCCGTGGAGAGAGTTGACCCTCACGAAAGAGAACGACCAGCTGACTTTTTCATCTAATGGCCTTAGCATGAAAATGACTATCGACGGTCCTGCTACGCGAGTTTCTGGTGAGCGAGGTGCAGGTACAACGCAAGCACGATACAAGGATGGAAAGTTAGTCATAATCGCGCAATCTGAAGCCGGCACGCGAACTACTGTTTTTCATCCCTCCAGTGACGGGCGGCGTCTGACCTTAGAAGTAAGTCTGGCCAGCCAAAAACTTGGAAAGACCATTCGCTATCGTGAAACATATGTCCGCAGTTGACTGCCCCTCTAGGACCCCCTCTAGGACCAGGAACAGTAAGTGGCGTACGCTCACAGCTTGCGATCGCGGAAAAGCGAGCTGTAAGCTTGGACGCGATATCAGGACCTAGACTTTTCGTGAAACTATAATCTAGAGAGTTTTGCCTTCTACTACCTAGGAGAAATGAGATGTGGAAATTTACCTTACTAAGCTTGGCGATTGCGGTCGCGTACTGCGGTCCGACAAATGCACAGGGAAAGGCGGGGCTCTTGAAGGGCCTGCAGGGCAGCAACGAAGCGGATAACCAGCGGAAGGACGTCGAGGGATTTATCTGGGAATACAAAGTGATGGAACACGACGAGAGAGATCGCTCGGAAAGAACGAAGATGACAGGTCGCCTGCGAATTAAGCAGACAGCCCTGTTTGCTGTTGGTGAGGTAGAATACACTACCCATGAGGACGAAGAGGAAAAAGATGATAATAAAGCTGGCGCGGACAACGAACCGCCTGCGAGCCCGGCAGGCAACTTGAGAAAGCGTATGCAGGGTAAAAAGCCATCAGCTCAGGGCGAGGGAGGCGAAGATATCAAGGCGCAAGTTAAGGGCGTCGTCTCCCAGAGTCTCAAGCAAAAGAGCGAGGAGCAGACAGGCTCGGAACGCATTGGCGATCTGATAAAGCAGCTAGCCAAAGAGTACACGTTCCGATTCGACGAAGATGATGACCACCCACTCTCCGGCCTAGCGGTAGTTCAGCCCGATACGAAGTCTAAAGGTGGTGTTTGGCGAGGATACTACGATGAGTTTGAAGATGGCAAAAAGAAGAAGCGGTGGCGTTTCGAATTGCGTAAAATCGACGAATAGGATTTTCTGATTAGTGAGCGGCAAGTCGCTAGCCGCCGGTTTTTTTGCGCAGCTATTACCTGGAATACTCGCGGCTAGCGTCTTGCCGCTCACTAGAGTGGCGCTGTCCAACAGGATTTCCATGGCCGCAATTGAAATGCACTTAGCTGGACAGTCGAAGTTGTGGTGGAGTCAACCGGGCAATGAACGATCAGGATCAACGGAAGCAACCTAGTGTTGTGACAGATCAGCAATTGCCTTTGAAAGTAATTGTGCCATCAGTCGATCTGTTGACCGACAGTTCACGGCAAAGTGCAAAAAAACGAGCGCTGCCGAAATACTTTCTCTTGGCGTTTGTTCCATTACTACTGTTCACTGGAGCCGTGGTTGGAATTTACGTTCAGCCTCCCGGGCTACGCGCCTTTCTACGTGTCACCGGATTGCAACCGGGAGGTGGCACCAGCACCCTATCGCAGTTCCAGTCGAGCAAGTCGCTACAGAACAGCCAAGTCGATCAACGATTCGAAGTGTGGTAGCACTCGGTCGACTGATACCGGACGGAAAGGTTGTCACCATTTCGCCGCCATATGGTGCAGGGGACGCGAGAATTGAAGAGATCAAGGTGGCGATTGGCAGTCAGGTGGAGCGAGGAGATACGTTAGCACTACTAGACAACAATCAAAGCCTTGAAGCTGCTGTAGAATCGGCAGTAGCGAATGTGGCTTTGCAAGAAGCGACGCTCGAGCAAACGCGTCAGTCCGTTGCGTCTAGCCTGGAAGAAGCGAAAGCGGCGTTGGAGCGAGCGAATGCAGGTGCGAAGCTAGCGGAGCAAGATCTCCGTCGACAGCAAGAACTTCGCAAAAGTGCGGTAAACACGCAGGCAGATCTGGATCAGGCCGAAGCCATCGCTGCGCAAGCACAACAAGATGTTATCAAAGCCGAGGCGACGGTGTCACGCTACGAATCGCGAGAGATTGAGGAACACCCCGATGTCGTCGTAGCCGCTAGAAAGCTGGATTCCGCCCGTGCTGATTTGAATCGAGCTCGCCGCGACTTGGCGCGAGGCGTGGTTATAGCGCCCCTCGCTGGAACGATACTCGACATTCATGTTCGAGTCGGCGAGAAGCCAGGCACAAAAGGCATTCTGGATATCGGAAATGTTCAGCGGATGACGGCGGAGCTGGAAGTCTACCAAACCGAGATTGGCAGCATCTTGGTTGGGCAACAGGTAGAGTTAACTGCCGACGGGATCAGCGAATCGTTCCATGGAGTGGTTGCGGAAATTGGCTTTGCAATCGAACGCCAAACGGTAATCGATGACGATCCAGCCGCCAATACCGACGCTCGTATCGTTAAAGTCAAGGCCAGTCTCGATGAGCAATCTTCGACACGAGCCGCCAAGCTCACGAATCTTGAAGTCACAGGACGCATCGCAGTTGAGGACGTGCGATGACTCGACTCCTGCTGCGGTTACTCGGACGGATGCCCATCGGGTGGCTGCAACTGGCTTCGAATAAACTGCGTTTTGCAGCTGCAGGAACAGGTGTCGCATTCGCTTGCATCCTGGTGTTCGTGCAGTTAGGGATGTTAGGTGCGTTTCGCGAAGCGACGCGTATTTCGTACCGAACGCTGAACGCCGACATCATGATCTCAGCCTCAGACGCCAACGGTCTGAGCGAGGGTTCCAACGTCGCGCGTCGCCGCTTGTTTCAGGCGCTTGCTGTGCCCGGAACAAAGGAGGCCCTGCCGGTCTTCGTCGGTAAGACCAGTTGGCTGCAAGAGGATGGC
>JBGSTP010000051.1:0-3658 GCA_041736515.1 Pirellulaceae bacterium
GGAAGGAAGGATGAACCAGGGACACGAACCAGGGGGGACACAGCACTTGGATGTTGTGAAGTTGCGCAGTTTTTGAATTTCCGGGCCAAAGGCTAAAGGCCCAGCCAAAAAGGAACGCGGAAAAAAAGGAACGCGGACACAGCACTTGGTTGTGGGGTTTGGCGACGCCAGGAGTGCTCCTCCCGATCCCTCGCAGCTCTCGCCTAGGAACTGCTGTGTCCGAGGACGACGGCCACGGGATACACGAACACCTACGAATCGGCGGGTACAGTAACCGATGGCGACGGGGATGGAGATGGCTCTTCTTCCACGGAGCCCACCGTCTATTCCTACACTCCGGAGAATTGGGATCCACGCAGTAGTTATGAGCACGATTTGGACGGCAGTTACGACCCGACTGAACCTGTGGGTGAAGGTTTCGTAGTATCTCCCGGCTACGTATATCCAGCCAATCCGAACTTGAATGAAGATTCCTGGGTCGCCTGGTTTGGTGGAAGCAGCGGTGATGCAGGCGATCAAGCCATCGATTTCGCAGCTGGATTTGCAGACAACGTCACGCTCAATGCATCCTGGCTGTGGCGGGATAGTTTGGGCGTCGATACGGTCAACTACGACGGCACGGCCTACAGCGCCGGTGGTTGGACGGCGACGATTGTTCAGTTGCCTGCGGGCATCAAGTCGGCAGTCAGCGGCGTGCAATCGCTCAAAGCGGCTGCCAACAACTTTGACGAAGCTGGCAAGTGTGTCAATTGGCTAACCAAACTCTGGCAAGGTGGCTGTTTCGTAGCCGGTACAGTGGTGACACTCAGCGACATACCGCGCAACGATGCCTTCCAAGCCGCGTTGTGGGACGACGAGGATGATCTGAGCAATTCAGCGCTCGCCACCAACCTAGATTGGTTATCCGCCGCCAACCGAGCGGCGCGAGCCGACCTCCCGTATGGCACACAATTAGCGGGCGTTCGAGCCACCTCCAACCTCCAGTCTCCCGCCTCCCACCTGCTTCAAATTCCTATCGAACAAGTACCGCTAGGTGCTCGAGTTCCAACCAAGAATCCAAGGCCTTGGGAAGTTGACGAGTCGTTTGCGGAGCCAGATGAAGCAACTTGGATGGTCGTTTCATTTACGGTCGAGCGTAGCGATGGCGGCATAGTCGATGCGGAGCTCTTGCGGCCACGATCGTGGGTGGAGCAGTTCGGAATTGAAGCAGGGCAACTGCTGCCGCTGAATATCGAAGAGTTGCAGATCGAGGGCTACGCGTTCGTCAACTCAGTCAAGCCTTCACCACGCATCTCCACGGGCGAAGGCTCAGCCGTCACCGGTCGATTTGTGACACGGCAAGTTGACGTCATCGCCCGCATCGAAGTGCTCGGGGCCGACGGACAAGTCGAAACTATCGAAGGGACCACCATTCACCCGATCTGGTCCGAGGATCGTCAGGACTGGGTACCGCTAGGTGAGCTAGAAGAAGGCGAACAGTTGCTCGGCGCCGCAGGTGCAGCCGTTGTTCTAACGCACAGCATCCTTCAACACAGCACCGCCGTTTACAATATCGAGGTGCATGGGGAGCATGCGTACCAAGTCGGTGAGCTCGGGCTGCTGGTGCATAATGCGTGTGAGGGCATTTATGTTTTCACGACGACTACGGGCAAGACTTATGTAGGGCAAAGTGTAAATGTTGCGCGTAGGCTTGCTGAGCACGTAAGAGCTGGTCGGCTAGCATCCGCTCCATCAGCAACTATTATCAACGTCACTGGCGGAAAAACATCAAGGGAAATTGCGGAGCAAATGCTTGTTAACTCACTGGGTGGACTTCGCCCTGATGGATTTCTCGCTAACACGGTCAATCCAATCGGTTTGGCGCGTGCAGACGACATCCTTCTCAAAACAGGAATTAAGCTTCGATAATGATATCTGACTACTTTCCAGAAACTGCATGCGGTTCAAAGGTTGTCGTCTCTGAGGTTCCCATGGAGACTGCTGTCGATGACCTGAATAAAATGGGCGATTTGCAAATTGAATTGAATGTTGCCAAGGGCTGGCTAGGTGGAAGTCTTAAATTCCTAAAAAGTTTGAAGAACTTGAAAGGGCTTATCATTGTCGGAGGTGTCAATAGTGATATTGACGTTGTGCAGGACCTGACGAGTCTGGTTAGGCTGGATCTTCCGGGTGGGAGTTGCCATCCTCTCGATCTATCGCATCTGGAAATGCTCAAGGATTTGTATCTTGATTCGGTAAAAGCGCCAATCAAACTCCCTCGGAACCTTAGGAAAATTGGATGGTACTGTCCGAAACAAAGTGATATCGACAGGTTGCAGAAGAATGAAGGGTTAACGCATGTGGGTTTTCTACAGTCGCGAGCCGAGGATCTTTCAGTTCTTGGAGAATTCGACCTACAGTCCTTACGGTTAGCCGGATTTAGCAAATTGAAGGACTTCAGCTTCATTCGTAGGCTGGAGTCCCTTCGTTATCTGGACATTGATACTTGCAAAGGCTTCTCAAATCTACGCGTCGTCGAGAATTGTAGCGAACTGGAGTTCATAGCAATCGACAATGTCGGGTCCATTGAATCGCTTTCGCCAGTTAATAATTGCCCAAAGCTCAAAGTGATTTCTTTTGTTGACAGCACCGATATTCTCGACGGAAAGATTCGATTCCTCAATCAGTTTCCGAAGCTAGAGACAGTCGCGTTTCGAGAACGACGACATTATGATGCAAAACGTGCCGACCTACCGAGCAAACAGCAGCCCGGTCCACCAATACCAGTGGAGAATATCTCTAGTGTTTGCGAAATGATGAGGAGGATCAAAAAAAATGGAGAATAAAATTCTGGAAATATCGCTTCTTGACAATAAACAACAGTTTTTAATCAGTTCGCTTATATGGGAAGATCCAGCAGCGTGGGGAATTGTGCTTGTAGATCTTGCCAAATCCTTGGCCGAGACTTATTCGAGGGAACACAACATGGACGCTAACGACGCGTTTGCTCGGATTTTCGAAGGTCTAGGTGCAGAACTCAAATCCAATGAGCCTAGTGACTAAAAAGGAACGCGGAAAAAAGGAACGCGGACACAGCACTTGGTTATGGGGTTTGACGACGCCAGGAGTGCTCCTCCCGATTCCTCGCAACTCTACCTAGGAACTGCTGTGTCCGATGACGACGACCTCCAACTTCCAGTCTACCGCCTACCACCTGCTTCAAATTCCCATTGAACAAGTCCCGCTTGGTGCCCCAGTTCCAACCAAGAATCCCAAGACCTGGGAAGTCGACCAATCTTTCGCGGAGCCAGATGAAGCAACTTGGATGGTCGTTTCATTTACGGTCGAACGTAGCGACGGCGGCATAGTCGATGCGGAGCTCTTGCGGCCACGATCGTGGGTGGAGCAGTTCGGAATTGAAGCAGGGCAACTGCTGCCGCTGAATATCGAAGAGTTGCAGATCGAGGGCTACGCGTTCGTCAACTCGGTGAAACCCTCGCCGCGCATCGCCGCGGGCGAAGGCTCCGAGGATGAACTAGGACACAGCACTTGGAAGGAAGGATGAACCAGGGACACGAACCAGGGGGGACACAGCACTTGGATGTTGTGAAGTTGCGCAGTTTTTGAATTTCCGGGCCAAAGGCTAAAGGCCCAGCCAAAAAGGAACGCGGAAAAAAAG
>JBGSTP010000058.1:0-15062 GCA_041736515.1 Pirellulaceae bacterium
AACTGCATCGGCGTGTAACCTGGACCGCGGACCTCAAACTGTAGGATCTCTCCCAGTGCTGTGGTTAGTGGGCCCAGTTCCGGTGCACCATAGCCCGGCGGAATGTTTGCAGCAGCGGCCGGCAGCCGTTCTGTGACAACCTGGCGGGCAAAGAAGATGTCGGTCCCCTCGTCAAAAACGATCGTGACAACAGAAATACCAAATTTTGAAACGCTCCGAACTTCCTCGACATTGGGCAAGCCTCCCATAGTGGACTCGATGGGATAGGTCACATACTGTTCTACCTCTACTGGCGATAAAGACCCTGCATTGGTGATAACCGCCACTTGCGTGTTGGTCATATCTGGCACGGCATCGATGGGCAGCTTCAACGCGCTCGAGAATCCCCCGATGGCCATCAGTCCAGTAGCGACCAACACCAGGAAGCGATTCAGCAGACAAAACTCGATTAGTTTCTGCAGCATGGCTATTCCTCCGTGCCAGCGAGTAGCAATTCGCTTTTGAGCATGAACAGCTCACTAGCTGCGATTCGATCACCCAGGCGCAGTCCGCTCAGAATTTCCGTTTCTCCGTCAGACGATTCGCCAACTTCAACATCCACGCGGCGAAAAGTCGACTCGCTCTCTGCAATGAACACAAAGTGTTTTCCTTCGTGAACTACGATCGATGCTGCGGGAACCACCACAGCGGTTCGCGGAACTGCGGTTGGAATTGTCATGCGAATGAACAGGCCCGGCCGCAGTCGAGGGTCGGACGCCGCGATTGTAGCAATTAACGGCGCTGCCCCAGTGGTGGGGTCAAATCGCCGACCCACAATAAAGACTCGACCATCGAAAATTTTGTCTGGAATGGCGGGTGAACTGATTTGAATTCCTTCGCCGATCGCTACGGATATGGCATTCCAATCGCCCTCGCGAATATCGGCCACAGCCCAGAGTTGCTTGCAGTCAGCCAGGACAAAAAGGGACTGGCCAGCAGCGACTCGCTCATTCACTGACAAGCTGCGTTCTTCCACAGTTCCATCGATGGGCGACACTAAGTTCACGTCCGAAAGTAGGGACGTTTCAGCGTTGGCAAATTGCTCAACCGTATTGGGGGATGCAGCAGGCCCCAGCAGGGCATTTAGTCGCTGCAGACTAATCTCAACCATCCGCTCCGCCTGTGCCAAGGTCGATGAAGCTGAGCTGCATTGTTGCTTCACCTCGAACAAGGACTGTTCGAGTACGGACGCCAATGCCGCTGATGCAGTGTTTTGTTCTGACTCGCGCTGTCGCTGCACAGCGATAGCCACCGCTCCTTGCAAGGCTGCACTTCGAGAATTTTCAACCACACTACTTGCCAGGCTGTCGCGGGTATAAGCCGACATCAACTTCTCGCGATACTCGCCCAGCGAGGAGTTCTTCAATGCGGATTCAATTTCAATGGGACTCTTCTTGCTGCGAATCATCTCTGCGAGCTGTTCTACGCCCGTACAGATGGCACTATTCCAATCCTGTTGAGTCCGAGCCAGCTTCAATTCTGCCATGCGCGCAAGCACTTCGGATCGTGCGATGCCGACCTCGGGACAGCTCACCACGGCAACAGTCTGACCGACGGTGACTTGATCCCCCGGCCGAACAAAAATTCCGGTTAGAATTCCAGCACAGGCGGATTGAATAGCAATATGCCTATCCTGGTCATAATCTAGTCGACCTGCAATTGTTCGCTGAGGTTGTATCTGACCTTCTTTAACCACTGCGACGCCCACTCGAGCGTGGGCTAATTTCTCTTTGGTCAAGACCACGGTAGCATCGCTGGTCGATGCCTCAGTAGTAGCGTCGGCTTCATCAACGCGACGCTCCAAGGGATCTTGCTGCGTTTGCCATAGTAACAGTCCTACTATTCCAACCAACGCAATGGCGCAGAGGGCAACTATCAATTTATGGAGCATGATTTAGAGATCAAGTGTCTTTAAGAAGGTTGCTAGAGGTGAAGTCCGACGCGGGAACTGTCAACTTCAAATCAAGCAAACACAGACAAGCTCTCGTATAGATATGTCTAGAAATGACTGGGCAAATGACCTACCACTCCCGACCCTGAAATTTAGGCGCGCACTTTCCCGCGCTGCTTCGCCAGCAATGCAAGCCCGCGGCAGGAATCCAACGCAACTGTGGTTTAGCTCCGAATCTGCAAGCAATTCATGAATGGCATTGGAACCTTCGTCGTTGCGAAGCAACCAGATTCCCTCTATGGTAGGCGGAGTCATCTGGGACAGATGGTCGGCATCGCGCATTGCCAAATCCCAGGGCAATATCAAATGCCAATGCAAGTCATCTTCGACATTGGCGTTGGCGTTTCCGTGCTCTCCCATCAAGCTGGCGGCAGGTCGTACCTCCTGGTGAGCGTGGTAAATCGAAAGATGTCGCTGATAGGCTAAGGAATCCAAGTTCGCTAGGCCTTCATGCGAATGGACATACGGAATAGGAACTTGCGCTAATAACAGCCAAACCAAGCAAAATAATTTGCTGCGCTGGCGAAGCTGGGCCTTTCGGTTTATTGCATCAAAATGTCTCATACTCCACTTATACACGGGCAAAAGGTCAATGCAAGTCGCAAACGGTATGTTTTCGCAACGCCCACTACTCGGTCATCGGGGCTGCTCTATATTGAAGCGAGCAGAATTTCATTGAGGCGGTCGGAAAACCGTTATGCTGAAGAGCGCTCATCATTACGCGATGGAATTAGTTTTGGCAGAAGAGCTTATTTTCGATATTCAGGCGCAACCGGACGATACAACGTGCGGCCCGACTTGCCTGCAAGCCCTGTACAGCTATTACGACGACGAGGTCCCTTTGCAACAGGTAATTGCAGAGGTTCCTGCGCTTTCGGCTGGTGGAACCTTGGCTGTTTTACTAGGTGACCACGCCTTACGTCGGGGTTATAAGGCGACAATATATACTTACAACTTGGAAGTGTTTGACCCCAGTTGGTTCGACGAATCCGGTTCTCCGAATACAAAGCCCGCCAAGGACAAAC
This sequence comes from Pirellulaceae bacterium, assembly GCA_041736515.1. Lineage (GTDB taxonomy): Bacteria > Planctomycetota > Planctomycetia > Pirellulales > Pirellulaceae > Aureliella. Next base: position 3,016 of record JBGSTP010000058.1, read on the forward strand.
GGCAAAGGCTGATCGAACGCCTGGCCGAGCAGAGGAAACACAAATCGTGGATGAAGCTTCAGACAGCTTCGCTAGCCTACGAGCAATTCTTGTTGCTGGGGGGGGATATTCGGATGCAAGTTCTTAACAGCCGCTTGATCCGAAGTTTCCTCAAAAACTCGACCCCCATCTTGACGGGACTTAGTTCCACGTATCTTTATTTCACCAAGCGCGAGATTCCGGAAAACTGTAAGCCGGACGATGTTAAAGGATGTCCCTGCGGGCATTTCGTGGTGCTCTGCGGCTATGACAAAAAGGCGCGCACCGTCAGCGTAGCGGATCCCTATCTACCTAATCCACTTGGCGAAAAGCACCACTACAACGTGAACCTGGATCGTCTCATCGCTGCCATTCTGCTGGGAGTATTAACGTACGATGCGAATCTGTTAATCATTGAGCCAAGGAAATAATAGCTTGTTCTAAGGTAGTGCGGCTTATTCACGGATGGCTGCCAAACCTTGGCTTTGTCTCGTAAGGAGTCAAAAGTCACTACCACAATGCCAACAACACTAGCCTATGGTGTTGTCTTCATTTGGATCGGCTTGTTATCCAGACGAACCACCAATCGATGCAAGCACAGAATGTAACCTTCAATGCAAGTCGTTCCTGCGCAATTCACTTTTTCAGGCTGATGTGTGTAAATGAAGATCCTGTTGGTAACCAACATCCCGAGCGGCTGGCCCACGAGTATCCCCAATGCAGAGGTCGTTGATGCGAAGGAATATTTGACTAACCCCAGTTACAACGAGCTTCGTGGCGCACGAGTCTATAACCTTTGCCGTTCGTACCGATACCAGAGTACGGGCTATTATGTTTCGCTGCTGGCCGAAGCTCGTGGACACAAGCCATTGCCGAGCGTAACGACTGCCCAGGACGTCAAGGCGCATGCTATCGTACGGATGGTCAGCGACGAGATGATGGACCTGATTCAAAAAACTCTCGCGCCACTGCGTTCGGACACTTTTGATCTGAGCATCTATTTTGGATGCAACATGGCCAAGCGGTACTCGCGGTTAGCTTTGAAGCTCTTCAATCAGTTTCAAGCGCCACTGCTACGGGGGCATTTTGTTAAAGGCTCCAGCGGTTGGTACTTGAAACGAATTAACGCGATATCCGGCAAAGACGTTCCGGAGAAGCATTGGCAGTTTATTATCGAGACTGCGAAGCGGCACTTCGGTGGACGCTCAACGCCATCCGCGAAGAGAAAACGCATGCGGTACGATATGGCCATTTTGGCTAACCCAGACGACCCCGAACCGCCATCGGATGCGGCTGCCCTAAAGAAGTTCGTCAAAGCTGCCGCGGGCTTAGGAATCGCCGCCGAGTTAATTGGTCGCGACGACTATGGTAAGCTGGCGGAATACGACGCTTTGTTCATCCGAGATACAACGCGGGTCAATCACTACACCTATCGATTCGCACAAAGGGGCGAGAACGAAGGTTTAGTGGTGATGGACGACCCTCTGTCCATCGTCCGCTGTTCCAATAAAGTCTACTTGGCTGAATTGCTCACACGTCACAAGGTGCCAGTGCCAAAGAGTTTGGTCGTACATAAAGACCAAGCTAGGAACTTTGGCGAAGCGCTCGGTTTCCCCCTGGTCCTGAAGAAACCAGATAGCGCATTTTCGATTGGTGTTGTTAAAGCGCACGATCAAGCTGATTTGGACCATAAACTGGCCGAGTTTTTTTCGGAATCGGACCTGATTGTAGTTCAAGCATATCTACCGACAACGTTTGACTGGCGCATCGGCATCCTCGATCGACAACCGCTGTTCGCCTGCAAATACTACATGGCCGCTGGTCACTGGCAGATCATTCAAAACGAACGCCAAGGAGCTGGACGTTATGGAAAGTTTGAAACGATGGCAGTAGTGGATGCACCCAAGGGTGCTGTTGACATTGCGCTCAAAGCAGCGAACCTAATTGGCAACGGTCTATATGGGGTCGACGTTAAGGAATCCGAAGGAAAGTTTTACGTGATCGAAGTAAACGACAATCCGAACGTGGAATCGCGAGTCGAGGATATTGTCCTTAAGGACGACTTGTACTCGACCATCATGCGTGTGTTCCTAGACCGCATCGAACGCGCGAAAGGAAAGGCCTGATATGAGCCAACCACTACGGCTCTTTGAAGCCTTTGGGGTCGAATTGGAATACATGATCGTGGACCGCGACACGCTGGACGTTCGCCCCATCGCCGACGAATTGCTGAAAGCGGCTGCCGGTGAGATCGTTTCCGAAGTAGATCTGGGAGTCATCTCTTGGTCCAACGAGTTGGCGTTGCACGTCATCGAGTTAAAAACCACACAGCCCGCCCCAGATTTAGCTGCCCTGCCCCAGGCTTTTGATGAGCAGATTGCCAAGATTGGCAAGATTCTCGAGGACTTTCAGGCTCGATTGATGCCGACGGCCATGCATCCATGGATGGACCCCGATCGTGAAATGCGGCTTTGGCCACACGATTACAATCCAGTCTATGAAGCTTACCACCGGATTTTCGATTGCCATGGGCATGGCTGGGCGAATCTCCAGAGCGTGCACTTGAATCTTCCTTTCTGCGGCGATGACGAATTCGGGCGACTGCATGCGGCGATCCGCATACTACTGCCTCTGCTCCCAGCTCTGGCTGCTAGCTCGCCCATCGTCGCAGCACAACTTACCGGATTCGCCGACAATCGCATGCACGTTTACCGCGATAACTCAAGACGAGTTCCTCAAATTACTGGTGCCGTCGTGCCGGAGGCCGTATTTACCCAAGCGGAATACAGCGCCCGCATCTTTGAACCAATGTATGCTGCGATGCAGACCTACGATCCTGAGCGACTACTGTGTCACGAGTGGCTCAATTCGCGGGGTGCTATTGCAAGGTTTGATCGAAACGCAATTGAGATTCGCGTCCTGGACATTCAGGAAACACCAGCTGCCGACGTTGCCATCTGTGAAATAGTTGTAGCAGTTTTGAAGTTGCTCTTGGCTGAACATTGGACATCCTACAGCGAGCAAAAGACGATCGCCACCGATAGGCTGGCCGATATCCTGACGGCAACGATTCGAGATGCCGAGCAAGCCGAAATTGAGTCTCCCGAGTATCTTCGACAGTTTGGAATTGAGGCAGAATCGATGTCTGCAGCCAGGATTTGGCAGCGGTTGGTTGAACTATCTGCAGACCAAGTGTCTCAGGTCGAACGGCTGAGGTTGATCCTCGATGAAGGTCCACTTGCACGTCGGATCGAGCGAGCTCTGAAGGCTGATCGCGATTCTCTCAAAGAAATCTATAGTAAATTATGCTTGACATAAGCTATTCGGCCGCCAACGACTGCAGTGTGAGCGAGCTGCGAATATTGGCTCCGAACAGGCGGCTTGCGTCTATCCCGGCATTTCGGTCGCTTGTTAGCCGACCAGGAAAGGCGTACGATTTCGAATCGCGAGCGCAGTTTCGCTTCCAAAAGTGTTCTAAGGAATCCAGTGCCGATGTTGCTTCGTTTTCAATTGCTTACGCTACTCCTCGCGTTCTGTACGTCGCGCATTTTGTCTCAGGACATCCCTGTTGATCCGCTCAGGAACACACGTGATCTGTCCGGCGCCGTGGCAATTCCAGGCGCGCCATTCGGAGTTTTGCGGTTAGAAGTACCGCTTCCGCCCCTGCTTTCGAACAGCTCACCACGTATTCTCGTTGAAAACAACGAAGGACGAGTCTTCTACCCGGTTGTCTCAGTGCGAAGTGTCGAGGTCGAGGAAGAACTGCGTGCACCTGCCATTGGTCGCCCCGGCGGGCTGTTCGACCGCTTACGAACTGCCGTGCGAGGAGAAAAGAAAGTACGCATTGAACCTGTGGCGGTGACGGTTTACGCACTCTACACAGGGACAGAGCCCATTGAGCTTACGCTGGCAGGCGATATCAATCAGAAAATTCGCCTCGAATCGAATGCTCCTACTCGCGGCACAACACACCAGCAGTTGTTGGCCAGTTGGTGGAACGAAACCACGAAATCAGCCCGCCAAGTGCTGCAGGGAGATGATTTCCCAAAGCTGGTCCACAAGTACTTGACCAGCATGCTTGCGCGGCGACTAGGAGTGCCCGCCGTCGACTTGGATCCGCCCGATCCCGACAGGCAAGAGATGTCCCAGCCGTTGAAGACTCTGGCCCTGCTCGCCGCCATCGAGCCCATGCGCGACGATATTCTCGAGGATGTGCTCAACTCTCCGTCCGACGCCAGCGAACCACGATTGCCGCCCCCCGTGGAGCCAATCTGGGAACAAGCAATTCTACCGCCAATTCAAGCCAACGTTTCAATGGAAGCCTTGGCGAGCCGAGCGCCACCAGAGTGTTTGTATTTGCGCTTTGGGTCGTTTGCTAATTACGTGTGGTTTCAAGAGATAGCGGAGAGATACGGCGGCGATCTAGCACAGTCTGTCTTGCTTCGGGGCTTGAATTACGAAGCGTCGCCCAAGATGGAGCGCATGTTGGCTTCGAAGCTGACGACTATCGCGAAAATGTTTGGAGACCAGCTCGTGGGCGACATGGCAGTCGTCGCAAGCGACTTGTATATGAAGGAAGGAGCCAGCGTTGGAGTTATTTTCTTCGCGACCAATCCAAAACTACTCATTGCCGCTATGGAAGCGGATCGCAAGGCTGTAATGGCTAGAAATCCAGATGCGACACTTAGCCAACTGACCATCGAGGGTAAGACGGTCTCGCTGTTGAGCACTCCGGACAATCGTATTCGTTCCTTTGCAACGCAGGATGGACCTTACGTCTTTGTTTCCACTAGCAAGACTTTGGTTCGGCGATTTCTAGAAGTTGGCAATGGTGCGACATCGTTGGCAGACACTCAATCCTTTCGCTGGGCGCGAACTTGGATGCCCGATGAGAATGAGTATGCCGTATTCGGCTATTTGTCCCCTGATTTCTTTCATCGCCTAGTCAGTCCGCAGTACCAAATCGAGTTGCGCAGGCGTTTGTCAGCTATTGCTCACTTGGAAATTGCCGAAATGGCCAGTTTGGCGGCCATAGCCGAAGGCAATCCGAATCTGGACATCGAGGGCTTACAGTCGGCTGGATTTCTGCCGCCTTGGTTTGACAATCGCACGGATGGGTCCCGCACCTTAAAAACAGAAACGGGGTGGATCGATTCTGCACGCGGCGCACGGGGCAGTTTCCTGCCGATCGCCGATGTGGAGATTTCGAGCGTTAGTCAACGCGAAGCTGCTGGCTACGCGACGATAGCCAGTTTCTATCAGAACGAGTGGCGGCACATGGATCCGATGCTGTTCGGGTTACGTCGATTCCGAGCCCAGGGCAGCCCGACGGAGCAAGTTGCCATTGAAGCGTACATAGCACCCTTTGAGCCACAGAAATATGGCTGGATTGCTCGACAATTGGGTGCACCGACACCGATAGAACTTCAACTACCTGCCGACGACGCCGTGTCAGTGCAACTGCATGTGAAAGGCTCCAATACGTTAGGAATCAGCTCGGACGATTATCACTTGTTCGGTGGCGTTAAGGACATGATTCCACCAAATGCAGAGGACACCAAAGGACTGATCAGAACTTTGCAGGCGCTCAAGGCGAGTCCCGCCTATATAGGCGGTTGGCCCAAACCAGGGATTATCGAGCAATTGCCGCTTGGGCTAGGGCAAACGCGCCCCGACGCTGCGGGTTTTTCCCGATTGCTGGGGGGCCTTTGGCGTTGGGATAATGGCGAACTTAGCCTGCTGTCCTTTAATCGCAGCATCATCGAACAAGCCATACCCCACGTGAAAGTTACCGAAACTCAGGATCTTGCGCAGGCTCGCGCCCGCGTAGCGGACCTAACCGGCTCGCAGCTTTCAACCTGGATCAATCGCCTCTGGTACGAGCGCGGTTGGCGTTCCTCGCACGGCAATGCTGTATTGCTCGATGCCATCCATCAACAACTCAGAATTCCCGCCGAACAGTGCCTGCCTGTCGCCGAAAAGATTGTTGACGCCCGCCTTCAGTGCCCTCTGGGCGGTTCCTATCAATTTGAAAACTTGCCGCAGGGCACCAGTGGCTGGTGGATCAGCTCGGCGTGGAGCGAAGCCGAAATCGACGAAGGAGAACGGCCAGTTGCACCAGCCAGCTATTCCGCCCCTTGGCTTGATTGGTTTCGTGGCGCGAGAATTCATGTGACGCAGGGGCCCAATAGCCTCTCGCTGGTCGGAACCGTCGATCTGGAGATGCCACCCCTCGCCGCCGAACTGACTCCGAGCCTTCCATCTCTACTGCCGCCATTGAGTTTCGACCTGTTCGGCCTACCTATGAAACTTTTCGGTGGTGCAGGCTCGCCTGCAGAGAAGACACCTGCGACAAAGAGTTTTTAGCAGGGTGATAGCCTTGGTTTCGAGACCTAGCTGAACGACTACAATAGTGGAACAGCATTGAGTTCACAAATATCGATAGAGCTGGCAGTACAACTCTACAACTCAATGGATAATCTTTGAAGGGGAATAACCATGCTACGCAACCTAGTTGCCGCACTGGGACTGAGCATTTGTGGATGTTTTGCATTGAACACTTCAAGTCACGCGGAAGAAAAGAAAATGGATTCTGTGCTAGCGCATGAAATGAAATCTTTGGGAGGCGAGTCCATCGACCTCAAGAAGTACCACGGAAAAGTCGTGCTGGTCGTCAACACAGCCAGCGAATGTGGATTGACACCCCAGTATACCGATCTGCAAAAACTGTACGAAAAGTACAAAGATAAGGGCTTGGTGGTTCTCGGTTTTCCATGCAATCAGTTCGGCAAGCAGGAGGAGGGAAGCTCCAAGGAGATCTCTGAGTTTTGTACTAAGAATTACGGCGTGACGTTTGATATGTTCGAGAAAGTCGAGGTTAACGGCGACAGTGCTTGTGCACTGTACAAGAAACTGACTGCGATGGACCTGAAGCCCAAAGGCTCGGGTAAAGTAAGTTGGAATTTCGAAAAATTTCTGATTGACCGAACCGGAAAAGCTGTCGCACGCTTCGAGCCACGAACCGAGCCGATGGACCAAGAGCTTGTAGCCGCTGTAGAAAAGCTGCTCGGGGCCCAATAGAGAGTCGCCCCCAACGAGTCTTATGCCTAAATCGCATTTGGACTACACGAGTTTCCGCGTGCTATTTCTGTGGGGCCGCGGAAACGGGTATCATAGGGCTATTCGCATTTTCTCTTTTTAGAATGCCAAACTATGGTTTCCCCCAGATCGAACGCCCTTATTGCTATGCCCCTTTTACGCTTTGTTTACGCGCTCACGTTCTGTTTTTCGGCTAGTGCCTGCTTTGCTCAGGCGAACCAATCCAGGCCAGCTCATTCCGAAACCCCTGCGAGTGTAGAGGCAGAACTGCAATCTCGAATTTCATCGTTGATCGAACAATTAGCTGATAGCAACTATCATCAGCGAGTCAACGCCAAGTGGGAATTGGAACGCATTGGTTTGGCTGCGTTCGAGCAGTTACAGTTAGCTGCTCACTCGCACCCGAGCGTACAAATAGCCCGCGCGGCCCGCTATTTAATCGAGAGCCAAAATGTCATTTGGTGGCTGGAAACAGACTCATTGGAAGTCCGCGAGTTGCTCAAAAATTATAATGACGCCAAAGAGGACGACAAAGACACTGCACTGCAGCAGCTTGCCGAACGAGGAACGCCGGACGCTTTGCTTGCTTTGTGTCGCATGGCGCGTTTTGAAAGTAGCGATTTAAGATCGAAGTTGGCTGCGTTATACCTCATGGAACAAATCGCCAAGCAGATGCCAGATGGATCTGCGGATAGTAAAGCAGCTATTGACGCCTCACTCGCCCCGTCATTGCGGCTGACCCTCGGTGATAGCCAGCGACCCTCAGCCACTTGGCTGTACACACTCCTGGATGACCTGGAGTCTGCCTCGAAAACTTTCGGTGGTAAATCAAACCTGGAAGCATGGCGAATGTTGCTCGGATCGGAGCATGCGGCTAGCGCAACAAGTGGCGAAAAATCAGACGAACTAGCGCGTCGCGCTGCGTTGAACGTGACAATGCGTTTTTATCGTTTTCTGGGGACCTGGATTACTTCCCACTATTCTCGTCAAGACGCCATAAAACTGGTTAAGCCGAGCCTGGAATTAATTGGCAAGCACGCGTATGCAATGCAGACTTTTGCCGCTTGGGCACTGGAAGCAACTCTGCCAGAGTTAGTGCCAGAGTTGGCTAAAGTTTATCCCGACGAGTTTTCGAATGAAGCCCAACTTGGTTATTTCTTGGCCGAAAGCCACCTACGACTGAATGATGCCACAGCAGCCGAAAATGCTGCGGAAACAGCCAGTGCTTCCGTTGCAAAGCAGCTCGAGAAACTCAAGAGACTACCAAGCGTGGACCTCAGTGAAATCCAAGCCAGCCGCCATCACAAAATGGCACGCGAATTGGCGCAACGTGGTTTGAACCATTGGGCTGAAAAAGAGTACCTGAGAGCGATTGCATTCAAGCCTCGCATCGAAGCCAGCATTCGCGGCGACCTCGCACAGTTCTATTGGTTTGGGGACGAGTTTGAGAAAGCTGCGGCAGTCTTGCAGCCTTTGGCAGAAGAGGAAACAGCCAAGAAGGATGTTGAGCTGCCCAATGCGCCCGGTGTGTTTGATAATCCGAACTCGATCATCGCGAACTTTAATTTCTATAGCGGACTTGCTGCCATCGAGCGAAATGCCAAGGCCCAGGCCAGCGAATTCCTGAACAAAGCACTCGAAGTCGAAACCATTGCGCCGAATCCTGATGTGGTTATCGCCATGAAACGACTAGCAGACGAAGAACCCTTCAAGACCTACTTTGAAAGCAGTTTTAAGCAAATGGCAAGCGACTTCCGCATAGGGGTCTTGCAAGCTGAGCAAGAACTTTCTCGAGCGACAGACCGCATGACGCGTGCAATGGCGGCACCTCGACTAGCCGAAGAATGCAATCAACTTGCTTGGCTCTTGAGCAAGTGCGATTCGAGCCCCAAGGAGGCGATCAGCTTGAGTCAACGTTCGCTTGAGTTGAGCCCAGATGAGCCGGTTTACCTGGATACGCTGGCTCGCTGCTACTTTTCCGCAGGAAACGTTCAGGAGGCTATTCGAGTGCAGAAACGCGCGCTCAAATTCGCACCGCACGAACGTCAAATGGCTGCACAGCTGCGAGAATTCGAAGCTGCCGCTGCAAAGGCTAGCGAGTAAGTCCCGGGCTGGCAGGATTGAGTACGGAGCGAGCAATTCATGCTAGTGCTCAGTCCAACTTAAAATTAGGGTTTAGTGTAGAGCAGTTGTCCCAATTGCTGATGAAAACGATTGGGACAATCGTCCTACAATAAAACTACAAACCCTTAAGTTAAATTGTGTTGAAGCCTAGGTTGGGAAGTCCAATTTCATCTGATGCTCGTCTTCGGAACGCCCAAACTCACGGTACAGCAGGCTGGGTTGGATGTCTTTGTTGTTCTGATACTTTGTAGACGCGTACTCGCGAATGCTGCCTTCGAGCAAGTGATACATGATCTGGCAAATTTGAATGCCAGGATAAATGCGAATCGGCTGAACCGCAAACATCTCTAGAGTCCAGTAGCCCTTGAAACCGACATCGCCAAACCCTGAAGTGACATGAACGAAAAGACCGAGCCGACCTAACGACGAACGACCTTCGATCATTGGCACTAAATTATGAGTCTCTGTCAACTCGACAGTTCTACCCAAGTAGACCTGGCTGGGGCTAAGCACCAAACCGCAATCCGGGATCTCGATTCTCCGGTATCGATTGGGAGTCTTCAGATCGAGCACAACCTCTTCGTAAACCAACAGTTCGTTATGTAGGGTCAGGTTGTAGCTGTTCGGATTCAGTTGGGATGGCTCGAACGGATCTATGCATATATCGCCGCCAATTCTCCGTTTGATTTCATCGCCAGACAAGATCATGCTATTTAACCCAATTTGCCGCTGGACAGCCTATAGATCCACATAGTTGTCGTTATTTATAAGTCATTTCACGCATTTGGCCTAGAACCTGAAACCCGATGAAGGCATATTCTGGAACACAATCCCTTAACGAGCTTGTCAAATCTACTAAGATGAATAGACACCCAGCGCAATCGACTGGAACAACCTGGCGCATACGGAGATCGGAAATGGGGAATCTATTCGGGAGAGTTGCTTAGTGCATCGGTGAGATAGGCAATTTTGCATGGTGGATCAACGGTTCAAACTTATCTAAGTTACGCGGATGACTAATCTTCAAAGCTCAGCAGGTTGGCCGGATAGTTTTTCTGGGCGCGTACGGTTGTTCCCATTGCCTAATCTAGTTTTATTCCCACATGTGGTTCAGCCATTGCACATTTTTGAGCCGCGGTATTGCGAAATGTTAGTTGACGCGTTGGCGGGAGACCGATTAATCGCAATGGCATTACTCGAGCGAGGCTGGGAGAGCCAATACCAGGCGAAGCCGCCCATCGCTCAGACTGTTTGTGTGGGTAAGATTATTTCGCACAGCCCAACCGAAGATGAACGACACAATATTTTGCTGGTGGGAGTTAAGCGCGCGCGAATCATTACGGAAATCAATCCCTCCCGAGCATTTCGGGAGGCCGAAGTTGAGGTGCTCGAAGATTATTACTGCGCCGACGAGGCCAAACATCGTCCGGGATTGTGCGATCGGCTGCAGGAGTTGTTGCTGCACTTCATACCCGAAGGCTTGGCTGCCCAGGAAAGCATGAAACACTTCGTAGGAAAACAGCTGCCTCTCGGTGTTTTGACCGACACAATCGCCTACGCCATGAACCTACCGTTGACGATCAAACAACAACTACTTGCTGAAAACAACGTCGACATTCGCTGTCGGCTGCTCACGAGATGCCTGGAACAAAAGATTAAATGTGATGGGTCAGAGGCTGTTGATGTCATTGCAGACGATTTTCCTCCCAAGTTCTCCGACAATTAGTGGAGTGTCTTCAGCCACTTCATCCGTCAAGTTTCTCCCGAATCACGAAAGCATGGAACTTCAATGTTTTGGATAGACTACTTATCACGGGCCATCCACGTCTCAACCGCTGTTGCGATTGTTGGAGGAAGCGTCTTTACGTTATTTGTGCTGATGCCCGCAGCGAAACTGTTATCCGACGAAGCGCACGAGATTCTTGCAACAGCCGTGTCGTCGCGTTGGAAGCGCTTCGTCCATCTGGGAATCCTTCTTTTCCTTGTCAGTGGGTTTTACAACTACTTCCGAGCCATGCCGCAACACAAGGGCGATGGCTTATACCATGCACTTGTCGGAACAAAAATAATTATAGCACTGGCGATATTCTTCATCGCGTCAGCGTTGGTGGGGCGCAGCGCGGCCTTGCAATCATTTCGAAAGTATCGGTCATTGTGGCTTACCATTCTTGTAGCGTTGGCACTGACGGTTGTCTTAATGTCGAGCTTCTTGAAAGTCCGTGGTACCGTACCGAAGGCCGAAATGCCATCCCCTCCAGCTGCCAGTCAGACGCAAGAAACACTTGCCGCGCCGTCCTTATGAAAAGCTGGTTGCGTGTCATTGCTGCATCGCGTTCATGAACCAATTTCTCAACCTGCGAGCTCGCAGATCATCCGGCTGGCAGTTCGTCAGTCTGAACTGGCGGCGGGCGCCTGGATGGCAAGACACTGCGTGGTACTCTGCAGGAGCATGGTCAAAGCATTCATTTACTGTGCCTACTGGACCAAGCGACCGGCGGCGTGCTCAAGCAGTTGGCCATGCCAGCGACGACTAACGAACACAAAGCGGCATTGTTGCTGCTCAAGCACATCGCAATGTTTCCCTATGCGCATATGGCGATTCCAACGACCGGGTCTCAATCGAACTCGAATGTGGTGCAAAACGGGACTGTGATGCTGCCTCAACGGCGCTGCGCTTGTTGCGTCTATGAAAAGCTTGCGGTCAACCCTAGATTTGATTTTCTTAAAAAAATGTCCGTTCTGCTTTGGCGTAAACCGAAGCGGCGGGTACCGAAGTCACCGCAGGCAACACGTAGGTTTTTTGAGGA
>JBGSTP010000059.1:0-20465 GCA_041736515.1 Pirellulaceae bacterium
TCCTCAAAAAACCTACGTGTTGCCTGCGGTGACTTCGGTACCCGCCGCTTCGGTTTACGCCAAAGCAGAACGGACATTTTTTTAAGAAAATCAAATCTAGGGTTGACCGCAAGCTTTTCATAGACGCAACAAGCGCAGCGCAGTTAAGGCAGCATCCCAGTATGGCTTCTAACCATGTTCGAGTTCGATTGAGTCCCAGTGGTCGGAAGTGCTCTGGCTGCATGGAGAGCCAGCAGACGCAGCGTTACAACGCCGACAGTTCAGGTCGTTCGAACAGTTCTGCCTCAACTGAGCTGCGCTGTTGCGGCCTACGCGGTGCGGCTTACTGTGGCGACTAGGACTTGCGGATGAAATGTTCGGCGTAAGACCGCACTTCGCGGCCGTTCAATACATGAACCATGCGCAATTGCTGGACCATCGCATCGTTAAAGTGGCTCAACGGGATATGAATGAGCTGCCGATGGAAACGCTTGGCAATTCTCCGCCAGTTGGCGCCCGGCGCTATCGGGCTAAGCAGTGCGACTTGTCTCTCGCGCGAGTGTAGGCAAGCAGCTGCCAGCAATCGATCTTCTAATGTGTTTGTGAAATCCAAGCGTGGATCCTGCCATATGTCCGAGATGGCGACGGGCGGATAGAGGAACATGGCACCGCCATATGTGGCCAACGCAATACCGGGACCAATCAACTCCTTTTGAAAATCGCTGGCGAAGAATGCTAAGGTCGATTCGTCTTTGTGTTCGGCAAACCAAGTGGTTCGCCAGGGGTAGTCGCGCGGATCGGCGGGACTGTCAAACAACATTACGCAGCAATCCATGGCACCAATACTGGGCGGCATGACTTTCACGTAGATGTCACCGTCGTACCAATGTCGGAGAGTTTCTCGAATGTCGATGCCGTCCTTGATGCTCGTAGAAAACTTCTCGCTCCGTGCCAAGTCAGCTCCGATCATTGCTTTAGCGCGATCCATAACACGCGTACGGAAACTCTCGATCAAGTTGTCCTCGGGCGGCCATGAGCACTGTGAATAGGGATTCCACTGTGTCTTCCAGCGGTCCATGTCTTCAACAATGGGCTTGGGACGTAATTTCAATGACCTCCACGAAACGGGCTGTCCCGGCAAGCGGCTGACGACACTGACGGTTTCGCCATCGGGAAGGCGAGCTTGGTCGATTCCCATGGTGATTGAGTCCCTGCCCACATCCTCGTGGAAAGCATAATTGCGGGCGGTTTGAATCATATGGATTGCATATTGATCCCCCAAAATTTGTTGGGCAGCGACGCCTAAGGTATACAAATCAGGCGACATGCGATGCTCCAGCAGGGTCATATTGCGTACATATTTGAGACACTGCGACAGAAGCAAGGGCGTAATGCGACGAGCTCGCTTCCCGAGGTCCTGAAGATAACTGCTACGAGCACTCATGAGCAACTGTTTCACGCCGTCGATCGACAGATTCTCGTCGTCCTCCAATTCGACACGAGCTTGTTCAAACAAACCTGTAATAAAGGGTAGTTCACCGAACAGAAAAATCAGCGAGTTGGGATTGATGGAGTGTGTCGTGGGAAGCGTCACAGAATCGTGAGCAGGCTGTTCGAAATCGGCGATGCTGAGATAGGCCTCGCGCAGCCACGGCCACTCCAGAATCGAGCAAACCATCACGATATGCCGATGTGTTTTCTCGAGTTCGCGCAATCGCCCTGCCATGTACCGTAAACGTTGACGCGTCTGTTCTTCGAATGGACGTGGAAGACTCGGCAAAATCGCCGTAGCAAATCGCTCCAACGAAACCGTTTTTAGCGCATAGGGATCAGGCATAACCGAGGCCATGGGTTGAAACACGTTCGTTTCCAGGTCGCAGAACTCGACGGCCCAATGTTCCCCCAAAGCCATTCTCAGCGCCATGATGACCGGTTGGCAAGGATCGATGGGAACGTAGCTCCACGCGTCCGTGGGGTCATTTCGCGCGCTGTCTTCGTCAGGTTCCCATTGGCTGGCGAAATTGGGCAAACAACGTTGCAAGACTATGGCTGGTGCGGGGAGTTGTTCAATGGCGGCTAGTACTTCCGACCGAAAGGACTCAGGCAGTCCAACTGCCAAGCAATCGCACTTGTGCTCCAACAGCCATTGTCTGACTGCCAGTGCGCAGTTTCCACTGCCATGAACGACAGGTAAGCAGGTGATGCGGTCGCCGAGCGAGAGTGGCGATGCTAGCGAAAGTGGACCCGACATTAATTTGGCTTCACAGGAGAGTTCGTTCGAGCTGCCTGGCTCAAAAAAGTTAGGATGGTTGTAGAATTAACATAACACTTTTATCACATGTCGGCGCCAACCCGCAAAGACATTGGGGCGGCGCAGCCGGCGTCTGCACTATCCGACTGCAAGTATTCCGCACTATTCTCCACCCACATCCACCCGTCCGCCGAGAAAATCAATGAAATCCTTTTTTTGTGCACAGCTCGGGGCTCGCGCTTTCCTTATCGCGGTTGCCGCCGCTGCGCTTGATCCATCGAGCTTTTTATTTGCGCAGGAGACTTCCGAAGTTTCGCCGATCCTAGCGCGGGTCGTGCCCCCATTAGGTTTGGAGATTCCTGTAGAGACAAAAACCGCTTGGCTAGCAAAGTTGCATCAACTCGAGTCGAAAACCAAAGCGCTCAACAGCAGCCTACAGGCGGATGTGCAGGTTTTGTTGAAGGCGTGTTTGTATGCTATTCAGTTTCAAGAGCTTTATTCTGAAAAGGACTTTGCCAAAGTTGACCGGCTGCTGCGTTTGGCGGCAGCCAGAATAGAGGAGCTATCAGCTGGCGAATCTTCCTGGACCAAGCAGGCGGGGCGGCAAGTCCGCGGTTTTCGTTCTCGCGTGGATGGTTCGGACCAGCCGTTGGGCTTAGTGCTGCCAGATAATTGGCAAACCGCCACAGGTCTGCCGCTGTACGTCTGGCTGCATGGGCGAGGTGACAAGTCGACCGACCTGCACTTCCTGTGCGAACGGCTCGATAAAGACGGGCAAATCAAGCCCGAGGGTGCAATTGTGGTTCATCCCTTCGGTCGGCAATGCGTTGGATACAAATCAGCCGGCGAAACCGACGTCATGGAAGCAATAGACTTTGTTTGCCAGCACTATCCCATCGATCGCCGCCGCATTGTGTTGATGGGATTCTCAATGGGGGGTGCTGGAGTATGGCATTTGACTGCGCACTACGGCGAGCGTTTCGTTGCTGCCAGCGCTGGAGCTGGGTTCGCCGAGACGGCCAAATATCAGAATCTAAAACCGGAAGACTATCCCCCGAAATACGAGCAGATGCTATGGGGTATTTATGATGTACCTGGTTATACGCAAAACCTCTTCAACTTGCCGTTTGTAGCCTACAGCGGGGAGCTCGATAAGCAGATCCAAGCAGCGCGAGTAATGGAGGATGCATTCAAATCTGAGGGCCGCGAGCTCGTGCATTTGATCGGTCCAGGCATGGGACACAAATACCACCCGGAAACACTCGAAGAAATTATGCGCCGCATGGCGACCGCCGTTCAACACGGCCAACCCAACCAACCTCGCAGTTTCTTTATTCAGACGCAGCATCCTCGGTACTCGGCACGAAGTTGGTTGACGATCGACGGTCCCATCGAACAGTATGCTGATACACGGGCAACAGCCACGTTGAGTGGCGAGGTTTGGCAGATAACAACGAAGAATGTCCAGCGTCTGATCGTCGATACTTCGGTTGCCAATGCGCCTCAGCGGTCGATACGCGTGGATGGAGTCGAACTTGAAATTGCTCCGTCGAGCAAGACCTACTTACAGAGAATCGAAACTGGCAGCTGGAAAACTGTTGAGGATTTCGCAAGTATTCGCAAGCGACCAGGTTTATCGGGACCCATCGACGACGCCTTCATCGATCCCTTTTTGGTAGTCTTGCCAACCGGTAAGTCGCATAGCGCGGTGGTGGAAAAGTGGGTTCGCAGCGAGAGTGAGAACCTTGCAGTCCGCTGGCAAACCCTGTTTCGCGGCGAGCTGCGAGCAAAGCTAGATACCGAAGTAACGGCGGAAGACATGCGCAATTATCATTTGGTGCTGTGGGGAGATCCTCACAGTAATTCCCTGCTGAAGGAGTTGTTAGTTGCCGATGGCGCAGCGGGCGGCCCTCTCAGCTGGTCGGACTCGAGCATCAAAGTCGGCCGATTAAGTTTTGAATCTACTAGTCACGTACCCCTGGCAATCCGTCCGAATCCATTGGCCCCTGCCAAGTACATCGTCATCAATTCCGGTCCGACCTTCCGTCAGGCACACGATCGCACGAATTCGCTGCAAAATCCGCATTTGCCCGATTGGACCGTAATTTCGCTTGACTCCCCCCCATCGGCAGAGAGTGCTGGGGCTGCTGTAGCGGCTGGATTTTTCGATGATGGTTGGCAGGTTGATCCTAAATTGAGTTGGTGAGCCGAGGTGAGTGGGGGTTTAGGTGGGCTGCGCATGGGGCGGTCGGTGGTAACAGTGTGGCCGATAGAACGCAGCGATATTGAGTAGAATGACTGTGGCTCCTATACTATCGCCTTTGAACAGCAGACTAAGGGTGAATAATGAAGAGCGAGCGTCGGCACGAACTCGAAAAAAATGAACTGGCGGATCGCTTGGCGACCGGTATCGAGTCAACTAGGTCGTTCCTGCCCGTGGCCCTAGCAGGCTTGGCCGTATTGGCTGTAGCAGCCATCGTGTGGGGGTTGTACAGCAACTATTCCAAGCAGCAGGCTTCGGTAGCGTGGACTGATTTCTATTTCAATTTGACGGGTGGTGATGCTGACTCTTTCGTAGACTTAGCGGACGATCACCCGAAAAGTGCGGCGGCCGGATGGGCACGGCAGGTGGCCGGCGATAACTACCTGCAGCGCGGTATCACTGAACTTTATCGCAACAAAGCTGCTGGACAGGAACTTTTGGAGAAGGCGATAAAAGCCTTTGAAGAGGTTGACAAGTCGACTACGAATTCCGAACTGCGCAGCAAGGCCGCACTCGGGTTGGCTCAAGCGCATGAATCGTTGGGCGAAACGGACAAGGCGGCTAGTTACTATCAGCAAGTAGCCAAGTCGGCTGTCCAGCCGGGTTTGATAATGGAAGCCAACCAGCGGCTGTCTTTCCTAGCCAGTGATTCTGGCAAAGAGTTTTACGCTTGGTTCAAGACGCAAGATCCCAAGCCGGATGCACCCATTTCATTGCCCAGCGATATGTTGGTTCCGCCCACCACGCCCAACCTGCAATTTGGTCCCAGCGATTCCGAGTTGAATTCTTCGAGTAGCCCGGGAGTGCAGGCGGAGGTCGATTCGAGTAGCTATCCGGCACTGCCAGCGGGAGCGAACGCGGCGGCAGCTGATGAGACCTCTCCACAAGCGGAGACGCCTGGAGCCGCATTGCCAGCCGCCACCGGCGTGCCAGCTGTATCTCAGGTGCCCGCTATTCCGGAAGTACCCGCTAATGAAGTTCCAGGTATTGAGCCACCCGCGGCCGCAGAGAGCTCGACCAATGTACCTGATGTTCCAGCCACGGATGGTCTCGAGCTGAAACCATAAGTAAATCTGTGACTGATATTCCGGTTTCGATAACAAACTTTGAACACACCGTTCTCGCCGAGCAAGAGGGTCAACGTATCGATGCGTTGTTGGCTTTGCTGCTTAATGGCTACAGCCGGGTGTTTCTTCGCAAAGTGGTCCAAGAGCATGGGGCGAGCGTCAATGGCGAGGTTGTAAAGCCGAGCTTCCGATTGCAGGCGGGGCAGCATGTGGTGCTGCGTCTGCCTCCTCCGCCCGACGATGGGCCTCGCCCCGAAAATATTGCGATCAACATACTTTTCGAAGATGAAGCGATCATCGCTATCGACAAACCGGCGGGGATGGTTGTTCATCCGGCCAAAGGAAATTGGAGCGGTACGCTGGCAAGCGCCTTAGCTCATCACTTTCAGCAGCTCAGCGACGTGGGCGGGCCAACACGCCCCGGCATTATCCATCGGCTTGACCGAGATACCAGTGGCGTGATTTTGGTTGCCAAAAGCAATGCCGTGCATCTCAAGCTAGCTGAACAGTTTGAGCAGCGCGAGGTTAAAAAAGAGTACTTCGCGCTGGTGGTTGGCAAATTGGAGTTAGATCGCGATGTGATCAATCAGCCGATTGGTCCCCACCCCTATCAGCGTGACAAGATGGCCATTCGGCGAGACCATCCGCAGAGTCGCGATGCTGAAACGCGATACGATGTCGTGCAGCGATTTGAAGGAATTACTGCTGTCAAAGTTCAGCCGAAGACCGGCAGAACGCATCAGATTCGCGTACATCTGGATCACGTGGGGGCACCGGTTCTGTGTGATCGCTTATACGCCGGACACGCACGGGTGACTCGCGCAGAGTTGCAGCGCCGCATGGCCAGAAAATTACCGCCTCAGCCGAACGATGCGGATGTCATTCTAGAGAGGCAAGCGCTGCACGCACGGCGCATAGAATTCCGCCATCCAATAACCGGCCGGGACTTGATCATCGAGGCAGCTATACCTGCAGACATCCAATCCGTATTGGATATCTTGCAGGAATGAAATGATTGACAACGTCCCTATTCTAACTCGACGGATAATTTCGCTAATAGGGGGTTTCGCCGATGGGCATTTGGCATCGTCAGATAGGTTCGAGCTTCCTCTGTGTTAGTTGGGTGTTTTTTATGCAACCAAGTTCGTTGGCTCAACAGCAAAGCGATGTGACGAAGACATACGCCATCGCCATTCACGGTGGTGCTGGTGGCGATCCAGGTAAGTGGGATGCAGATACAAAGCAACGTCGCATCGAGGGAGTAGGTGCTGCACTCGATCGAGGGATCGAATTACTGAAGTCGAAAGCGGCCGCAGTGGACGTTGTCGAGGCTGTAGTCCGCCTGTTGGAGGACGATCCTACATTTAATGCTGGGCGAGGGTGTGTCCTGAATGAACGTGGCGAGCATGAGCTCGATGCCTCAATCATGGATGGCAGCAACTTGCGTTGTGGGGCTGTAGCCGGGATCCGTCGCGCAAAGAATCCCATTTCTGTGGCTCGTCGCGTAATGAGCGATACTAAGCATATCTTGCTTGGTAGTAGTGGTGCTGATGAGTTCGCTGAAATGTTGGGATTAGAGCTGCAGGACGATGATTACTTCCGTACGGAGAGACAGAAGAGCAATTGGCAGCTGTGGAAGAATAAAGAGCCTGGCGTAAGCTTGCATCGCCCTGGGCCACAAGGACCCGACGAAGAGCAGCTTTATTTGGGGACTGTGGGTTGTGTTGTGTTAGATTCGCTGGGGAACCTGGCGGCAGCCACCAGTACCGGTGGATTGATGGGCAAACGCTGGGGCAGGGTAGGTGATTCGCCGATCATCGGAGCGGGAAACTACGCGGATAATGGTACCTGTGCAGTCTCTGGAACGGGCGTTGGCGAAGAGTTCATCCGGCATAATACTGCGGCCGATATTGCTGCACGAATGCGTTATGGTAAGCAGTCGTTGAGTGCAGCCACACAGGCCGCAATCGCTCGGTTGCCCGAGGATTGCGGTGGGGTGATTGCGGTCGATGGAAAAGGCAATCTATCGCTCGAGTTCAATACGCCTGGAATGACTCGAGCTGCTGCCGATTCGAGCGGCTGGCGTTTGGTCCAGTTGGGACGCGAGTGATTAGCAGGTAAAAGCGAACATCGTGGAGCTGGCAGCAGGAGCTACTTCTTTGCCGGATGAACATCAATCTGCACCAGCTGCAATCCATTGAGATGGCTGGTGTGTCCCTTGGACCTGCATCCGCCGTTGGATTGTCCCCGCGAAGGGCAGTTGCCGCAGCCGTTCTCAGTAGGTGCCCGCACAAATGCGATCGCTTGCTTCACCAAGACAAGAACTGCGCCGGTGACGATAACCAGGGCGGTGTAGTTTTGCCAGTCCATAATAAATCTCATTTAATGCCTCAGTGCCTTCTGTAAAACCGCACTTGAGCAACTAGGACAGTATCATTGTACCCACTTGGTATGTCAGAAACGCCGCTAAATATGCCAAAGTGGTCATATACACGAAAGTAAAAACTGGCCAACGCCAGGAATTGGTTTCGCGTTTGATAACCATGAGAGTGGCCGCGCATTGAGCGCAAAGTGCAAAAAAGACCATGATCGAAAGGGCGACAGGCAAAGTGTAGACTGGTCTTCCATCCGGCCAGTGACTGCGCGTGATAGCTGCGTGAAGGCTTTCGTTTTCAGCGTCGACATCACCACCGAGAGAATAAATTGTTCCCAGCGTGGCGATGATCACTTCCCGAGCTGGGAAGGACGCAATGACGCCGACGCCGATTTTCCAATCCCAGCCAAGAGGTCGAACGAGGGGCTCGATCTGATGGCCGGCTCGCCCCAAAAAACTCTGCTCGATCAGGTCGGCGCTCAGCGTGCGCCGTCGATTTTCGAGAGCTTCGATTTGCGGCGAGGTTTGCCCATTGGGTTCCGCTGTAAGTGCTTCCAGTTGATGATTGATTTCATCAAGCTGAGCGTGGTCTCCGGGAAAATAGCCAGCGGCCCATACCAGGATCGCAGTACAAAAAATCAGGGACCCGGCTCTGGTTAGAAATGCTTCTGCCCGCTCCCAGACTCGGTAAAACACAACGCGGGCAGAGGGTAGCTTGTAGCTAGGCAGCTCCATCACAAACGGTGGTACATCTCCCGGGAATAGGAATTTTTTCAACAACCAGGCCACCGGCACTGCGATCGCGAGTCCCACGACGTGCATCAGAAACAGCACGCTACCCTGCAAGCCAACCCAGCCTCCGAGCCAGGAAACTGGAGGGACAAAGGTGGTAACCATGAGTACATACACGGGTAGCCGTGCAGAGCAACTCATGAGCGGTGCGATCAGGATTGTCACCATCCGATCGCGCCGCTCTTCGATGACGCGTGTGGCCATAATGCCAGGCACGGCACAGGCAAACGAGGACATCAATGGCAGAAAAGACTTCCCGCTGAGTCCCAGGCGAGTCATCAGTTTATCCATCACAAATGCAGCCCGAGCCATGTAGCCACAATCCTCGAGCAAACCAATAAAGAAGAATAGCATCAGAATTTGTGGCAAGAAAATAATGACAGAACCCACACCAGCAATTATCCCATCGTTGACCAAACTGCGGAGCGACCCTGGGGCAAGGAGGGTTTCCACAGTGCTAATCATCCAGGCTTGGAGGTTTTCATTAATCCAGTCCATGGCCCACACTGTACCGGTAGTGATGGCCTGGAAAATTGCAAACATGATGAGTGCAAAGGTGATGAAGCCCCAAATGCGATGCGTGAGCACGTTATCGATGCGATCCGAGAGCGTTCGAACCTGCTCGTCAGGTACTGTCGTGATTCCAACGAGTTGAGAGCGGATCCATCTGTAACGCTCGCGAGTTTCAAGCGCCGGTATCCGCTGGTTTGCGGCTGCCAGTCGTTCGCGAATCTCTTGCAGTCGGGTAGTTACTTGTCCATTGGGCCGAACTCGTTTATCCAACTGGGAGGCATGCGCGCAACCAACATCGAATATCAATCGCTCGACAAGAAAGGGGGCTATGTCTTCGCTGAGCGTCGACGTCAGCCACTCTCCCAGTGTCTTGACTTCGCTCTGGAAAAGTTCGCTGAAAATATTTGGCGGCTGGGAGCAGTTTGCTTGAGCGACTTCCCGAATGGCAATTCGAGCGGCATCGATGCCCTGTCGGCGGCTGGCCGCAGTCGTCAACACGCGAGTTCCGAGACGTTGAGACAATTGGTCCACATCAATGGCTCGCCCCACCGACTGCATACGATCCCACATGTTGAGGACGACCAGCATGGGCTTGCCCAATTGGCGAAGTTGCGTGAAGAGATACAGATTGCGTTCGAGATTGGTGGCATCGATAATGACGACAATTACGTCGACGTTTGGGACATCCTCTTGCCGCCCCAACAGGACATCCACCGAAACCATTTCGTCTAGCGTTCGTGCAGACAGACTATATGTTCCCGGCAGGTCCACAACAGTCACCTGGCCTTGCGCATCGGTGTACTTGCCTAACTTCTTTTCGACCGTCACGCCTGGGTAATTTCCCACTCGTGCAGGAATGCCGCACAGAGCGCTGAAAAATGTACTTTTGCCTGTATTGGGGTTTCCAACCAAGGCAATTGTTATATTGGCGCCGGGGTCCTTCGTGGCGGGATTGTCTAGCGCTGCGGGAGTCGAAAGCATTTACGCGTGGTGGTTTGGAGGCTAGTGGGTAGAGGCGGGAGGAGCGACGCAGATGCGACTGGCTTCGATTTTGCGGAGAGAAAGTTTGTAACCTCGTACCGAGATCTCGATGGGGTCGCCGAACGGGGCAGCACCGATCAAGCGTATTGACTCACCTTCGGTCAGGCCCATTTCCATCAGACGGATGGCGATGGGATCGTCGCCAGTAACGTCCTGTACCGTAACAGTTTGGCCAATAGAAATATCAGCGAGCGTCAGCACCGCAGTTTGGCCTCAGAATGAATGTTCGTTTGCTTCGGCTTTTTGTGAACTATTGGGCACTTTGTCGACCAGCGGCCGCTTGCAAGGCGTAGGCACCACAGACGGCTTGACAAGTTGGCGTGGTTGCCACGAGCACATCCAAATTCTCGGAGAGGCGAAGGCTAAGTCGTTTGCCGTCGATCGCTAGCAAGCAGGGCGCTCCTGGACGAAGCATGCGAATACTTGAGCCCACCCGCAGGCCCATTTCGGCCAGTCGGTGCACAAGCGACTCGTCGCCAACTAATTCAACAACGCTAGCCTCTTCGTTTGCTTTTAAAAGTTCGAGAGGAAGAAGTTCTTCTTGAAGTCCGGGAGCAATCATCGTCTGACTCGTCTTGGAATTGAGACTCAGTGTCAACAACGTCTCTGTATTTATACTCGGAAACTGCAGCGGGTGGAATAAGGATATCGCAGAAACTTTTTACGTCGCTATTTATATAAGTCTTTAGGGGGGGCTGTTGCGGGTGCCTTAAGTCACCTGGCTGGGCTCGGAGGTCTGCTCAGGGGTTGTGCGACGTTTGAACAGCAAAGTGATGTCGTCGAGGTAGGAATAGATAACAGGGACGGCAAGCAAGGTGAGTACCAGGGACATGGTCTGGCCACCCACCGCCAGCACGGCGATGCTGCGGCGTTCTTCTGCACCCGGGCCGCTAGCAATCAACAACGGCAACAAGCCGGCAACAAACGAAATGGTCGTCATCAGAATGGGTCGCAGTCGGTCGCGATTGGCTTGCAGTATGGCTTCCGCTCGCGGTAATCCCTGCGAGCGTAAGGCGTTGGTATGGTCGACTTGTAGAATGGCGGCTTTCTTGACAACACCAAACAGCACCAATAGTCCCAGGGCAGAGTAAACATTCAGCGTTTCACCGCCCCAGTATAGACTGAGCAAGCCAAACGGCACCGCCAATGGCAGTGAAAACAGAATGGTGAAAGGGTGAGTCAGGTGTTCGAATTGCGCTGCCAGGACGATATACATGAACAAAAAGGAAAGCAGAAAGGTCCAACGAAACTCATCGAGGGTTACTTCCAATTCCTTGCCGCGTCCGAGAATGTGAGTTTCGAAGCCTACAGGCAGCCCAATTTCATCGGCGGCTGCTTGCAGGGCGGCTATTCGATCAGAAAGGGCATAGCCGGACTCGACGTTCGCCCGAATAGCAACCATGCGTTGGCGGTCGAGACGGTCAATTCTCGCAGGCGCATTGCCAAAGCTAAACTGCACAACGTTATCGATACGAGTCAACGTGGGCCGGGAGATTGAGGAGCGATTTAACGCCACGGGCGTGAGCGTGCCTGCAGATGCATTCGTGCGCACATATAATTGAGAAATGGATTCCGCATCTCGGCGGTCAATGCCAACCAAACGCAATTCAACATCGTAGGCGTCGTCGACAGAGACATCGCGGTAGCGTGAGACGCGATCGTCGCCGCCGACGGCTACCCGCAGCGTATCGGCGATTTCCTGAACAGAGACACCCAGTGATGCGGCCCGCTCGCGATCGATGGTGGCCAACAATTCGGGTTTATCGAGACGAAGTGTTGTATCGACATCGACGATGCCAGGAATCTCATCCGCTTTCTTGCGCAGAATTTCGCTAAAATCGGAGAGCGCTTGGATATCGGGCCCCGTAATGGAGAAATCAATATCGACAGGTGCACCTTGGCGGAATGAAGTCAGGTTGCGCACCGAAACGCGGATATCAGGTAAACGTCCTAGGCGTTTTCTAATCTCCATCATTTTCTGTTGTTGCGTAAAGTTACCTTCCCAAGCGGCACCTGGATTGCCAGCCAGTAGACCATGGAACAGACGTTTGAGCGAAAAACTTCTGCTTTCTGCATCCGTCAGACGCACATAGATTTCACCGCTGCTGACACCTCCCGTACCTCTTGAACCGATGGTGGTCAGCCCAAATTCGATGCCTTCGATTTTCTGCAATTCTGCCTCGACAACTTGCATTGCGTTGTCCATCGAAACTAGATTGGCGCCCTCTTGGGCCGTCACTCGCATTTCAAATTCAGATTCGTCGACATTGGTCGGGATGTAATCTTGCTGAAGTGTGTTGTAGAGCGGGATGTTGATCGCGATAACAGCCATCGCGAGCAGCAAGACAACGAAGCGGAATCGCATCGCTAGGCGCAGGCAGGCCATGTATGCAATCTCGATCAAATGGTATAAACCACGGCGCGAATTTGCCGCAGTGCTAGCCTGTGGTTTGAGCAGCTTGCTGCACATCATCGGTGTTAGCGTAAAGCTGACCAACATCGAAAGCAGAATTGCGGCTGTGGCCGTAACGCCAAATTCAAAAAGCATACGGCCTGTTACGCTCGACAGGAACGAAACAGGCAGGAACACGATCACCAAAGAGACTGTGGTAGCTAGGACCGCCAAGCCAATTTCCTTGGTACCGTAGATCGAAGCGGTGATGGGATCCATGCCCTTTTCTTCGATGCAGTGGAAGATGTTTTCGAGCACGACGATGGCGTCGTCGATAACCACGCCGACCATCAGCACGAGGGCAAGCATCGTCACGTTGTTGAGCGTGAAGCCGAACATGGCCATGACTGCAAAGGTGGAAACAATCGATGTTGGAATAGCCACCGAAGCAATCAAAGTTGATCGCCAGGATTTCATGAATAGCAAAACGGTCAAGCAGGCGAGGATCGAGCCGGAAATCAAATGTCCTTCGATTTCATGCAAAGCAGCTAAGATGTAGCGAGATTGGTCTTGGATGATAGTGACTTTAACATCATCGGGAAGCAGGGTTTCACAGCGAACTAAACGTTCTTTGATGCCCTCGATCACTCGTACAGTATTTTCTCCGGCCTGCCGCTGAATGCGAATGGTGATAGCTGGCTGCCCCTCGAGTCTAGCCAGTGTGCGTTGTTCCTTCGTTGAATCGACAACCCTTCCTAGATCGCTGAGGCGCACAGGAACGGAGCCAACTGTATCGACGACCAGTTGCGGGAAGAACCGGCTATCTGCCACGCGTCCCAAGGTGCGCAGCGCACGCTCGCGAAAACCTTCATCGACACGTCCACCGGGGATTTCGGTGTTTTGCCGTACCAGTGCCTCGCGAACTTGTAGGATCGACATTCCGTACGCGGCAAGCCGATCTGCGTCAATTTCCACTTGCACGGCTCGGTCAGCCGCACCAGCAATGGCTACTTCGCCAACTCCATGGGATGACTCAATCACACCCTTTACAAATCTGTCTGCCAAATAGTAGAGTTCGCTTGGTTTTCGCGGGCCGGAGAGGGCTAGGGTCATGACCGGCGACGAATCCAGGTCGCTCTTGCTAGCCACTGGTGGATTGACGTTGGGCGGCAGGCGGTTGAGCGTACCCGCAATCGCATCGCGGATATCTTGCACCGCCGCGTCGACGTTGCGGTCCAAGCCGAAAGTGACGATGACAAAGGAGCTGCCATCGCTTGAGATTGAACGCAGTTCCTGAATGCCTGCCACGGTTGCAACCGCATCTTCCAAAACTTGCGTGACTTCCGATTCGACCTCCACCGATGCGGCGCCTGGATAGGAAGTGCGAACATAAACAGTAGGTAGATCGATGTTCGGAAAACGATCCACTCCTAGTCGCGGGAAAGCGGTAAGACCCGCGCAAACCATTGCCGCGATGATCATCAGTGCCAGGATCGGCCTACGGACACAGATTTCTGCGAGCCAGTACATGAGTTAGCCTTCTTATAATCCGCGTCCGGTGTTCTGAGGGGCCGTTTTTCGATCAGGCAATGCAGCTGGATCTGGATTCTGCGAGGAGTCAACCTTGTCGTCAGCTCGAGAGGGAACATTGGCAGAGACCAACCCAGCGGGTTTCTTGTCCAGTTGCTCTCCAATATATTTGCCGACACGTCTCGTCTTGCCCGACAGCAGAATTTGATCGCCAACCGACAGGCCGTCAAAAACTTCGATCAATCCGTTAGCCTCGCGACCGACCTGTAAAACCGCTTCGCTAACTTTCCCATCGACCACGCGCCAGGCTTTATCGACACCGGCGAAACGTATCAGGGCCGAGGTGGGGATGGCGATAGCCGTAGAGGTTTCGTCCAGCACGATTTCTGCTTGAGCGAACAAACCGCTGCGAAGCAAATTGTCGTCATTGGCTACCTCTGCTTCAAAAACGAGCGATCGGCTCAGTGGATCGAGCACGGGACTGATTCGAGCAATCGTCGTTTCTCGTGGCTCGCCAGCGATTGTCAGTTGAACTCGCTGGCCGACTTGCAACCTTTGAGCGAACCGCTCGGGTACCGATGCTCGGTAGCGCAGAACGCTGGTCTTGGCTAACTCCAAGAGTGGCTGGCCGGTTTGTATGTAAGTGCCCACTGCCACGGTTCGGTTGAGCACGGTACCATCAAGGGGGGCCAGGATAACCGTGTCGAGCAACTGCTGTTTGGCCAGATCGAGCTGCGCGGCTTGCACGTCTACCAAAGCAATTTTCTCGCGAACGCTATTCAGGGCAGAATTGAATCGAGCGTCGGCAACTTGTTCGGCAGACTGTGCGGCCTCCAGATCCGTGGCAACGACAGCCCGTTGGTCGAACAATGTCTTCAGTCGCGCCACTTGCTGTTGGGCTTCATTGAGCAGAGCTCTTGTTTCGCGGACAGGCGGAGCCTTCAGGGGGTCTAGTCCGCTCACTGGATCGCCGGTTTTCAGCCCAATTGCAGCGCGGGCTTGTGCCAATTGTGCTTCGGCCTGGATCACTCGCAATGAGTATTCGCGGTCGTCAATTTTAATTAGCTGTTGACCGACCTTCACAACATCGCCCAAATCGCAATTGACTTCGACGATCCGACCAAAAACTTTGGCTGCAATTGTCGTTACTTCGTCTGCCGATAGGCTTCCCTGAACGCGAGCGATGACCGGCCAGGCAACCGGCTCGATAGTGAGCAGTTTGCCACTCACTGACGCCTCCTCCGCCTGTGGGCCACCTTTGTTAGCCGCCCCCTTGGCGGGCCCTTCCTGGCTGTTGCAACCCACAGCCAGAAGTGCCGTCATTATTAAAACGAGCCTTCCAAGTAGGTGATGCGTGGGCAGTGCGAAGCGGTTTGTCATGGCTGATTGCCTTGTCGACGTAAACGATGCGGTTGGAGTGGTATCTGCGGTCCGTCGGCTGGCGGGATGGGGAAGCCGCCGCCCAAGGTCTTCGAATGTAAGGGGGGGAATCCCATTCTGATTGGTTCTGGACGCAATTGAAATGCCCCGAAACAGAAGATTGGCGATTTCGAGCACGGGTTGAATAAAATTTGGAGCTGACCGCAATCATTCCTGCATGGGAATCGCAACCTGGGCACCAACGCCGCAGCCCCACAACTGATTCCGGAAAAGAAATTGAGCCGAATTAGTTAGCTAGCGACGCAAGCTGTCCCAATCTGTTGCTATTACTTGGGACGCAATTTAGGAAGCTGCTTGGTCAACTCATCCCCGCCTCGGCCCTGGTCCAGTGCTTCATCGGTGCTCTCTGGATCCACAGCGCGGCAGCAGGCGGTCAAACGTTCAATTAGGTCGTCGAGGCGATCTTCCCAGTCCACTTCGGTACTTTCGACCGGTGGAATGGAGGCTAGTTCATCGAGCAGCAAAATCAAACGCAATAAATGACGAAACAGAATTCCCTCTTGTTTCTGCAGTCCTTTAGCCACGATGTATTTATTGAAGTTGCCGCCAAACTCCAGTACTTCGCCAGCCACATGAACAGCGACGGTCTGCACGTCATGAACATTGGGGAAATCAAAATTGAACAAGCGACGAAGTTTTTCGCCCACGCTGATTACCCACACGCGTTCTTCGTCGAAGACACCTTCGCCCACGCGTCGAGGTTGCTCCTCCTCGTCTTGCTGTTGTCCGACAAGTTCCGCTTGAGTAGCCAGTCCCAATTCGAGCAATCGATCATTGAGACGCAATGTGGCGAGCGGACCTGCGGGCAATTCATCGAGCTTGGGGACGCGAACGTAGCGGGCCACGGTGCCCGGTAAAGCCAGCGCGCTTTCCAAGGCCAGCAATCGCTCGGTATCGTCGGCAATAGCGAGGTGACCTGCCAAGAACACGCCGTAAAGTGGATTGATGCTGCGGAGTCGAACCAGCAACTCCAAGCGATCGGTGGGCCTCGCAAATTCTGGACGATAGTCCTCCACTTCGTAGCCACGACTGGCTGCGTCGTGCTGATCTTCGGTTTTGTCATCCGCGGCATTTTCATCCGCTGCCTTGTTGCGCGCGGACTCGACCAGTTTTCTGAGCCCGGCGGCTTCGAGCAGACCGCCCGAGTTGATCTGCGGAAACTTATCAGGCGTTTGGCTGCCCGGGGGCGTTGAGACTCGTTTCGCTTTTGGTCGAGGCTTGGGCTCAAGGTCGATGTAGCCACCGGTCCACAGCGTGATTAGCATTCTGTTGAGTTGATGCTGTGCGATTTCGATTTGGCGTGAATCGAGCAGCCGCTTTGACACCAGCGTGCGCAGCGGTTGCACCTCCGGCTGGCGCAGCAGCATGTATGCCAATAATCTCCACGGCAAGTCGCCTTTGCTGACGAGGTTGGCGGCTTCTCCGAGGCGTAGTTTTTCGAATTGCTCTTGAGTCCAATAGGTTTCGCCCTCGCGGCGCTTGGGCTTTTTTTTCTTGAGCGCCTTCTTGGCTTTCATTAATCCCGGATCTTTCGTGTCTTCTGGGATTTGGTCGTATTTCTCTTTCCAACGCAAGAGTTTGACGTCGTCCTCGTGAGCCAGGACATAGACGTAGCCTTCGGAGTCGAATTGGGGCCGACCGGCTCGGCCAAAAATCTGCATGGCACTGGCTGTGTCGATCGGTTTGCGTTTGTCTTTGGGCCCCTTGAGGATGGTCGGTAGGACAACGCTCCGTGCGGGTAGATTGATGCCCGCCGAAAGTGTCTCGGTACAGACTGTGATACTCAACAACTTCTTTTGAAACAGTTCCTCGACAACACGCCGATACTTGGGGAGTATGCCCGCATGGTGCACACCTACGCCACGCTGCAAAAGCTGTTTCAGCTTGGGACCTGCCCCTTCCGACCAATCAAATTGTTCCAACGCAGCGCTCAAAGCGGCCTGCTGTGTTTTGTCGACTACTTTCTTGCCCTTGAGTAACTCGGCAACCTGCCAACATTCGTCTCGATTGAAACAAAAAATGAGCGCAGGTGTACGGCGTTCGATTTCCGTGCCCTCGAACATTTTCTCGACCCATTCGTCGAGCATATAGTCATCGATCCAGTGAAAGCTCAACGGAACTTTACGTTCTTTGCCCTCAACCAACGTCAGCTTACGATTGCAGCTCCGCGATAGCCAACTGGTAAACTCATAACTATTGCCCACCGTTGCGCTGAGCAGCAAGGTGCGGACTTGCGGCGGTAACAAGCCGAGCGTCAATTCCCAAACTACGCCGCGCTCCTGGTCGTTGAAGCTATGGAACTCGTCCATCACGACCGAGCCAACCTCGCTGAAATCGAATATTTCCGGTTGCAGCAACCGATTGAGAAGAATCTCGGCGACAACCACCAGCACGGGCGCGTCGGGATTAACTTTGCGATTGCCGGTCACCAGGCCGATATCGGTCTCTTTGAAGCCCCAGCGTACGGCCGACTGTCGCAACTCCTGCAGTTTCTGGTCGGTTAGTGCAATGAGCGGAGTGGTGTAGTAGGCGCGTGTTCCAGTTCGCAGTGCTTCATACACCGCCGCTTCCGCAATGAGCGTCTTGCCAGTACCTGTGGGCGCGCAGACCAAGACACCTTGCTCTGCAGTAAACCACGCTAGCAAGGCTTCCTCTTGCACAGGGTAGGGTTGGAAAGGCAAACGCTCAAAGTACTCTGCCGCAATTGCGTCTCGGTCCAATGGGGTTTCGCTCGAAGGTGAACTCGTTTGCGGCATGGAAAGCCAACTTGTCAAATCTGCAACGTAATTTGTAAGGAACGACACTCCGGGCCTTTATAACGCTTTGTGAGCTTTGACGTAACACGTGCAAAATGAATGACTTCCGGCAAAAAAGCAGCGTTGGACTGTTCTGGCATTGCTTTTGCTTATCCGAGTGTCAGATACCCAAACGGCAGGATCACGGAGGAAAAGCGATGAGAAGACGCAGCAAAAACAATTCCGTAAGTTTGGCGACCGCCATCTTAGTAGAGCTCGGTACCGTATTGGCTATCGTTGCATTGGCGCAGCCCACCTGGACTCGCGGTTTGATCGAACGCACAATCGATATGCCGCATCCGCAGGATCCCGCTGCTCGTGACCTACAAGACTCACCGGCTAGTTTCGGCGTTGAATTGAGAACTTTGTCGCCGTCTTCGCAGCTCTTCGATGACCCCAGTTCGCGAGTTGCTCGCGCAGACAATTGGTCCCGCACAGATTCGCTGCCAAGTTTCGAGACTCCGGTGTGGCGAGCGACACCGGCTGATCCCGTCTACCCTCCGACGCCGACTAGGCAGGAACTCTTCCCATGGAATGCGCGTTATTGAGTCCTAGCCTGGAAGAAAGATATTCTCGCGCAAGCGATATGGCACCCGCTCTGTGCAGCGTACCGACGCGATTAAGGCCTCGAGTCCTGCGCGCCTGCTTGTGGTGGAAGACATTCTCCTCATACTAAGGAATGCTAAAAGTCATACCTAAGTCTTCGTTTCAGGGGCCCCACCCAAAGGACAATCTCTTGTGCGTAGAGTAAAGCTATTCAAGGGTGTTGAAGCTGAGATGGCTATGCTCGAAGCTGAGATTAACACCTGGCTCGGTGCCAACAACGTCGAACTCGTGAGCGTCAGTGGAAACATTGCACCGCAAACGCACTTTGCAGGTTCGCCGGATTCTTTCTCGACATCCGACATTTTGGTAATCGTGACTTACGAGGTCCAGCATGGCTGAGAAAGCAACGCGAGTATTGGTGTTTGGCGCTCACCCAGACGATGCGGAAGTCCACGCGGGTGGGTTGCTGGTGCGGTTGTGTCGCAATGGCGCCCAGGTGCGCATCGTATCGGTAACTGACGGTAGAAGCGGACACCATGAATTGCCGCCCAACGAACTGGCGTTGATTCGCCGAGCAGAGGCACAGCGCGCTGGAGAGCGTATTGGTGCCGAATATGTCGTGTGGGATTTTCCTGATGGTTCCTTGGAAGCATCGCTAACCGTGCGCTCAGCGATCATTGGTGAGATGCGTTCGTTTGGCCCGGACTTGGTTCTGACTCATCGGCCCAATGATTATCATCCCGATCATCGAGCCGTGGGTACGGCAGTGCAGGACGCCTCTTACATGGTGACTGTACCGCATGTTTGTCCTGAGCTGCCAGCCCTGCGGCGCGACCCGGTAGTTGCCTATATGTGCGATCTGTTCACGCGTCCCAATCCGCTGCGTGCGGATGTCATGTTGGATGTTTCGGAGGAGTTCGATCTAGCGGTGCAAATGGCGGCCTGCCATGAATCGCAGTTCTTTCAGTGGTTGCCCTATCATGATGGAACGCTAGATCAAGTGCCCGAGAATGGCGAGGCGCGAAATAGTTGGCTCAGCGATTGGTTCCGGGAATTGTGCTTACGTCGCAGCAAACATTTTCAAGCCGAGATCGTTGCGCGCGGGGAACGCCTCGATGCATCGCTAAAATTAGAGGTTTACGAGGTCAGCGAATACGCTGGTCGCGCCGACGCGGCTCGCTTGGCCGAGTTATTTCCAGGAATGTGGTAGCCCAGCCAGGTATGCCGTGTCTTTACCCACTTTTTCAAGTCATTTTTGACTTGAAGCGATTTTGCGAAATGAAATGGTTGTCGTTACAGGAGTTAAGAGTTAAGTATTTGCCATCAATTGTTCTCGGTTTGACATTTTTGAGTAACCTCCAAAGATTAAGTGGCGGGCCGGGAGAGGGCCGCGTTCCTTCGACTTGCAGTACCAAGGAGTGTCCAGTCAAGCGAAACGTTTTTTGCACGGATGGGAAATTACCTTGAAGGTACTCGACAACA
>JBGSTP010000113.1:0-7730 GCA_041736515.1 Pirellulaceae bacterium
CACAACAGATTCCGTTACTGTTCAACGACCCGCCAATCTGCAGAGTCCATCATGTCACAGAATTCGCCAAAACAGTGGTTCAACCTTGAAGAGCGTTTTTTCAGCGAAATCGATAACAAGCTGCTGGATAAGATGCGTAGCGAGATAACGACCACGCAAGCCGCAGAAGCGATTATGCATGTTTTGGGAATCAACAACGAAAAGTTAGCTGCCGAAATTGCGTCGCTGAGTGTGACTGTCGAGACTCTCTCCGCCTTTCGGCTCGTTCCTTTGGTGGCAGTCGCATGGGCAGACGATCGGATCGAGGAAAGCGAAAAATACGCGATTGCGACGGTCGCCGAAAAGTCGGGTATCGGCAATGGCACCGCTGCGATGGAGCTGATAACCAACTGGACGTCGCGGCGTCCGCCCGCAGATCTGCTCGAAACCTGGTGCGATTATGCGAAGTCGCTCTCCGCGTCGCTGGATGAACCCCACCGCGAACTGCTCAAGAAAGAAGTGCTCGACCAAGTCAATGCAGTTGCTCAGGCGGCAGGAGGCGTGTTGGGATTTGGCAGTGTTAGTCCCAGCGAGAAGTCGACCATCGCGAAAATCTCTGCTGCTCTTTCGTAAATAAATAAACGCGTCTTCGTAACAAACGGCTTGCTGGCCTGAGAGCTATGCTAAGACGAAGGGTACCCATGCGGCAACGCTGTATAGCGTCAGGCGAGGAAATTACCGCAATTCCCTCGCTCACGCTCTTTTGAAGTTGTCCAATTCTACTCGCGGAGCGACGGCAGGAAAAAGCCTGGGATGCAAAGCGTTGCAAGTCCCAGGTTTTCGTGAGCCAGCCTACCACCATCGTGCACGATATCATTCCCTAGCAAGATCCACAGATCTTCAATCGATCGCTCGATCGCCGATCATCGCGTCGAGCCCCTGGGAGCTACCCAGTCATGCTACCACCGCGACGTGCTCGGTGGTGAGCAAGACAACCACGGCCACTTTCTCCCTGCCGCCACAGGCCCCGTGCCCCTGCTGCCATTGGAGCCAGGACCGGACAGCTACGCGCTAAACTAAGTCGTTCTAATGAATTTCTATTCGCGTAATTCACCGATTCTTTACACAAAATGGGAATTCAGCGTCTCATGGAGGCCCATAATAAGCGAGTAACCACCTCCCCACAAATCTGTCATCCGACCAGCGACTATTCGATGGGAAGCTGGCCGCCTTCATCCTCGGCAGACGCCCGACAAGTGCGAGAAATTCAATGAACTCCACGTCAAACAGCCGACACCACTCCGCCTTTACGGTGATAGAATTGCTTGTCGTGATTTCGGTCATCGCTATTCTCGCTGCCATGCTGTTGACTGGCATTAATCGTGCGCGTGAGGCATCTCGCTCGGCGACGTGCAAAAACAACCTCAGGCAAATTTTTATTGGCTTGCAGGTCCATTCCCAAGCAAACCCGGACTCAGCATTGTGTTCTGGTGCATACGACCTAGGTCGAGACGGCTGCGTCGATCGCTGGAGTTGGGTTGCAGATGTGATCAACAATGGTGCAGCCAGTTCCGACACGATGCTTTGTCCAAGCTCGCCGCTGGTAGGGTCAGAGAAGTTGCTCGATTTGCACTCTATTGTTATGACGGGCTTGGTGGCAACAGGTCTGCGAACAACCGATAATTTGGACCGGCTAATCGGTGATTTTCGCAATCGTTACAAAGATGGTTTTTGTGGCGCGTCATCCCTCGGAAGTTTTACGGGAACAGCTTCCGCGACCACGGGCTTCGCTCGCACTCCTCCGTCTTCAACAGCCCGAGCCAATGTCATTGCGAAGTATTTCATCGAACAAGGCTACAATACAAACTATGCCAGCAGTTGGTTTCTCGTGCGAACTGGCCCGCGCGTGCAGCATCGTACGTCTGACAACTCTATTAGGACCAATGGTCAGGCAGCACAGAAGGGACTCAAGGGATTGCACAGTACGCTCGGACCACTCAAAACGAGAGTGCTTGACAACTCCAATCGAGTTGCCTCAGTGATTCCGTTGATGGCGGATGCTGGGCCGGGAGATTTCGATGAAGCCATCAGTTCAGAGCCGTTCATTCTCCGGGATGATCTATCGGCGACAACCGGTCCGGGTGAAGTGCTGATCGACGGAGGGCAACTACTTGCGAGATCGGTTGGCGATGGACCAGCGTTTTATAGAAGCTCTGATAAAACTGTCGCGCGTATCGCGTCAAATGACGGGCTTCTGAGTCCACAATGGGAGCTTGAAAAGAGCGGTGGATCTGCGGCAAGTCCGACAGGCAGTGGGGGCAATTTCTTGTATCTTCAATCCACCCTCCATTGGTCACCGACTCACAGCGGCCATACATTGAACATGCTTATGGGCGATGGTTCAGTTCAAGTCTTCGAAGACAGCAATCGCGATGGCTTCATCAATCCTGGTATACCCGTTCCAAATAACTTGACCGACGAACAATACATCAGGACCGGCTATCGCGACAACACGATCGAGCTGCCAGCACACAAGTGCTTCAGTGGCGTATTCCTCGATCCGAATTTAATTCAGCATGAACCCTGAAGCTGGCAAAAAAAGGGGAAATGCCGCTGGTTCACAACATCGCGTTTTGGGGACATCTGCGTTACAGTACAATCGTTTTTCCCTAAAGTAATGATTCAGCGTTGCCCGACACAGGCGGCAAAGTTTGGCTGACCCCCTCAACCGTTCGTTTCTCGTCGAATCTCGAGCAAATTTCTGCTGTCCGAGCCGTGCATTCCGCCCCCTGCCCTATTGGCGTGCTAAGTTTTCGCGGAATCTCTTGGTAATCGCCCTTGGATGGGCGCACTATAGGACGCTTCGGGATGCAAGCGGAACAAGGACAGTTCGGAACCTTCAATCGCGGGTCGCTCGATCCGCGCTCCGCCGTTGCATGTCTGCCGGTAAGACTCACTAGTGGTTGGCTGGTATGCCTGCTGGTTTCTAGTTCGATTAGCTGCGCGCGATTGCAACTGCCCGCAATCGATCCCAATGGTTCCAGCGTTTTCTTGCCATTCCCGAACACGACCCAACTTGCGCTGCCTCAATTGCATTCGCAAAACGGTCAGGCCGGAATTGTTCCCACGCCCGCCTTTGCGGCACCTACCATGCCACCGCCTTGCGTGGACGGCAGTTGCCAACCTGGCGCAAAGCACGAACTGTTGAAGCATCATAAGCTTGCCGGCAAAGTCAAGGACCATTTTGCTTCGCCGGGTAAGGCGGGAGAAATCCAGTTGACGCCGACGAAGATTGTGGCTCCGGTGGGCGGCGAAGTCGTACTCTTGGCCGGGATATGTGGTCAAGATGGCTATTTGGTTAAGCGCCAGCCATTGGAATGGATGCTCTCGCCGGAAAGTGTAGGGACCTTTATTGAAGTTGGCGATGATTCGCCCGGCCACTTGATCAGCTCGCTAACTATGCATCGAGCGCCGAAAGTTGAGAAGCTCGACGTCGATTTTGCCAAGGGGCGTACCAGTAGCAAAGAAACTCTGATCAGCCGCGGCTCTCCCGAATGCAACGACGATATTGCGCTCCGCGAGGGCCAAACTTGGCTCAGCATCTCGTCGCCGAGCGAAGGCATCAGCCGCGTGACCGTCCTGGCCCCCGAGAGTGAAATCTGGGATCGACGTCGTCAGACTGCGACAATCTACTGGGTCGATGCACAGTGGCAGTTCCCACAGCCGCAGATCGAGCGATCGGGCAACAGACTCACATTTGAAACTCAAGTCACGCGGGCCGACCGATATGTTCCGGCGAAGGGGTGGCTGGTGCGCTACACGATCGTGGACCCGAGCGTCGCTGCCTTTATTCCGAACGCGAATAGCCCAGAAGACAGCTATCGCGACAATGTGGCTGAGATACGCGTCGACGAGAATGGCAGGGCCGTCGTCCAAGTTGCCGCGGCAGTCGACGCTACAGGTCAGCCGGTGCGCGGCACGACACCGATTACGATCGACGTGATTCGTCCGCTGATGTCGGAAGATGGCTTGCCTCCGATCACGTTGGGGAGCGGGCAAACCTTCGCGACATTCAGTTCGCCAGGACTTCAGGTGCAAGCTTTCGGCAATGATTCCGGTATGGTAGGCGAGCAACTGACGTATGTTGCCAGCATGGGAAATCCCGGCGACGTCCCCACCGAAAACACTCAGTTGATCTTGAATATTCCCGCTGGCATGCAGTTGGTCAGCGCTGTTCCAAAAGAATCTCGCGTTATCACGAATTCCATCCTCTGGGACCAGGGTGTACTCGATGCGCACCGTCAGCTGGATGTGTCAGTGGTCTTGCGAGCGATGACAGCCGGTTCGTTCGACGTCGTCTTTCAAGCAGTTGGTGCAGGCAATCTCACTGCCGAATCACGTGTGCCCACGGAAATTACCGACCCTAGCGTCGACCTGCGGTTTGAACCAATCCAGGGAGCTGCGCAAGCAGAGGTGGGGCAACTCATCGAATATGGTATCGATATTAAGAACACCAGTCGACAGACCCTGACGAACGTCAAGGTTGTAATCGAAAGCGATGTTGGATTGCCTGAAGCCAACGGAGTTGGTGCACCTACGGTGTCTGGTGAGCGCAATAAATTTGATCAGACAATTAGCTACATGCAGCCGGGAGAGACTCAGCGATTGAGCGTTAGTTTCGTGGTCCGGCAGGAGGGGCAGCTCGGGGCGAACGTGCGCGTCTTCGCGGGCGAGAACAATCTGCTGGCAGAAAAGGGAACTTCCATTCTCGGGTTGGCACCACGACCGAAGAAGGCGGATATCGGCGTCAGCATTGAATTCCCGGAGACGATTCAAGTCAACGAAGCGGTCTATGCCGTTGTGTCGGTGCGAAATCCCGGCGAAGTTCCGTTGACGGGGTTGAATGTAGCGGTGACTTGGGACGGCTCACTGGTTCCGATTGAAGTCGACCCAGCCAATTTTCCACGATTCAAACTAAATCCAGACAATCGTTCCGCAATCTGGACACCGCAGGACTTATTGCAACCGATATCTGGCAGCTCCGGAGCAACCGTGCGTTCAATGACGTTGAGATTCCGCTGTATCTCAGCTGCGCCGAATGCCAGTTTGGGAGCACGGGCAGTAGCGTCTGAGGGCGTGGAGGCCAGTAACTCGGTCGCATTTCAGGCGGTCACCAACGTGGTTAGTCCGCCGGCCAGTCCACCTGTTTCCCCGCCGGTATCGCCTCCTTCGACTCTTCCTCCCAACCAGGGCTCCAACGTTTTGCCTCCCGTTTCGCCACCAGTTGCGCCGCCCGGCAGCGGAACATCACCGCGCACGGGAGGTTGGCAAATCGATCTGGCTGACTACGGCGATCCCACGGTGGCTGGCAATAAAATGCGCTATACGGTGACGATTCGCAACCAGCAAAATTTAATTGACCAGGACGTGCGAATCGAAGTTCGTTATCCACAGGGAGTGCAATTTGGCGGCGCGACCAATCTGAGCGATGGCAATCGGGTGGAGACGACGTTTGGGCCTAACAACTCGGTGTTATTCACCCCCATCAACTCGGTTCGGGCCGGAGAAGAGTTGACGTTTATTTTCGTGTTGACACCCACGATTCCCGACACAATGACCGTGCGGGCTCGAGTTTTTTCGCGGGCACAGCCGGTTCCGGTGGAAGACGCGGAAGAGACAACTGTCACCGCGCGGAGTTTTTAAATACCGGTCGCCGACTATGCTAGAAGCAGTAAATCGTAAAACGATTGTCCTCAATCGTTTTACGCAGCGCAGACAGCGTGGCCATAAGTTGCAAAATAGGCTGGGACGCTGGAGGCCGCAGCGTGGTTCTGGAAATGTAGGGATCGTTTATGAGAATTCGGAATCGGAGAGCGATTGGGGGCAATCGCTCTGCGTAAATTCATAGGCGATTGGGGACAATCGCTCTACTCACGAAGAATACTCAGCCGAGAAGAACGATTTGCTGTCTTCTACAGTGGGCTTGATTGTTCGCGCCCCTTCTTTCCAGTTGGCCGGACACACTTCGCCATGTTTTTCGAAGTACTGTAGGGCCTGAACCATTCGCAACGCTTCGTCGACGCTGCGACCCAGCGGCAAGTCATTCACGACTTGATGCCGCACGATACCCTTGGGGTCAATCAAGAATAGTCCCCGCAGAGCGACCGTGTCGCCGGTCAACACGTCGTAGTCGCGAGAGATTTGCTTGCTGAGATCGGCCACGAGCGGATAAGCGATGTTGCCCAAGCCGCCATGATCTCGCGGTGTGTTGCGCCATGCCAGGTGTGAAAAATGACTGTCGACACTGACTCCGATGATTTGCACACCCAATTCTTCGAACTCGCCGGCGCGATCGGAGAATGCGATGATCTCTGTCGGGCAAACGAAAGTGAAGTCGAGCGGGTAAAAGAACAAAATCACGTATTTGCCACTGTAATCACTCAGGCTCAATTCTTGGAATTGGCCGTCGGCCATGACCGCTTGTGCGGTGAATTCTGGGGCAGGCTTAGTTACTAAAACGCTCATCGTGTGTCTCCCAAAAAAATGCGTTGCGTTGAAATCCAGGTGATCGCTGTTTTATGTGTAAGTTGCGTGTGGTCGTATGCTTACTGTAGGCTGATGCAATTGAACCATTCCATCTGCCCCTTTCCATCCGGCGAATCATTCTAGGTTATCAGTCTACTGCCTAATTGGCGAGGCTACCTGAAGCGATGAAAACCGAGCCAAGAGAAAAATGATATGACTGCAGAACCTACTGTCCGCAAGTTGCAAGATTCCAGCACGACCGTGGCGGATCTTAAGGCTGTAGTGCATTCCTTTGTCAGCAAACGCGACTGGCAAAAGTTCCATAACGCCAAAAACTTGAGCATGGCTCTGGCTGTTGAAGCCGCCGAATTGATGGAGCACTTTCAGTGGTTGACGACCGAGCAGGTCGTAGCAGGCGAGGGTTATGATCGCCAGCTTGTTACCGAGGAATTGGCCGATATCGCCAGCTATGCGCTGGCGATCGCCAACGCGCTGCGAATTGACTTGTCGAGCGCGATCGAGTTCAAAATGGTCAAAAATCGACTTAAATACCCGGTAAACGATTGAGGTCTACGAGATCTCGAAGATACCCTCGATTTCGACGGCGATCCCGGAGGGAAGCGCATTGGTGCCAAGCGCGCTGCGAGCGCCGATCCCTTGGTCGGGACCGAAAACATCCGCCAGCAACTGGCTGCAGCCGTTGATGACTTGAGGCTGTTGATCAAAATCGTCCGTGCAACGCACCAGCCCCAAGAGCTTGATGACCCGCGTGACGCGGTCTAACGTTCCCAGAGAAAATCGCAGCGTAGCCAGCATCGCTAGGGCCGTCTGTCGGGCTGCGGCCTGTCCTTCCTCGAGGCTCATGCCGTCGCCCAGACGGCCCATAATCAAGGTGCCATCGCTCTTCAGCGGTCCATGTCCCGACAGGTAGGCCAGGTTTCCGACGACGACCACAGGCTTGTAGAGCCCGACGGGCTTGGGCGCAGGCGGCAGTTCAATTCCAAGTTTAGTTAGTCGTTCTTCAGCGGACATGAGCCAGTTTTCCTATTCGAGATTGGAGATTGCTGCCAACAGTCTTTCCGATCCGCCGATCGCTGACAAGTCCCGTCAGCATCCCAGGACCCAGCAGCGCATGATCCTGCAGCGCGGGTGGGTCTGCTGGGCGGGGAAGCCTGGGCAACTTCTAGTCGGTAGCCATCGTCGGTACCCTTGAAAAAACCGAGTAT
>JBGSTP010000221.1:0-60173 GCA_041736515.1 Pirellulaceae bacterium
AGCGAGTTGGGGGCAGCCACACACCGGACCTCATTGCACGGGATGTCTTGATTTTGCCACGGTACGAAATCGACAATATCGAGCATCCCGCGCTCGAACCCTTTCGCGAAATTCGCAGTCGCAACTGGATCGAGCAAAGTGGTGTGTTCATCGCCGAAGGGCCGCTGCTCGTCGAGCGGCTGTTGCGGAGCGACTATGCAGTGAAAAGCGTACTGATCGACAAGAAGTATCAACATCAATACGCTGATTTGCTGGACGATGAGGTGGATTTGCTGTTGGTAGATCATGAATTCGTGGAACAGATCGTCGGCTTCAACTTCCACCGCGGCGCGCTAGCGTGTGGATTCCGCAAAGCAGCATTGTCGTTGCGAACCGACTTCGATCTGCCAACCAATCCGCGCGAAACGATCGTGTGTGCCGTAGGAGTGCAGGACCCTGAGAACTTGGGCGGCATTCTACGCACTTGTGCGGCGCTTGGGATTGAACGCGTCATTATCGGTCCCGGTACTGCGGATCCGCTTTCGCGGCGGGTGCTGCGAGTGTCCATGGGGACTGTTTTGCGTCTACAGCTCTATCGCTCTCGCCACATAATCGACGATTTAAAATGGCTTCACCACGAGCGACAGGTGTCCAGCGTTGCCACCACCTTGCAGCCCGACTCGCAGCCGCTGGAGGCGATGGGTCGCGAGGGGGCTACGCTGATCTTGGTCGGTAATGAGCGTTTCGGACTACCTGCAGACGTGCAGGCTACCGCTTCGAGACGTGTCAAAATTGCTATGGACCTGGGGACGGATTCGCTGAACGTATGTGTCGCGGCAGGCATCGTCTTGCATTACTTTTGCCGCATCGCAGAATAGGTGTTAGTTGACTACTGCCGTCCAGCGGGGCTGCAGCGCGTTGCTACACCGTCAGAGGGCAGTCATCTCATAGAGGGACCCGTCCTGACTGAAGCCCTTAACAAGTACGCGGAGCATTGTAAAATGGCGTTTCGGTTCGTTTGATGAAATTCAGTCCTCTAACCCAGTTAACTCTGCACTCATGTCAGTACAGCCTATCGACGACCAAATCAGCAAGCATGCCCATATTTGCGCAAACTTGAGAGAAGAAGTCGGGCGGGTGTTGGTCGGTCAAGAACATATGCTTTCTCGACTTTTGATCGGCCTTTTGACAGGAGGTCACGTGCTTTTGGAAGGTCTGCCGGGACTTGCCAAAACCTTGACGATCCGCAGTCTGGCTACCGCAATCGACACGGGTTTTTCGAGAATTCAGTTCACGCCGGATATGCTCCCCGCCGACGTGATTGGGACCGAAATCTTCAATCCGAAGGAAGCCAGTTATTTTGTCCGCAAAGGGCCTGTTTTTTCGAATCTCGTGTTGGCTGACGAGATTAACCGGGCTCCAGCCAAAGTGCAGGCGGCGCTGTTGGAGGCCATGCAGGAGCGCCAGGGCACAATCGGCGGCACGACTTACCGGCTAGAAGAGCCTTTCTTGGTTCTGGCGACTCAAAACCCGATCGAGCAGGAGGGCACGTATCCGTTGCCCGAAGCGCAAGTCGATCGTTTCATGCTGAAAGTCGTGGTCAGCTATCCCACCAAGGAAGAGGAACGAAAGATTGTCGATCGCATGGCCAGTGGACAGCCCATCCCGGAGGTCCGCAAGGTGGCTAGCCCGCAAGACATTATGGCGGCCCGCAGCGTCGTTGAGAAAATTTGGATCGATGAAAAAGTTCGCGATTATCTGGTCGATGTCGCACGAGCAACGCGGCATCCTCAGGATTATGGCATCAAGGACCTGGATGGCATGATCGAAACCGGTGCTAGCCCGCGTGCGTCAATCAATTTGATGAAAGCCTCCAAGGCGCATGCGTTCCTGCAGTCGCGGAGTTATGTGACGCCGCATGATGTAAAGAGTGTGGCCCTCGAAATCCTGCGGCACAGAATTATTTTAACCTATGAGGCCGAAGCCGAAGGTAAGTCGCACGATGATGTTGTTCGAAAGATTCTAGACAACGTACCCGTCCCTTAGATCGCTGCTGAAACAACCATGTTAGCCAAGGAAGTAATTCAGCGAGTTCGCGAAATTCAGGTACGCACGG
The DNA here is from genome assembly GCA_041736515.1 of Pirellulaceae bacterium. Classification (GTDB taxonomy): domain Bacteria; phylum Planctomycetota; class Planctomycetia; order Pirellulales; family Pirellulaceae; genus Aureliella. The sequence continues at coordinate 2,096 of JBGSTP010000221.1, forward strand.
GGCGGCAGGTTGCTGATGTCCTGGCCGGTCAGTATGTATCTGTTTTCAAAGGCCGCGGCATCGAGTTCGACGAGGTGCGTCCCTACGTTCCAGGGGACGAGATCCGCGCGATCGACTGGAATGTAACAGCCAGAATGGGCGAGCCCTACGTCAAGCGGTATGTCGAGGAGCGACAGTTGACGCTGATGCTGATGGCGGATATCTCCGCGTCACAGGATTTCGGCTCTGGGCATCGATCAAAACGCGAGGCTGCTGCGGAACTCTGCGCGCTGCTTGCGTTTTCCGCCACGAAGAACGATGACAAAGTAGGTTTGACCCTGTTCCACGGCGGCATCGAACAATACATTCCGGCGCGCAAGGGCCAAAAGCATGCTCTCCGCGTTGTCCGTGAAGTGCTGACACACGACGCCAGGATTGGCCAATCGGTTGTTGGGCCCACCCCCTCCCCGCGTCGATGGTGGCAACTGGGCCGCAAGCGACGCGGATGGGTTGCAAGCAAGTCGAGTCGCCGGTCGACCAGCATTTCCGGGGCGGTCGAGTTCCTGCTCTCGGTCAGCAAGCGCAAGGCTGTGTGCTTTGTAGTAAGCGATTTCTTTGACAAGGACTACATTCGATCGATGCAGATGGCCGCTCGCAAACATGATGTGATTGCAGTGCTGATTACTGACCCTCGCGAATTGGAACTGCCCAATGTAGGCATGGTCACGTTGCGCGATGCAGAAACCGGCGAATCTCTGTTGCGCGACACGGGCTCGGCTGCATTCAGATTGCAATACGCACAGCATGCCAGGCAGCGCATCGACGATTTGAAGAAATCATTCCGACGTGCCAGCATCGATTTTATCGAGATCGATGCCGCCGGTTCTATCGTTGATCCGCTCGCCCGGTTTTTCCGCATGCGCGAGAGCAGGAGACACCGGTAATGTTCGGGGCACACTTTTCAGTTCCTTCTGTTGTTCTTGCTGCGCGTCACCTACGGAGCTGCTGCTACGTTGCAAAACCCTGGCGCGCCAACCTGGCATGGATTATTGCTCTTGGGCTGATCGTTGGTGCGCCGAAGGTTAGCGGTTGGACCGCCGAGCTCTCGCGAACCTCTGAGGTGGGACCAGTCAAAGCCACGGTCACACTGTCTCCCAGCGAACCGACGATTGGCGATGAAGTTGAGTTGGAAATCAAGGTTGAGGCTGCCAAGGATGTCGAGGTCTTGATGCCGGAATTTGGCGAAGCGCTCGAACGCTACTCGATTCTGGATTTCGTTCCGCGGCAGATCATCGATTCCAATGGAAATATCGCGCTCAGCCAAAAATATACGCTGCAGCCGCATCTTTCAGGAGAACAAGCGATTCCACCGATCCTAATCGAGTTCATCGACAATCGCCCCGGAAGTCGGCCCAGTCCCGATGATTTCGACGCTTACGAACTATTGACCGAGCGCCTAGATTTCAACGTCAAATCCGTAGTTGTGGATTCGGCGGCCAATGAATTGAAGCCGCCTTTGGGCGAGCTTGAATTACACAGCTCGGTGGCCGCCCAGTTTAGATGGTTGATTATCGCTGCTACACTGGGACTGTTCTTGGCGATTGCCGTGGGCCTGGTTTGGGCGAGTCGCTTGCGGACGCGTATCCTCAAGAGAAATGCTTATGAGCTTGCACGACAGAAAATAGATCGACTGGTCACCGATCGCCGGTCCGCTTCACCGCAGCTGACAATGGAGCAGTTCTACGTGGGAATTTCAGCTGTCATCCGTCAATACTTAGAGAATCGATTTGACCTCCGTGCGCCGGAATTAACCACCGACGAGTTTTTGCAATTGGCTTCTGCACAGAGCGAATTGTCCAAAGAACATCAACAACTGCTCGCCGAGTTTTTGAATCAAGCAGACTTGGTGAAGTTTTCTGGAGGCTACGCTGCTGGTCATGTTAATGAACAGGACGTGCGGCGATCCTGCGAGCTGGCCGTGCGGTTTCTGGAAGAGACGCGGACGAACGCACCCGATATCGTGATTTCTGCGGAGGACGATGGCAGCGCGCAAGGCGGCGCAGTCGCAGCAACCCGAACCGCCGAGGATTCCGTTCGTGTTTAATTGGGAATTTCGCGATCCAATTTTTTTGTTGCTCCTGCCGTTGGCAGTGTTGGTCTTTTGGCTGGCCAATCGTTCGCGTTCGTCCCTAGTTTTTTCCTCGCTAGCGCTCGTGGCGGGTTCGCCCAAATCAATCAGAGTTTGGCTATCCAAGCTACCACCGTTGCTGTTTGCACTTGCTAGCGTTGCGTTAATCGTTGGCTTGGCGCGTCCTCGCACGCCCGAACGCGAGACGCGGGTGACTCGCGATGGGATTGCGATCATGATGATCATGGATCTTTCATCGTCTATGAACGCCCGCGATTTGGTAGAAGAAGATCGCTCGATCAATCGCTTAGATGTCGTCAAGCAAGTTTTTCTCAAGTTTGTGTTGGGGCAGGAGGAAGCCAGCCTGTTTGGAGAGTCGTCGACCAAAGGCCGCCCCGATGACTTAATTGGCTTGGTGACTTTCGCGGGCTATGCCGACAGCGTTTGTCCGCTCACCCTCGACCATGGAAATCTGGCCAATATCGTCCGCGACCTGCAAATCGTGTCCGTTCAGTCGGAAGACGGGACAGCTGTTGGAGATGGACTCGGGCTAGCTGTAGAGCGATTGCGGAGGAGTAAAGCTAAGTCGCAAATTGCTATTCTGCTGACGGACGGTGTCAACAATGCCGGGGTCATTCCGCCAATCAGAGCGGCAGAGTTAGCAGCTGAAACCAATATCAAAGTCTACTGTATTGGAGCTGGGACAACGGGGCTTGCGCCCATGCCTGCTATCGATATGTTTGGACGCAACACATTGTTGCCGCAGCCGGTGGAAATCGATGAAGTTACCCTAAAGCAAATCGCTGAAAAAACCGGCGGCAGGTATTTTCGTGCGGAGAACTTCGAGGCGCTTCAGCAAGTATACAGTGAGATCGATCGATTGGAGAAAACAGAAGTAACCGAACTCCGCTATTTGCGTTATACCGAGCACTTTGCCGGTTTTGTCGCGACCGGATTGGGATTGTTGGTACTGGCATCTGGTCTCGGTGGTTCTCTTTTCCGGAGACTTCCATGAGTCAATTTCGCTTTGCAAACCTTGAGTGGCTCAATGCGGTTTGGGGAGTAGTCGTTCTGGCAGCAATTTTGGTTGCACTGGAACTGCGTGGCGGCAGCCTATTGGAACGCTTGATATCTCCTCTGATGCAAGACAGGCTTGTCAACAAAGCCACGACGGCCCGACGCATCGCAGCTGTTTTGCTCTTCTGTACCGCATTATTGACGCTTGTACTGGCTTTGATGCGTCCGCAGTGGGGAAGCTCAGTTCAAATCCAATCGCGAGTTGATGCGCAGATCATGATCTGTTTGGATGTCAGCAAATCCATGTTGGCAGATGACGTTGTGCCCAATCGGTTGGAGCGCGCCAAGGCGGAGATTGATTCGCTGCTAAGCCTGATGGGGGACGGCCAACAACTTGGCTTGATGGCGTTTGCAGGCAAGTCCAGTGTGCTCTGTCCGATGACAACGGATTTCGGGTTCTTGCGTCTAATTCTGAATGAAGCTACACCTGAGACGGTGGGATTGGGCGGCACTCGGATCGGTGAAGCAATTCTCAAAGCAGTAGATGGTTTTCGCGATGCCGGTGATGTTAATCGCCTGATTTTATTGATCACCGATGGCGAGGACCACGACTCGTTTCCCATGGACGCTGCCAAAGCGGCCCGCGAGAAAGGTGTGCGCGTTGTAAGCATTGGCTTCGGCGATGAATTGGGAAGTAAAATCGAAGTTACCGATCCCAAAACCGGAGCCAGAACGTTCGTGAAGGACCGCACTGGTGCTGAAGTTGTCAGTCGACTGGACGGCGAGACGCTCCGCGACATTGCGCTCGAAACTCAGGGCGCATACATTCCGGCTGGGACAGGTGCCTTGGACTTGCAGTCGATCTACGACAGTCACATCGCGACGCTGTTGAAAGGAACGGAAGCGGCCGAGGAGACAATCGTGCGCAATGAAGCGTACCAGTGGTGTGTGTTGGCTGCTCTTTGCCTCTTAGTTGCTGCCCTGGCATTACCAACGTTTTTCGTCAACGATATGGATACTCAAAAAATGCTTGCCACTGGTGCTCGTGCGACGATCTTCCTGTTCCTGATCTTTACAGCACAGACAGTCGACGCGCAATCGCAGGCCGCAAATGAGCCAACAAAGAACAAGTCGGCTGCAGTCGAGCTGCCAACTGCCACCGTTGAAAAATCAAGTGAGGCCCCAGCGGCTGCCGCGGGTACTCCGCGCGAAATCTACAATCAAGCCATCGCGTTCGTCAGTTCAAATCCGGACCGTGCCGAGAGCCTGCTCAACGAATCGCGACGCAGCGCCGGCGTGGATGGCGAGTTGCGCTTTCGGACACTCTACAACCTGGGCTGGGTCGAAGTAAATCGCGCCGATGCGCTCCTGCAATCGCAACCCGAGGAGGCGTTGAAGCATTTGGAGCTGTCTGCCAGCCGCTTTCGCGAAGCGATTCGGGTTCGGCCCGACGACGCCGACTCACGCTATAATCTAGAGATTCTGTCGCGACGTATTCTCGAATTAACGGACCAGATCGCGAAAAAAAATCCCCAAGAGATTGTTAAGCGACTCGATGACCTTATCGCACGCATTCGCGAGCATCAGGCTTCGTTACAAACGCTCGTTTCGCGAGTTGTGCCTTCAGAAACAAACATCGAACAGCATCGCGACATGTTTCGACAATTGGGTGTTGAGCAGCGGCAAATCATCTCTGACATGGAGAAGTTGGTTGCCGATGCGCGCCGGGAATTGGACGCCGGGGATGCAAGCGATCAGGCAAAAACAGATGAAGCTGCCGTTAAGCTGGCACAATTTTCATCGATGACTGCGTATCTCGACAGCTCGCTGCAATGGCTCAATAAGTCGCGGAGCTTCGTGCGACGGCTACAGAGTGAGAGAGCGTTCGTGCGTTGGGCCGCTGGCCTGACCGACGCCAAACGCGCTCGCGACCAATTGCGCAGCCCCATAGAATTGCTGAGTATATTGCTTGGCGACGCTGCGGCACACGCCTCCCAGGTTGAGTTGATGTTGCCACCCGCGTCAGGCGGTACCGAACCTATCCCGGACTCGACAAAACCAACTTGGCTTACAGCCGAGTATCTGCTGGTCGGTCAGCATGCCCTGCGCGATCGTACCGCTGAGCTGCGAAAAGTGCTGGAGGCAGGCGTCGACCAGGCAGCCGAAGAGGCGCAGCCAGACGCTGCTAACGCCAACGCTGATGAGAATCTGCTGGCAAATATCCGTGAAGCCCTGCCGTTTATCTCTACTGCGGAGGCAAAATTCGATGGTGCCAGCAAGAGTATCGAGGCCGAACAATGGCAGGATACTTCTTCTCAACAGTCTGACGCCATTCGCGCTCTCACGGAAGCAGCCGAGTTCTTCTATGATATGCGCAGGCTTATTGAGGCCATGGTCCTGGAGGAACAGGCCGTCAACACAGAACTGCAAGAGCTGAGTAAGACGGAGGTGCTCGCCAGCGAAAGCTCGCCAGCGATTATCGAGGCACAGGAAAAGAACCTGAGGCGCTCCGCTCGTCTAAAACAAATGTTTGCAGCAGAACTTGCCACGCTGCACGCTGAGCCAGAACCAGCAGAGCCAGCTGTAGGAACGCAGGGGCCCGTCGACCCCACCGCACCGTCGCAAGAAGAGGAAGCTCGCAAGTTGGAGATCGAGCGGCTGGGATTGGCCGAACAGTTACTTGCTGCTGCAACGACCGGCATGCAGGGCGTGGTGGCTGGCCTAACTGCGTCAGGCAGCGTCGCTGCTAGCGACAATTCCAACCTCGAACACTCTGGCCCCGAACAGCCAGCAACAAACACACCGTCAGAGGATCCAGGCGCGAATCAGAATCAAGGGGGGAATGAAAACGCTTCGACGAGCAACTTGCCGGTCGACCACGCGGCTACGGCCTTAAGGAACCTCGAAGAGCTGAGAAGGCTTTTCTTCACAATCGTGGAACATCTGCGCGAGACGGCGCAAAGTCAAGCGGAATTGAATGATAATTCGACCCAGTTGCTTGGCCAAAAAGACCAGCAAACTCCTGGGCGGATCGGTCCGTTGCAGATGCGGCAAGAGAATTTGCAGAAGACATCGCAGGCCATCGCTGATGCGCTGCAGCAACAAGCCACCGAGTCGCCTGAAGCAACGAGTACGCAGGATTCACAGCCGCCTGCCGAGGCCGCCCAAGCCCAGGCGGATCGCGAGAAATTGGCTCAGGCGTCCGAACTGGTTAAAGCGGCCAGTCAAGCCATGGCCTCGGCCAGCAATCTGCTGCAGAAGTTCAGCGACGGTCTGGTACAGCCGGCTGCGCAAACGCAGGCGCCTGCCCCGCCAGATACACCACCGTCCACTTCGCCGCCACAGCCCGATGCCGATCTGCACAGTGCAAGTCAAGAACAGCAAACCGCCCTGCAGAAACTTGCCGAAGCCTTGGCGCTGTTAGACGAACCGCCCCCTGAAAATCAAGATTCAGGCCAAAACCAGCAACAGCCGCAGCAGCAGGAACAAAGTGATCCGCAGGAGTCGTCTCAGCCGCCGCAGAATATGAACGCCGAGCAGATGCTTCAAGCCATTCGCGAGCGAGAAGCCAATCGCAGGCAGGAAAAAAAGCCTTCTAACACGATGTCCTCGGGAACTGTGGAGAAGGATTGGTAAAGATGGCCGATTTGAAGCATAAAGCCCAGTCGTTGTGGATGATTCTTGGTTGGCTAGCAAGCTTGGTCGCTACCCAGGTTAGTGCCCAAGATATCCGACTCGCGCAGCAGCGTGGTCCGTATTACGTCGATGAACCAATGATGATTCAGGTGCAAGTCAATGGATTGCAACCCGGGAAAAATGTCGAGTGTAAATTCAGCGGTGATCCTCGAGCGGGAATCACCATTGAAGGACCACAGATCGGGCAATCGACAAACAGCTTTACTCAGATCATCAATGGCCAGGTTTCCAGCAGCGAGACCGTCAACATGAAGTTCAGTTTTACTGTCACTTCATCGCAGCCTGGAGAGTTCACGGTTGGACCATTTACCGTGAATGTCGAAGGGCGGACGAAGGAACTCGACGGCGTGACCCTGGAGTTCGGACAGCTCGAGGAAGACGAGAACATGCGATTAGAGGTCAGCCTACCGCGCGAGAAGTTCTATGTTGGCGAAAAAGTGCCTGTTACGATTCGCTGGCTATACTCAGGTGATCGGAACGGTTTGCAGTATGCTTTCTCCAACCTGCAGATTCGCTCTCCGCTTTTTGATCAATTCGAGTTCGACGATTCACCGCCCTCGACACGCACTACGCTTTCGATTGCTACGGCACAGGGAATCGTCGAAGTCGATGCTGAAGTCACTCAGGAAGTTCGCGATGGCAACGATTACTTCGCATTGACTGGAAGTCGCACGCTGATTGCGGGAAAAGCTGGAACGATTGACGGTATACGAGTAACCAGTCGAACGCAGCGCGTTACCGCCTGGGGAAGAGATTTTTTTGGCGATCCACGGCCTCGCAGCAGTCAGGCGGCTCTCGCCTCCTCGCAGCCGTTGAAATTCGAGATTCTGCCCATCCCTACGGCGAACCGTCCCGCGACTTTTAGCGGAGGTGTAGGCCGTGGCTTTACCATTGACGTGGTTACCAATCGTTCTGTTGTCCGGGTCGGAGACCCTATTTCGCTTGACGTGTCCTTAAAGGGAGATGGCAATCTAGAGCAAGTCGCGTTGCCTCCTCTGGCAAGTCTACTCGATTCGAAGCAGTTTCAATTACCCACGGAAACTCCAGCAGGTGTGTTCTCTGGCAATACCAAGCAATTTAAAGTCAGCGTGCGCGTTAGCGATAGAGCGGTCAATCAACTACCCGCGCTGCAGTTTTCTTGGTTCGATCCGCAGCAGGAGAAGTTCGTTTCTACGAGCTCCAAGCCAATCGCCTTGCAAGTCACGGACGCTCAGATAGTGTCTTCGCGCGATGTGGTTTCAGTTCGTTCGCAGTCGGACGCTCGCGAAGAACAGCCAGAGCAATCGAGTTCACTTGCCGCTGCGAATCGGAGCGGTGTTGCGGATCGTCTCGAGTTCCTTGGGGCCAATCTAGCCATCGAAAGAAATGTTCAAACTTTGATGCTTTCTTCCAGTAGTCCCTGGATGCAATCATGGATCGTACCGGTCGCGTACTTGTTGGGTTTCGCTTCGATTTTGCTGGCCGTGATCGTTCAACGCCGTGGCAAGCGTCCCGCGGAGCAGCTGAAGCTACGATCGCTATTGAAGCAATGCCTCGCGGACATTCGCGCCAGTGAGAGCAAGCCGTTGAAGGTAGCCTCACAGCAGATAGCTGAGGCATTGCGCCGATTGATTGCTGCTTTTCCGGATTGCGATCGAAATCTTGCCAATAGTATTATCGGCGAGTGCGATGGCCATCACTATGCACCGACAGTGGTGAATGGCACGGAGATTCAGCGAGATTTAGTGAGGCGAGCCCTAATCGCGGCAGAACAATTGGCAGGGAAATGAGTAACTTGAAATATTCAATGCACTGTTTCCTGAGCTGGCTCCTTTCAGCCGTCCTCTTGGGGCAGACACATTGCGCCGCGGCCGAGGAAAGTCTCATCGAGCGAGCCGTCGAAGCGTATTCGTCGGCTGTTGAGTTAGCGGATCGCGACGCGCGGATACAGGGCTTCGCGCACGCAGAACAGTTGTTCGAACAGGCCGCGCAAGAGCAAAGAAACCAAACCGGGCGGGTCAACCCAGAGCTGTTGATCAATCTCGGCAATGCCGCTCTGCAGGCTCAGCATCTTGGTCGAGCGATTGCTTCCTACCGACAGGCGTTGCAGCAGGTTCCCGGGAATCAGCAGGCTAGCCAAAACTTACAGGCCGCACGCGATTTGTTACCGGAGGCGTTTAAGCGGACCGATAGCCTGCGATTCGTCGACACGCTGTTCTTCTGGAAGTCAATCGTTCCGCAGCAGCAACTTGCCCTGTGGGCAGCCCTCTGTTTTATGCTCGGTTGCCTGTTGATCGCGGTGGGCATCGCACGCCGCTCGCCGTGGCTGCGCACGCTGGCGCTCATGCCTTTTCTAGCTTGGTTTGCTCTTCTGCTGCCTAGTTTTTGGGATAACTCAAGACCGGGAGCGGAGGCTGTGGTCCACAGTCATGAAGCGTGGCTGTACTCCGTTGACTCTGAGAACTCCGCACTGCGCCTCACAGATCCCCTGCCCGACGGTACTGAAGTCGAAGTGCTAGAAAGTCGAGATCGCTGGACCGAGGTACAAGTCGCCAGTCGAACTGGCTGGCTACGCACTTCGTCTCTACTGTTTACCAGCGACCACGCACCATTAAGCAGCACGGAACCTTAGGTGAATCAGGCCACGATGCGGTCGAGTGCCGGGATTCTGCGAATCAATAATTCCTTGGCAAGGATTGGTCCAAGGATGCCAGCAGCCAGCAACACCGGGGCAAACCAAAGAAAGTTCAGTCCATCCCAACTGGTGAATTTGAGCATCATCCCTTTGGTCGCGCCGATGAATAAAGTGTTCATCAAATAGATTGGGAACGTGTACATACCGAGTGTCTTCAAGACATTCCAGCGATCGGCTAATCGCATTCCAACCATGGCATGGCAGGCTGGGACGGACATCAGGCCCAACGCTAGCTTGGGCACCCCCCAGGAAACGGCGAAGCACAACACGACGAGGAACGGTGTAACGAAAAAAGCGCCATGACGCTCAAGCCACTGCGAATAACGATCATAATGATCGCCAGCGGTGCATCCCAAGAAAAACATGATGGCATATTCGCCAATACTGGATAGCGCGAAAATGCCAGGTAGTTGTAGAAAATGGATTGCAAATGCCAACGGTAGCAGCCAATGGATCCTCGACTTGGTGATCGCATAGCCAATGGGTGCCAAGGCATAAAAAATGAAGAGCACATAGATGTACCAGAGATAAGCGCAGTAAGAGCTGAGGGGATTTATGAGTACATCGAAGTAACTAAACACAGAGCTGACGCCATTGTCGACATGCATGTGTCTGCCCGCCAGGAACTTGGCGGAGAATACGACCAGCGAGAACAGCAAGTATGCTGGCATCAGTCGCAGGAACTTGCCCCACAAATAGTTTCTGTATTCGGCGAGCGATGCGATGGGCTTGCGCGTATACGCAAGTATGAGTCCTGAGAGAAACATGAACAGCGGCATGTGGAATAGGTAAAGTGAATCCTTGAGCGTCACATACCACTGATTGTCCGCCGGTGGTTCGCGGGCCACGATGTGGCCAAGTACGACCAGGAAAATCGCCAGCCCTTTTAATTTATCGATATCGCTAACTCGTCTACTAGCCATTGTCTCGCGATTTCCTTTTATCCAATTGGCAGTGCCCTTAGGGACTCTGCCGTACAGAGTCGTTGAATTGGCTCGCCTGCCGCCTCAACGTTTATTGGGCGAGTTGTGGCTGTGATCGTCAATCCAGCCAAGAAGAAAATGAAGTTGTTTAGCATGGGAATTACACTGACGTCATGAAACATGCCATTCATCATGTAGGCTGCGAACGCTCCATTCATGATGGTACCTAGCGCGCGAATTTCTGGCGGTTGCTGTGGACTGTTTCCAAGTTTCCAAGCGGTCCGCACGCTGAGTACAAGCCAGCAAACAAAGAACGATACCCCCACAATCCCGCTATCGACCAAGAGCGATAGGATGATGTTGTGCTGCATATAGGGTCGTACCGAATCGAGGGCGGCCTCGTGCGAGCGATCCTGGAAATACGGCAAGGCACTCTGCAGATAGCCACCAAATCCATGGCCGACGAGTGGATTGTCCTTGAACATTTCAAAAGCGACGATGGCCAGCACAGGTCGAAGACGCAGCGACTTTTCTGAGTCGGCTGAACTTAAGTGTTGATCTCGTTTTAGAGCGACCAATCCATCAAGAGAACCGACAGTTACAAACAGTGCTAGAGCCCCGAAGGCACACAGCCCAAGTGTCGGGACATAGCGACGCCCATACGTCAGGGCGACGATCAGGCCCACTAGCATTCCGCCAATCCAAACACTGCGAGTTAGCGTCGCCAAGATGCCAATTCCAATCAACGCCGTCGCGAGTGCGAAGACAATTCTCTCCGATTTGCTCCTCGCATTGACTAAGCTGACCAGCGAAGCGGACAGACCGATGGACAGAATTGTCCCATTGCCAGTAGGATTTAGCAGCGGTCCGCGGGCTCTTCCCAGAAACTCCCAATTCGTAGGATCTACGATATATCTCGGAAATACGAGTCCGTGCATTCCAGTTACTTCGAGTATGCCGGTACCAGCCAGGTAACAGCCCAAAGCGACCAACGCCCCGAACAGCAGCTGGCAGTCACGCAGCGTTAATGGCGTTAGCCTCGCAATTCCGTACATGCTGAGCGGAATGGCGATAAAGGTCAGCCAGCGCGAGACAGGTGTTTCTACTCCGCTGGGCGCCACGGTAGGAAGCGCACTAAGCAGCAGCCAGCCAGATAGTCCGGCGATCAATAAATCTACGCGAGCGATTCGAGGAACAGAGAACACTGTTGACCAATGGCGGACGGCCCAGGTACTGAGCATTACTAGCAGCAGAACTCGGTCAACGCTCATTTGGATGCCGAGACTGACTGAATAAAACAGCGGACCAATCACCACCCCAGCACACAGGACAGCAATGCCGACAGGAATGGTCCGCGCTCGCGCGAGCATCTGGATGCCCCAGGGACACAGCGATACTGCGAATAGAATGAGGATCAGTTCCATTGCAGCGCCGATTCTTGATTTAACATTCGTCGATGACCCCGAACAGTGACCAAGCGTCGGCGGAGACGACTCCGTCGAGCTGGTACTTCAGTCCAAAGATAGGTCATGCCGAGTTTGCGAAACAACGGCCGATCGTCAAAAAGAAAACCACGCACCCAATATTGGCGTTCTAGACGAAATAACCGTTATTTCCCGCACCAACGCTAAGGCATCAGCGGTTTGACCGGTTGTCCATCCTCGCCCTGCGGATATTGGGCTTCAGCGTCCTCAAGCGCAGCAATGAGTTGTTCCATCATGGAATAGAGCTGTTGGGGTTCTTCAGCAGCCAGATTCGTCGACTCAAATGGATCCTGGCCGAGGTTAAACAATTGATAGTGTGAATTTTCCGAGGCCTCCGAGGGGAAATAGTGATAAATGACCTTCCAGGCACCATTGCGGAATACCGAAAAGTAATTGCTTCGGTGTGGAGAATGAGGATAGTGCATGAGAAATGTTTCCGAGCGTTGGGGCGCCGCTTGGCCTGCTAGCAGCGTATCCAGCCGGGATCCGTCTAGGCGGTAATTTTCAGGAATGGCAACGTTGGCGATCTCGTGAATCGTTGGAAATAGATCGATGATCGAAGCCACTTGCGGTTGAATCGCACCGGCCGCAATTTTTGTTTTCTGCTGCAGAGCGCTCTGCGGATTATTCTTTGCCCATGCCGCGATAAATGGGATTCGCATTCCTCCCTCGTAGTGCGCCCCCTTCTTGCCTCGCAGTGGAGCGGCACAGGCTACGGCGTGCTCATGTCCCAACGGAGCATCGGAACCGTTGTCGCCGAGAAAGAAGACAATTGTATTCTCAGCGACACCCAGAGTTTCTAAGTGGTTCAACATGTCACCCAAGGATTTGTCCATGCCTTCGATAAGTGTCGCAAACGCCTGCGCTTGAGGAGATTTGCCGGAGTCTTTGTAGTGATCGGCAAAGCGCGGATCCGATTCGAAGGGCGCGTGGACTGCATAGTGCGCGAAATACAAATAAAACGGTTGCTTGGCTTGCACTGAATCACGCACGGCCTTCTGGGCTTCGAGCGTGAGCGCTTCGCTGAGAAAGGTGCCGCTGCCATGATAATTTTCAAGATGAGGAACTGCGTGGGATTGATTCTTATTCGCCCAGCCATAATCCTTCTCGGAGTAATAGCTACCCGGAGCGCCGAACGAAGCGCCTCCAATATTGACATCGAAACCAAGATTGAGCGGTTCGCCACCCTCAAACGCGCGAGCGCCAAAATGACCTTTGCCGACATGAATGGTTCGGTAACCCACGGACTTCAACTGCTTCGGAAGCGTTGTATCGGTGCTTTTAAGGCCTTCCCAGTTCCAATCCATGGGCCCCTTGGGGCCGCGGTTGTTATTATCCGGATTGATCCAATTGGTAGCATGATGACGAGCCGCATTCTTGCCCGTCATGATGGTAATCCGCGTGGGAGAACAAACGCTCATCGCATAAAACTGGTTGAAGCGGACGCCGAGCGCTGCGAGTCGCTCCATGTTCGGTGTGCGATAATGGTCGTTCAGCGGATAGCGTTTGGGCGCACCTGTTTCGTCGGTCAGAAACGGTACCGAGGTGTCCATCATGCCCATATCGTCGACAAGAAAAACAATAATGTTCGGCTGCTCGGCTTTATTCTGTGCGAAGGCGGTTGAAACGGATGTCAGGCTTGCAGCTAAGCCAGCGCACAGACAGAACAGCAGATGGAGATTGTGTCGTAATTTCATGTGGGCTCCAGAAAAAGATGCGGTCGTTTGGTGCGGGCGGGCAGTTGTGCGGTTTGTGAAAAATAGCCGCGTGCATAAGTTCCCCTGTTATACACTGCACTCCAGAGTAACTCCAGCTTAGGATTCTCGCGGACCGAGAGTTGCCGATTTTGAGAGCCACTACAGGGCACAATCTGTCGGGTTTCGTTGTGTCGTGCGGCTCGCGTTATGCTGCTGTTCGGTGACTTATTTTGACGCGAGTCCTTAACGACTAGGGCGAGTCGTTGCTATCGGCATAATCTGAGCAATGTGCCAAAGGTAACGGTCAGGAAAAGTTTCCATTGGCTTTTTCCTGGGCTTGGTAGTTGGTAACTCACGATATCCCCTGCATCGCCAGCGAAACAGGATGACCATTCGCTCGTAAGGCTGGACGATTGAGAGCGAACGTGTCGGCGGCCATGGATGGGGTTTGAGTTCAGCAATGCGAATCGGTCGTCGAGTCTCCCTCGAATCCTGATGGTGCGAAAGCCTAGCTGTATTTCGCGCCTACAACTCATTCTATTGGGCTTGTACGCAGTACTGAATTGTCGTGTTCTCCAACTTCAATGAGCGGACGGAATTTCGTCGGCTGCGGAGCGAAGCGATGGTTGCCCAACCCCATTACTTACTTTTTTGCGATACACATTTGAGTGAGAGTTCGAATGTCGAGCGTTCGCAACAGTCTCGTGCGACTGTTGGTAGATGGCATTTTGTGCTCGAACAATTAGATGGATCAGAGCGGCTCGAAGCGGCGGACAGCGAGTACTCCGTGAACCGTGAACGGCTAGCTCTACTGTCGGTCGTTCGCGGGTTGGAAGCGCTCGAGCAGCCCAGCCAGGTGACCTTGGTTACCACCAGTCGCTATGTTTCGCGCGGGCTGCGTTATGGGCTGAGCAGTTGGCGCGAGGCGGACTACAAATGGGAGCGCTTCGGCGAACGCAAGCCCGTTCGAAATTCAGATCTCTGGCGGCGGGTCGATGTGGCCATGCAATATCATGGCGTGAAGTGCCGACTGATCGCGTCGGCAATGGAAACGCGGGGACCGGTGAACAGCGCAAACCCGAGCGACCACCCGGTTGCCATGCAAAATACCAGCATTGGAATGGGGCTGGCCCTGGACGAAGAACAAACTCTGTCGGGCCAGCTAGACGTTTCCAGGGCTCCATCGCCGCCTTGGGGTGCACACTCGAACATTAATTGCGTTTCAGTGTCGACGAGTCCCGCAACACTTCACTCTGGGCAGCGATTCGGGGCCTGGATGGCCAGTTTAGCCACCGGCCTTGAGCTAAAAATAATGACAAATTGGTGGGGTCTGGCTCAAGCTTGGATTCGCTGGTGGCGAGGAAGAATGCAGGCCCGCCCTGCGTTTTTCAACGCGTAATGCGGTTTGGAACACCAGCAGAATTCCCCGACCATCACGAGAACAGCAGGCAGTACCTAACGCAGTCATGCGTTCAGGGGTATAACATTTAGACAACCGGAGCAGGATGTGCGCACACAGATTTCAGTCCAAGGTATTAGCCGTTTAGTTGAGGGGACGCTGGAGAATCCAGCCCAGTTGCTCGGACCACATCCGCTCACCGATGGAGATCGCAAAGCGATTTCTGTACGTGCTTTTTTACCAGACAGCCAGCAGGTGTGGTTGGTGGACAAAGAGCATAATGACATACAACCGATGCGCCGAATTCATCCATCCGGATTTTACGAAGGCATTCGTTCCTGCAGCTCAGGCACATCCAACTATCGACTACGCGTTGCACACAAGAATGGCGAAATAATCGAGATGCATGATCCATACGCAGTCCAGCCGCTTCTGACAGAATTCGACTTATTCCTCTTTGGTGAGGGACGCAACTGGAAGCTATACGAGAAAATGGGGGCCCACGCGCGTGTTGTCGATGACGTGACTGGCGTTAATTTTGCAGTTTGGGCGCCGAATGCAGAGAGTGTCCAGGTTGTCGGCGATTTCAATGGTTGGGACGGCATTCAGCATTGCATGCGGAAACACATTCCAGCCGGCGTGTGGGAACTGTTTGTTCCCAACGTGCACTCCGGCGAGAAATACAAATACCGAATCAAGATGAAAGGTGGGCACTCCATCGAGAAAACCGACCCCTACGGTTTTTATGCAGAGATGCCTCCGCGCACAGCCAGCATTGTTACCGAACTGGATCAGTTTACCTGGGAAGACCAGGAGTGGCTTGATGCTCGAGCTGCCAAAAATCCTCTCCGCGAAGCCTGCAATATCTATGAGTTGCATCTGGGGAGTTGGCGGCGCGATCCGAACGGCCATCACGGTTGGATGAATTACCGTGAAATCGCGCATCAATTAGTTAACTATTGCATGGAGATGGGCTTTACGCACGTCGAGCTAATGCCGATTAGCGAGCATCCGTTTACTGGTTCCTGGGGCTACCAAACAGTCGGCTACTTTGGTGTTACCAGCCGATACGGATCGTGCGATGATTTCATGTATTTTGTCAACCATTGCCACCAGCATGGAATCGGTGTGATTCTCGACTGGGTGCCCGCGCATTATCCCAAAGACGGTCATGGATTGAGACACTTTGACGGATCGGCGCTCTACGAGCATGCCGATCCACGCCAGGGTGAGCATCCCGATTGGGGCACCATGATCTTCAATTATGGTCGCAATGAAGTGCGCAATTTCCTCGTCTCCAATGCATTGTTTTGGCTTGACAAATATCATATCGACGGGCTCCGAGTGGATGCCGTGGCTAGCATGCTGTACCTCGACTACAGCCGCAAAGACGGCGAGTGGATCCCCAACGCTTATGGTGGACGCGAAAATCTCGACGCAATTCATATGTTGCGCGAATTTAACGAACAGGCGCATGGACAGTATCCTGGCGTCATCACGATGGCCGAGGAATCCACGGCATGGCCCGGTGTAAGTCGGCCAACGAGCTGCGGTGGTCTCGGGTTTTCGATCAAATGGAATATGGGCTGGATGAATGACACATTGCGCTACATGCGGCACGATGCCATTCATCGACAGTACCACCACGATGAACTGACCTTCAGTTTGATTTATGCTTTTACAGAGAATTTCGCTCTGCCGCTGTCTCACGACGAAGTCGTGCATGGAAAAGGCGCTTTGATTAGTCAAATGTCAGGCGACTTGTGGCAGAAGTTTGCCAACCTGCGTCTCCTGTATTCCTACATGTGGACGCACCCCGGCAAGAAGCTGTTGTTTATGGGCAGCGAGTTCGCGCAGTGGCATGAGTGGGACTATGACTCGGAAATTCAATGGGATCTATTGGCCTGGGATACCCACAAAGGTGTCAAGTCGATGCTGGCCGATCTGAACAAACTGGTCATCAACGAACCCGCCCTGCACCAAATGGATTTCCAAGGTGAAGGCTTCGAATGGATCGACTGCATGAACCGTCAGGACAGTATGATTAGTTTCATTCGTAAGGCCGAAGATCCCAACGACTTTGTGATTGTAGCCTGCAATTTCACACCAGTCGTGCGCGAGGGGTATTTGCTCGGAGCGCCAAAAACAGGGTTCTACCGCGAAATTTTCAACAGCGATTCCTCCTACTATGCTGGAAGCAATCTGGGGAATTTTCCAGGTGTCCTGGCCAATGCCATGCCGCATCACGGCCGTCCTGCATCCATGCGAATTAATCTTCCACCGCTGGCTACCGTCGTCTTCAAGCCAGAGTTCGCTGGAAATTAATTTGCAGTTTCGCGAATAGACTACGGTGTTGGCCGCCATCCCTCGCGAGTATTTCCTGTTAAAATCCAGCGCCTAAGCACCCGCAGGTTAGGGCCATGCTATTTCGGCTGTCGCGATACTCGAGCGTCTAAGTGCTCGAGATCCGACACGGGCTCGCTACGTGAGCAGAGACCGATAGATTCACTCGCTGGAGGCTCAATGTGGCCAACACGTTAATACCAGCCAATTGGCAGTTGCCAGATTACTTTCGTGGCAGGCTGGGCTCGAACGTAGGTCGTCAACGCTTGATGCAGCATGAAGGCCAGTTGCTGATCGTTGCTCATCGCGTGCCCGCGGCCGATGAAAATACTCGACAGGGAATTCTGTTCTGGTACGATTCGCGACGCGAATGGCATGCCAGCAACGGTGATCCAGGAAAAATTGCCATACAGTTACTGATCGATCGGTACGAGAAAGTAATCGAACAATTTGACCAGCGCGAGTCACACGCTCAGATTGCGCACGACTACCTGCCACTGCTCGACGGTCTTGCACCCGTCATGCGTTCGTCTCGCAATTTCTACGAAGTACTCCAGGAGGCTCGCAAAGCTGCACCCGAATTGCGGGAATTAATCGATCTTCGCGACCGCGCGTACGAAGTTTCGCGCACGGCCGAATTGCTGTACCAGGACGCGAAGAACGCCATGGATGTCGCTGTCGTGAAAAGAGCTGAAGAGCAAGCCATTGCAAGCCATAAAATGAGCGTTTCGGCTCACCGCTTGAACACCATGGCTGCCATTTTCTTCCCCTTAGCAACGCTCGGAGCAATCTTTGGAACAACGCTAACGGAAAATTGGACCTGGTCAAAAACGGCGAGCCCCTTTTTGCTGTTCGTTCTAGCTGGTCTCGCTGCAGGGATCGCGCTCGCACTGTTCATCAATCGGCCCGAGAAGTAAACATGCCAGCAAAATTTGATGTCATCGTGACTGATTTTATTCATGAGCCATTGAGTATCGAACGCGAAATCCTCGGCGATATTGCTAACGTATCCGCACTCAATGCCCAGTGCGATTCGGATATAAAAGAACAAATTGAACATGCGCACGCGCTGCTCGTCTACCATTTTATTTCGCTTTCGCGCACCGCCATCGAGCGCATGAATAATTGTCGTGTCATCGTCCGCTGCGGAGCTGGCTACGACAACGTGGACTACCGTTTCGCGCGTGAACGTGGTATCGATGTTTGTAATGTTCCCGATTATGGCACAGAGGACGTGGCCGATACGGCAATCGCTCTAGCTCTTTCGCTGTCTCGAGGGACGCATCGTCTAAATCATCTTTGCCAACGCGGTACTGAAAACTGGACTTACGAGCTGGCTGTGCCCTTGCGGCGAATTCGCGGCCAAACATTCGGTTTGATTGGAATGGGACGAATCGGCACTGCCACCGCATTGCGAGCGAAAGCGCTTGGCTACGAAGTTCTGTTTTTTGACCCCCACGTGGTATCGGGCGCAGACAAGGCCATCGGTGTGCGCCGCGCGGAATGCCTGGAGGAATTGCTCAATCGATCGGATGTCGTCAGCTGTCATTGTTGGCTGTCCGAGGAAACACGGCATCTAATCAACCGCCAAACTATCGAACTGATGCGCCCTGGCAGTCTATTGATTAATACAGCTCGCGGCGCAGTGGTGGAGCCCGATGCCGTGCTGCATGGGCTGGAATGCGGGATACTAGCTGGAGCCGGCATCGATGTTTTGGAGCAGGAGCCACCCCACGATGCCCATCCGCTGGTGCAAGCCTGGCGCGATCCGCTCCACCCCGCGAATTCGCGGCTGATCTTAACACCTCATGCTGCTTTCTATTCCGAGGAAGGCTTGGAGGACATGCGCCGCAAAGGATGCGAGAATGTGCGCCGTATTCTGTTGGGTAATCCAGCAAGAAATATAGTCAATTGAACTTGGCTCGCGGTGCTCCACAGGTGTTGGCTACGCCAGAAAACTCCATAGCGAACGTTGCCACCCAATGACATCGCTTAGTTCTCCAGTTTATTGCGTCGCAAAGCAGATAGGCCGTTTATCAGTGCGCCAGCGACGAACGCAATTCCGAGACCAGACAGCGTGAACAGAATTCCGTATAAAGGGACCAGAAAGCGACCACCGGTGGAGTAGAAACCTGCCACAACCACTGTGCTGATTAGCGGTAACCCTAGCAGAAGATAAGATGCACGATTCCTGTGCCATAGTATGCTAGCGATTCCGAGCAGAATTGCTACTTTCCAAATCAGGCTCCGACCAGTGTACGGGTTCCAATGCACAAAAACTCGTTTGCCAACCAATATTGGGATTTGATCCAAGTGATTCCAGAACCAGGCGCGCACTCGAATACTAGCCTCTCGCGACACGACCAATTCGCGCTCTGTATCCGAGGCAAGCGTGAGAAACTCCGGTCGCTGCGAAAGTTCCGAACGAAGCTGCCTTTCCGGGGCGGCTTGCCAGTCGCCATCCGATTTTAGCGCTGCATCGGAGTAGCCTCCCAACAAAGTTATCGCGCCCTGCGTGCCGAGCGGCATCCAGGTTTGCAGAACCACGCAATTGCGAATCCACCAGGGTGCGCAGGTGAGGCAGGCGAACAGAACAATCAGCGACGCGACGCCCATTTTGGACCGCCGACCACCGGGGTTGAGCCAGGCGATGAGCAGCCATAGTGCCGGCAACCAAACAACAAACATTGACCGCGTTAAGATCAAAGCTCCCAGCGACACGCCAGCACACGCGGCCAGTCGTCTACGCCGCTGCGGATCACCAGCAATCAGCAGGTAAGTCAGGATAACAAAACATTGCATCAGCAGCAGCGCCAATGGCTCCGTTAAGAAGTCAGTAGCATAGTCGCGCAGCGTGCGATTGGTTGCTGCGAATCCCACCGCTCCCAGGCCACCTAGCCAGATGCCAGTTCGCTCAGCGATTGCTGAAGCTTGGTTCCGACGGCTGCTGATGAGCTGCACTGTCATCATGACTGCCAGGGCACCGCTGATTGCAAGGCACGACGCGGAAAACAGTCTTACTGCCGCGAATCCCCAGGAATTCCTCCCCAGCAGGCTGTAAATACCGCTGACGATAATAGGGAAAAGTGGAGGCCGACCAGTGGTGGAGTGGATAAGTGGTGTGCTCTCCAACTGTGCTGCATAGCGATGGTCCGGCTTTTCATATGCAGCCCGCCAACCTGGATCCTGGTTATCGAACTGGATACCGTCTCCATCCCAGATTTGAAAGGCAATGTTCTCGTAGTCGGGACCATCACCAATCGGCTTCGGAGGCTCATGAAACCATTCGCTTTGGGTGACACTGAACCACTGCACAGGGCACAGAATGATGAGTGCAGCCCAAAACCAAGTGCCAGGTTTCTGGAACCGCTGTCTGTTGGATTGGGCTTGCGAGCCGACCAGAAAGCTCATGGCGAAAACGTCCAGTCGTTTTCAGGATACTGCAGACAATCGAATTCAATGATCTGCGACATTCTGGGACTTCCATATTCGGCCGCACCAGTCCAGACCGTCAGGTTCTGTGCGATGCGCGAACGGCCCGCATGATGGGTATGCCCGCACAGCACGAGGACCTCGTGCTGCGGATGAAGTCGACAGAAACGCTGGAGGATCCAACCCACCGCGTGGCAAACGAAAAAGGGCGCCCAATTGTCATCGCTGTGTCCACCATCGTACCAGCAGCTTTCGCGAAATGGAGGTATGTGGGTCAGCACTACAATTCGATCGGACAAACTCGCAGCGGCAGCCAATTGCCGCCCCAATCTCAGCGCCGATGCAGTTCCCTCTCGACGCAAGAATCGACAGCGCGCACGCGAATCGAGCTCGGTCAGTTCCTCGATGAGCCGAAAATCGTTCATACGCACGTTTGACCGATAGAAATTTCCAACACGCGCATCGGCCCATCCGTCATCGCCACAGAGTATCCACTGATCAGACAATCGTATCGGTGATCTGCCGGTCAAATAGTGCAGGTGCGAATGCTGCGTGCACAGGTCTTCCATTGTCTTACGCACACGCGCGATACTTCCGCGATAGAAATCGTGATTGCCAAGCACAAAGTAGACAGGGCATGCCGCTTCATGGGATAGTTGCTGCAATTGCCAGGCGACATCGTCCGCTTCAGAAATATCTCCCGTTATCAATAATCCGTGCAATCGATCGGCTGCAAGCCGCTCAGCAAAAGCCTCCCGAGCGGGTAGATTCACAAAATTCAAATGGACATCTGTTAGCCATCCGAAACGTCCTGAGTTGGGATCAGTCACAACGATTGTCGCACTCCGCTGGCAACTAGCCTGTTACTAGTTGCTTACAGAATTTGCCTTCATTGATCGTAGGACGCTCGAGTCGACCGTTGTGATCGTAGGTCAATTCCATGTTGTTGAGTCCCATCAACCAAAGAATCGAAGCGTGGATATCGTGGACGTGCATTTTGTCTTCGATTGCATACAGCCCCAGTTCGTCGGTTGAGCCGATGGTTTGTCCACCTTTGACACCACCACCAGCCATCCAAATGGAGAATCCCGTGGGGTTGTGATCCCGACCGTCGCCCTTCTCGCTCATGGGAGTGCGACCGAACTCTCCACCCCAGATTACCAATGTATCGTCGAGCAAGCCGCGGTGTTTGAGGTCCTTTAGCAGTCCGGCAACGGGTTTGTCCATGGAAAGACAAAGTCGCGAGTGATTCGATTCGATATCTGCGTGGGCATCCCACTTGCTACCAGTCCCACTATAGAGCTGGATAAAACGCACTCCCCGTTCCACTAGTCGTCGCGCCAACAGACAGTTTCGTCCGAAATCAGCGGTCTCCTTACGGTCCAGACCGTAAAGCTGCTGCGTTGCTTCTGTCTCCTGCGCTATGTCCACGGCTTCAGGTGCTTTGGCTTGCATGCGGAACGCAAGTTCGTAACTTTGAATGCGCGCTTCCAGCTCGCTTTGTTGCGCGTGGTGGGCAGCATAACTCGAATTAAAATGCTGCAACAATTCGAGCTTACTTTGCTGACGGTCAAGATGGTAGTCGGGAGGCGAGTTCAAATTCGCAATAGGTTCGTTGCTATTGCCGTTCAGCCGAACACCTTGATAAGAAGCCGGCATGAAGCCACTTCCCCAGTTGCGTGGGCCGTTGACGGGGCGTCCCGAGCTGTCGCACATGACTACAAAGCTTGGTAGGTTTTCGTTGGCCGATCCCAGTCCGTATTCGACCCAGGCTCCCAGCGATGGTCGGCCTGCGACGTTGATGCAGGTATTCATTTGACAGACGCCGCCGGAATGGTTGATACCGTTGGTCCAGCACGATCTGATGACAGCAATATCGTCCATGCACTCAGCGGTATGCGGGATCCAATCGGAAGCCCACAGGCCGCTTTCGCCGTGTTGCTTCCATTTTCGGGACGTAGGTAGAAGCGCCGCGCCCTTCTCTCCCATTGCCGTGATCGGCTCTTTAAAGCTCGCAGGCAGAGGCTGTCCAGCCAACTTCTGGAGCAACGGCTTGGGGTCCACCAGATCCAAATGGCTTGGTCCACCCTCCATAAATAGCCAAATGACACTCTTAGCCATCGGTGCATGATGGAAGCCGGTCGTGCTTTGTCCGGCCGCAGCCCTCTCCTGCTGCATTAGCCAATTGCAGGCTAACGCACCAAAACCGAGTCCACTGGTTTGCAGAAAATTGCGTCGCGAAGGGAAGCAAGTTGGCTTGTGCATCGAGATTTAGCCCAAAGAACCGAGACGCTTGAGTACAATCTGTCGGAAACTCATTATAGCTCAATCGCGTTGGAAATATAAGGTGTTCGCTGGTGCTACGGGGCAACCCGCCCGCGGCGCGTTTGTCTGCGACAGCGATTGTGGCTGACACAGGCAACCGGTAAAACAGTGCCATGTTTAATCGGCAAAAAATCGGGTTGCAGGATTGTCGCGTCCACGGAGGTTCGACTCGGGCCGAGCTCTTTATTGTCGAAGGAATTTCCGCATCGCAGGCGGTCTGCAATCTGCGCGATCCGGAGTTTCAAGCCGTTCTGCCGATGCAGGGCAAGCCCGCCAACGCGAGCAAGGCATCGGCTCGAATGTTGCGAGAAAACGTCTTATTTCGAGAATTAAGATCAGCGCTAGGGGTTTCGTCGACGGACGGGGCACAAGCCGCAGAATGTCGATACAGCCGCATTATCTTGTTGTTCGACCCAGACGCGGATGGCATTCACATCGGGGCGCTGATGCTTATTTATTTCAATCATCAACTATGTTCCTTCGTTGAAGCGGGCAGGATTGCGGTCGTGCGTGCCCCGTTGTACGAATTAACCTATCGACAGACGGCGTCGGACAGCGCGCCGTGGCTAACGCGTTTTGCTTATACGGATGACGAATTTAAACTGCGGCAGCACCAATTAACTTTGTCTGGTGCGATCAATCTCAAAACTAAACGCATTCGTGGCTTGGCAGGCATGCCAACCGACACGTTGCGTTCTACTTGCATTGCCCCAGAAACTCGCCATTTGTTTCAACTCGGGATCGAAGATGCTGAGGCAGCTGTGGCCGCGTTTGGTGGGTTGTCGCGGTGATTGCTATTGAGAACGTTTCAGCATGAACAGCTCGTACATCGGATCGGAAATCTTGTCGGCGCTGGCATCGCTAAGTTTTTCGGTGAGAACTTGATCAAACTGACCTTGGAAAATTTCCTCGGCCCTGCCCCCATGAAAGTACTTTGATGGCTGTTGCGAAGTGCGGAAGGCTTTGATCATTTCGCCAAAAAAAGTCTGGCCAACAAAGTCTTTGAAGGCGTCCTGAAGCTCGTTCGGCTCCTGGGGGGCAGTCGTCGACAACAACTGTTCCGCGAATTTGGAAGGCGGACTAGCAGCGGCAGGCCCAAGTACAGTCGGGCTAGGCTGGGACGAAGAGTACAGCGGCTTCGAAAACGAGTTGCTCGAGCTGACTTCCATATCGCAGAACTTTCTTTGTTTGCAGCGTGGTCGGGTAATGGTCCACTACTGCTCAATCGAAAATGACTTCGCCGTACAGCGCGCCTTCGCGATCTAATGTGCGGATGATTGCGATTACATCCGCAGTGGGTACATTGAGACCGTTTAGTGCATCGACGAGATTCTTCAGTTTTGGCCGCGGCTGTTTAACGGGATTTTCGATATCTACGGCCACGAAATTTCCTTGGCCTGGCCTGGTGTCGATGCTGAGATTCTTGTGACTGATCGCCACGGGGCTCATCAAAACATCCTCGCCGATTACAACGATACCTTCGCGCTCGTTGATAATGACTCGCTTGGGCTGCTTCACTTGAGCCAATTGAATATCCATCAACAGCGATACGAACTGCACAGGCTCATTCTCGTAGCCCTTGGGGATTCCGACTTCGATATGCAATTGATCGATGGCCCGTGCTATCACCAAATTGTCCGAGGCATCGTCGCCTACCGACAATCCCGCCCCCTGGTTCATCTGATTAATCGCATCCTGTATCTCGACCGCAGTAGAGAAGCTCGCAATGTCGCGATCCAGGATTAGCGTGATGACACCGTTTTCGGAAAATGCATTCGTGATCGTCGCTTCCATCTTGCAACCGTTATAGATCACTCCGTCCGTGAGTTGGCCGGGATCTGGAATCGACACACGTCCCTGCGCCAACGCGTAAACTCGTTTGTCGTCCGAACGCGGACCGAAGAGGTGGGCTGTGACCAACCGTCCGCCCTGGAGACTCTTCGCGCTGGTGGCGCTCACAGAGCAATTCAGCAGATCTCCTTGTTGGGCACCTGCGGGAGGAACTTTGGCAGTAATAAATACAGCCGCCACATTCTTCATGTCTTTTAGATCTGAAAGTACAGGCAGACCTTGGCCATCGCGTTGCACGCTCGATCCCAAACTCATTAGGAGGTTGGCTAATGCGCGTGTGGTGGGGTCAACTTTATCATCGCCCGTCGCCTTTAGACCGACAACCAAACCGACGCCCAGCAGTGTATTCTCCTCCTGGCCTTTCAAGCGACAGACGTCCCTGAGTCGCAGCTGATCATCCGCGTGCGTGGTGGTGGCGCTGCACGCAAATATGCAGCCGACGGTCAGCATGAACGCTCGAATTGATTTCGGTTGGTAGAGGAACATGATCATGCTGAGCTAGAAAGGTTGAATTTTGCTGAAAATCGCACTAAACCAGCCGCGCGCATAGCCATCGCGTGCCTGGCCAGATTCCCGTTTGTCGATTTTTAAATCGATGATGTCGCGACTGAGGACCACGTTGTCGGGACCAATTGCTGAATCCTGGCATTCGCCGCTTAGCGAGACCTCCCAGCGATTGTCGTTGATCGATATCGTTTTGTGGGCTTCCAAAACGATTCGACCATTAGCGCGAATGTCTGCGATTTCAGCAGCAATGTTGAGAGTCAGCGATTCGCGTGTCTGTACGGTCGAATTGGCTCGGTAGGTTTGATTGGTCTGGCCACTGACCGCGGGATCCCCGTCAGCCTGCGGAGCCGGTTTTAGCGATAAGCCATCGAGCTGAAGCCAATCCGCAAGTACAGCGTCGTAGACGGCGTTCTTTCGTTGCGAAGAAGTTCCATCGGCGGTCATGCGAGCGGCTTCATCGACACGAATCTGAATGATATCGTGAATTCGGAGAACTTTGGAGGGCAGCGGTGGTTGATAGGTGCGCGGTGGCGCGAAGCCTTCGGCTCCATATGGACTGACACCGAACTGGTTAGCAGCATATTGGCCTGCGTTCTGGCCCGGTACCGGCAGGGCTTCGGCTGCTGCAGCCGGTTTGGCCGCCGGCTGGTGAAATAGGCTACTTTGTTGCGCATAGATTGGAGCGGGCAAATATGTCGCTGCGATCAAGCAGATGCGAGCCAGAATGTCTTTTGTTTTCATTTCATTTCGCCATCGCGCGTTGAGTGTGGTCCCGGTTGTCCCAACCGGTATTGCTTGGTAGTTGCGGAGGACGGTTGGGACAACCGTCACCACAATCTGTTTGCATGACTTTCTTTGTGTGGTTCCGGTTGTCTCAACCGGCAGTAAGTTAACTCTATCGACCAAGTGCCACTCCGCAGGAAATCTGCAAGCAGTTGGCCTACCTGACCATATTGCCGCGCGAAGCAACAGCTGCCACTCGCACTTTGAGAGGCCCCGTCACCGCCGCCAGCATCTTGTTTCTTGAGGGGATTAGTTCCACGTCGATTAATTCGCCGACCGCCCCACTACCCAAGGCACGAGCCATCGTGCGTACGACAACTGAACCAGAAACCGATTCCACCTCGATCAACTCATTGCGTTGAATGACAACTGGGGAGCCCACGTAGTCGCTGGTAATCGGTAACCCCGTACTAACACTGCGTTTTAGTTGTTTTCCGAGCAGATTCTCGACATCTGCGAAGAACTGACCATGATCTTCGCCGTCCCGCTGCGTTAACGGTGCGTATTCCAAGCTGTCTGCGGTTAGGATTTCGTCGCGACGTAGCGGTCGTTTGGCTACGACTACCATTGGGGGCAAATCGATGGATGCTTCAACGTTGATAGACATCGTTTGATCGCGGTCTTTGATTTGTAGCACAAACTGTTGTTTACCCAGCCATGGACTGAGACCGCCGCCGATGCCAACGATGTTTCGTCGGATGCGAATGATGTCCGCCAACTTCGCTGGCACTTGTACAGAAATTCTCCAATCCGTGCGCTCGCCCGTTTTGAGATCAAGATATTCCTGAATCGCTTGGGCAACTAGTTTTTCAGCTTGTTCGATGGTGCGACTTTGAACGAAAGCTGGCTCGATGGTCTCCGCCCCGTGCAGATCCTGGTTGGGCAGCCTCTGCAGATTCACCTGCGTGACGCCAGTCCAACGTATGTTCGTGGGGTGAATTCCTCTGAGCTCTAAATGCTGCAAAATGTCCTGATGGTGCCAAGTTTGAAGTGTTCCCTCTCGAGGGGAAGGGCCGAGTGGAGCCTCGAGCAAGCGTTCAATCGTGGGGCTGCTTCCCGATAGTACCTCCACCAAATCGCTCAAGCGGACAACGTACTGGCTGGTTCTTGGATTCTCCACGAAGCGCATCACCGCTTGCTCAGCGGATTGAACGCTCAACGGCGGGCAAGCCATCCAGGCAAACAGAATTAAACTCGGCCAACGTGGGGCTGCGACTATCATAATCCTCAACTTTTCATGCGTTGCGTTTCGGCTACTAACGGCGAAGATTTGAAATCAACTGCATCAACTGATCGCCAGCCTGTACCGCTTGAGAATTCAATTCAAATCCGCGTTGGGTTGTGATCAGGTCAATCAATTCCTGAACCGGCTCAACGTTGGATGCCTCCAATGCTCTCTGCCGCACGGTTCCCAAACCATTGGTGCCTGGGTCCGCCGGAATTGCGGTGCTGCTCGCATCAGTTTGTTGATAGAGGTTCTCGCCAACCTTAGCCAGACCATCTGGGTTGATGAATTGTGCCAATTGAAGTTGTCCGATCTGCGAAAACTGTGTCTCTCCCTGTTGTCGCGTGAGTACTTGCCCATTTGCCGTTATCTGAATGGACGACGTGTTGGGGGGAATTGTGATTGGCGGCTCGAGCGGGCGTCCCGTTTGCGCCGAACCAATAACCAATGTTCCATCTGCGTTGACATCCAGATTTCCAGAGCGTGTGAACATTGTGGTTTGTGTCAGAGGATCGAGAACCTGCAGGAAGCCATTACCCTCGATCGCTAAATCTAATTCTCTGCCTGTGTCCTGAATGGCTCCCTGGCGGAAGTCTTTTTGCGTACTTTGCACGCGGGTTCCCAGGCCGACTTGCGTGCCCGTGGGCGAGGGCAGTTGATTGGAATCGAGCGTTCCTGGATACACGTCGTTCCGGTAGAGCAAGTCCTCAAAATTAGCCCGGTCTTTCTTGAAGGCAGTCGTGTTGATATTCGCGAGATTATTCGCAATTACATCCAGCTTGGTCTGCATGGCATCCATGCCGGTTGCAGCCGTATAGAGAGTTTGTACGCTCAATGTCTCTTCCTTAAGGTGACGATCTTAACTTAGTACTGACTAGACAGATACTAACTTCACCGGAGCATGCGTCCGATCAATTGCCCCATGGACTCGTCCTGAGTTTGAATCATGCGGATATTGGCTTCGTAGACTCGCGATGCCTCAATCAACTGCATCATGGCTCCGGTGGGTTCGACTGCAGAAGATTCGAGTGCACCGCTCACGATGGATCGCTTGTTGGCGGGTACTTCCGTAACTGAGGTAAGGGATTCGAACAGGTTATCACCCACTCTAGCAAGGTCACCCACAGCCTGCGGTTTTACCAACTGAACTTGTTGCCGATTTCCACCTTGAACAATCGCGCCGTCGTCGGAGATCTCGAAACGCTGCGTCGGATTGATCGAGATTGGTCCACCATTAGTGCCGCGCACTGGGTCACCGTTGGGTGTGACCAATGTGCCCCGTGAGTCGAACATAAAACTCCCAGCTCGAGTGAGTAGCTGTTTGCCTCCGCGTTCGACCGCGAAAAAACTGTCCGCGTCGTTGATGGCGAAATCGGTTCGATTGCCAGTTTGTCGAATCGCTCCTTGATTGAACTGAGTCAATGTGGGTTTGATACCAACGCCACCGCTAATGTCATCTACCGTATTGTTGCCGGCGATAGCTTCTCCGTCTTCAATCGCCTGAGAAGCGCGGCTTTGCAGCATTGCCATATGCG
This sequence comes from Pirellulaceae bacterium, assembly GCA_041736515.1. Lineage (GTDB taxonomy): Bacteria > Planctomycetota > Planctomycetia > Pirellulales > Pirellulaceae > Aureliella. The sequence goes on from JBGSTP010000221.1 coordinate 31,094, forward strand.
GCTTGAAACCTGCCGTGTTGATGTTGGCCAGGTTGTGACTCAGTACTTCCAGTCGATGACTCTGCGCGTTTGCTCCAGCTGCAGATAAATAGAGTCCGTAAGTCATAACCTATGTACCGATTGCCGTGCGCACCCCTGCGATTCTTTGTGCTTGTTGCTTTCGCATCTTTGACCGCTGGCGTCAAGACAAATTCCCCAATATCTAATGCTTGGTGCAGATTGTAGATCGTGGTTGAAAACTCGGCTAAGCCGATGCAAATCTGCGGTAGGTGTTCGCTAGCGCCCGTCGAGCGTGAAACCAGCGTTTCACGCAGTCCCGCAGGAACGACAGCTGGCTGGGCGCTCTACGGCTTCGGAGAATTGCGTTGAGAGTTAATTCTGAGAGTGCATTTGAAGGCTGAGAAGTTGATCCGAGCTGCTGGTCACATCTCCGCGCAGACTGTTTTGCGAGAATTTCGATTTTTCCTTTACGATGACTTACAATCATCTCATTCGTGTAATTGGCGCAATTCGTGTGTAGCAGGGGCCAGCCGTGTGTGTGTGCGAGTCAACGCATGCTAGAAAAAGCACGAATGTCTTCGCGTATGTTCCCAAAGTCAAAGGGGGGGGCGGGCCACCGCCGCCATAGACCATAGGATCGATAAATCCGGTACCTGAAAGCCACGAGAACTGTCCACAGCCAAAGCCATTTTCCTGGCGGCTGACGTAGCCTTTGTTGGGCTGCGTGTGATCTCGGCTAAATTCTGCGAAGATGCGCTATGTCAGTCCGACCGCGGCATCTGTCAACCTAAGGCGATGCCGAAGGTTAATGGTTGGTTGTCTACGATTGCAGGATAACAGGCTCAATTCAGACTAATGCCGATCGCTCGCCGCAGTCGTGGACCAAGCTTGACCTACGTTAGTCAATTCGAATCTCAATCCGTGCGACCAGAGAAACTGCCATGGAAGAAGTACTCGTCAGCCTATTTGCATTCGTCCTCGGCTTGGTTCTCTGGGCAGCCATCGGGCATGGCTTGTGGGTCGGCATTCGAAGCGTATTCGTCCCGGTATTTGGCACACGCTGTCGCCAATGCGGTCGCGCATCGCTGACTTCATCCCCGTGTCCGTTTTGCACATTACATCGTAGCCAGGCAGCAAATGCGCGACCTGATCCAACGATTAATGACGACCTGGCTGCGGCCAGTCGTTTGCTACAGTATTCCAAATTTAACGAATGGCTGGACGAAGAGCAGTTTCTGTCGGTAACTCAGTTACTCGATCGGATGCGCGCTCGCGTGCAAGCAGGCGAGCGCAGCCTAGGAACATCTGTTGTTCCCTCCAGGGAAACTCCGCCAAGGGCAGAACCGCGGGAAGAGGCGGAAGAGCTTCTCTCGCACGCCCCGTCTGTGAGGCCAGATAACTCAACGCGATCTGCTGTGGAAATCATTGAAGCGACGTTAGCCGGCCCTGCGCTTGAGCCAGCAGTAGCAATTCCCGCCCCAGTACATCCACTAGATGCACCGGACCTGCCTGAGGTGGTGCGTGCAACCAGAGTACCAGTTAGCCAGCGCATGACTGCTGGCCTCCTGAAGAGTTTCATGGAGCAGTCGAATATCCGCTGGATTGAACTAATAAGCGCTGCACTCATTGTGGTCTGTTCGGTCGGATTGGTCATTAGCTTGTGGAGCACACTTTCTAGCACCAGCCGTTTTTTCCCATCGCTGGTGTTCTTACTGGCGACCGCCGCCGTTCATGGTGCAGGGCAATACACGCTCCGTCAGTGGAAACTGCGCTCAACCTCCCGAGGCATATTGCACATCGGCCTGATGCTGATACCGCTGGCCGTATTAGTCGGTATTCTGCTGGCGCGTCGCGAGGGCGGACCACCGGCAATCGACATGAGCACTTGGGTTACTATCGGAGTTGGAGCATTGGTCTATGGAACGCTGGCTGTTACCGCCAGTCGCTCATTGTTTGGGAGGCGCTGGCTGTTGGTCGCCGCCGTGACGATCGTGTGCAGCTTGACGCTTCTGCCTGTCCACTATCTTGGTGCACACGCAATGTTAGGACAATCTTCGGCGGTTCTTGCTTTGCTGCCTATGGGTTTGGTATCGCTGTGGGGCGCCTTGATTACGAGCCTTCCTGTCGCGCGCGGCTTACGAACCGCTGCGGGTGTTTCCAAGCGGGTTGCTGGTGTTGCCACTCAAAGTGTGTTCGCAATTGGTGTAGTCTTCGTGTTCTGGATGGTCGAGTCGCGAAGCCATGGTGGTCTGTCTGCGAGTTGGTGGCTGGTGCTAGGCAGCCTGTCGGCCGGTTGGGCCAGTTGGGGGTGGGCGACCAGCCTGCCCCCGCTCACGCGTTTGACAAGCCAAGAAGCCGGTGGCATTCGTAGGCACGACTCGAGTTGGCTCAGCGTGGGAGCGTGGAGCGCAACGTCACTATTCACACTATTACTCGCGTTGGCAATCTGGCAGGTTTCCAGTGGGCGATTCGGATTGTCGGGCCTGCTACTAGCGACTTCGATCTGGTGGGTAATCCATGGGTTATGCTGTAATCTGCGACTAAGCCTGTTCGCTGGCGCACTTTCGGGCATCGTAGGACTCGCGATTGCCTGCGAAGGCCCGAGCGGAATTTCAGCCGCTAATCACGCGGAGGATTGGCTGCGATTTTCTCGCATCGCGACCATTACGGCTTTGGGCATATTATCCGCGTTCGCTGGCTCGCTTTTCGTTAAGTCCACGGCCACGTCCACTTGGGCATCACTGCGCAAGCCGACGCGTCTGCCGGGCCATCCTCGCTTCAATCTGACAATGCAAGAGGCCGGCCAGCCGTTCATTGCGGCAGGAAGTGCGGCCATCTTCGCTGCCGCCTGCCTAACGCTCTTGGCGAGTTGGTTGCCGTGGGGAGCAACTCCCTATGGAGGCAACTGGGCCGCGCTGATGCTTATCTCATACGGATTGCTCGGTATGATTAGCAGTGTTTGGATCCAAGCCAGCGCAATCAGCAACGACCGACGATTTGTCTGGTTGATGCCAATTGGGCAAAGCGTGTTGCTGCTCGGAACCATCCGGTTGTGCCAGACAAGTCCCATGCTTTCAGATTTCCTAGCCCAGCTGCGGCCCTGGAGAGCCTGGGGAATCGGTACAGCCACGTTGGCGTTAGGCTGGTCCATTGCGGCAGCCGTGCTTGGCAGCACCAAATGCTTTCGCGCACACCACGCGACCATGGCCTGGCTTTCTGGCGGTGCCATTGCATTGGGCCTGGCAAGTGTGCCGCCGATTTGGCGATTGAGTGAAGACCTTCAATTGGCGGCGCTGGTGGGTTGGTATCTGCCTGTCGGTTGCTTGGCCATCTTTATTGCCTAGCGACAGTCCGCCTGGCGCGAAGCCACATTGTTGCTGCTGGCCGGATGGCTCGCTACGCTGCTTTATAGTGTTGGCACACAACGCGAGTGGTGGACTCATCTTGAACTTGCAGGATCGACCGTTGCCTTTGCGGCGCTATTTGCAGGCACCGTCCTGTTGTTTGAATTGGCAGTTGAACAGCTCAAACGAAAACTCGCTGTTCAGCCGGACCTGAACGCACAGGCACAGCATGCATGGCAAACAAGTGGCCCGTATTGGTCTGGCGCAGCGTTACTCCTGCTGAGCTGGATGCTACTGGTAGTGACTCTCACACCGGCAGCGCTGGTTGGCTTGGCCGCGAGTTTTGGCGAGGGGCATACACTGGAAACACTTGACACAGCCTCGCTATCGACTACCACTTTCGGTTGGTCGCTAGCAATCGGCCTGTCGCTCGCAGCGGTGGGCGTATGGTTGGGCCGCGCGAGGCAACAGTACTGGCTGATTACGCTCGCTGCTATCTTGCCGATGCTCTGCATGCTAATGGCAGCCGGGATCGCGCCGGCTCCTTATGCACTTTCTGCAGCACTATGGTCCTTAGCAGCCTGGATTTTGGCAGGCGAGCTGCTGCCATTGTTCGGGCGTTCCTGGTCGCAGCTTTCATCGACCGCTTGGCAGGAATTACTGGAGCCACGCGCAAAGGTTTCCTCACCGGTACTTTGGTTGCCGCTAGGCAGGGCGTTGACGACGGGAATGCTGCTGCTGGGTAGCGTAGCGTTTGCATTCACGGCATTTTATGGGCAACCTGCATCCCTGCTGGTAGCTAGCGATGCGCTCGATTGGATTGGCAATCTGCGCCGGCTACTAATTACGCTTGGACCGATTTGTCTGGTCTTGCTGGTGCGCTGGACTGTCAGCCTGGTCGCCAATGAATCGTCAAAGATGATATCGCTCAGCGGCTCGCTCTGTGCGCTGGCATTGGGCGCGGTCGCCTCGCTCGGAGTGGTTCCTAGCTGGCCTTTCGCAACGATCAGTTTCCTGCAGGTACTGGGGCTCGTCGCTGCGGCGCTGGCCTGGGCCACACTGGGATTTGTCACTATGCGAAATTTACTTGGGCTCAGAAAATTGGTCGGTACGCAATCCACCTGGATGCAGCTGCTGCCTAAGTCGATGAAAGGCAATCGTTGGAAGCAATGTGAATTGGCGAGTTGGTCGCTCATTTCGCAGTCCATGATTGCGGTGATCCTGCTGGCCGTCGGCGCAACCATCGTGACGGTCGCATATCCGGCCAAGCAGTTGCCGGGGATTGCCGCATTGGGCGGCCCGGCATCTTTGTTTACCTTAGCCGTCGCGGGAGCGTTGTTTAGCCTGCAAGCGTGGCGAAGGGGTGCTTCACGCTTCGGTCTGCTGGCGATTGCCTTGGGGCTGGCCGCGCCCTTCCTGTCGGCTGCCTATGCTGGAGTGTTGCTTGCCAATCCAGCCACAAAGTTCCCGGCTGCCCAAGATTTTGAGCCCTATCGAGCCCTGGTCGTGCTCTGGCTGGTGACGTTGTGTATTGGCTTGGCAGTGCGATTTGCTTCGTTGAAGCGCAAAGTCGTCTTGTCACAAATCGGTGAGTCCGCGTGGATTTTCTTAGCGGCGGCCGTTGCTTCACTGGCCCTGGTCAGCACACTGCAGGATCCCAATCCCCTGTGGCCGTTTGCCGAGCTTTGCGGTTTGGCGCTTTTGGCTGCGCTCAGTGGAGTTGCCTCCCAGCAGGCATGGCGCGGGCATCTGGCCGCCATCGCCGCTGCAGCGGGCATGTGGAGCCTGTCGGTTCATCAACTCAGCGGCCCATGGCTGAGTTCATTGTGGATGATTCTTTGGGGACCTGTAGGAGTGGCATTCGTGGCCATCGCCGCGCGGCTCTTTCTGCAGCATAGTCACTCAGCAAATCACCAACCGGAAATAGGTCAATCGGCAAACGACTTACGGTCTCTGCCGCAGACGCGCTGGCGGTTTCCCAGCGTAGATCAAGCCGTCAGTCTGCATGTGCCCGTGGTCTCGGCAGTATTAAGTTTTGCTTGGATCTTCCTCCAGTCGCCCTTGGTCGCCAGCCATCGAACGGGCTGGATTGCCGGCCTGGCGGCAGCCTGTTTGGTGTTGGCAACGGCTCGGCTGTGGGACCAGCGATCAGGCAAGCGGGGGCTGTCGGTGTATTTGAGTCTACTGTCACTGGCCTTGGTTTTGTCAGTCAGTCTTTGTGCTTGGGCCGAGTTGCCCCGATTGACGACGTGGCTATTGTGGATGGCAAGTGGGTTGGGAGCTATGGCCTGCATGGCCGCACTGCTGCGTGAATGGTCGCGCGAGTCCTCGCGGCTCGGCCCCGTACTGCGTTTCGGTGCTCTGACCGGCGATAGACAGCAACTCAGGCATGCCTTTTCATGGATGCTTGCCCTGCATACCAGTGTCGGTTTACTGACACTCTTCCCCTGCGTGCTGCTGGTGCTGGCCTTGGAGGAGCGTGCGCTCCGTATTGCCGCGACCGTCCTTCCGTTCATCGGTGCACTCAGCATACTACCGATTGCCGCCGAGCGCGGCAGAAGCTTCGTTCGGTACAGCGGTCTGCTGCTCATTTCATCGACACTGGTACTGTTGTGGTGGGCCGATTTACCGAGCGCCTGGGTACAAGCCGGCCAGCAAGAAGGCTGGCTCTACGTGCAGCGAGCTTTCGCTGCGCTCATTGTGATCGGAGTCCTCTATCCGGCGATCGTCGTTTGGCTGAGCAGTCATGGCGACTGGGAGCGACCGCTGATGAATAGTGGTTGGGTCGCACTGGCCCTGGGAGTTATCTGTGGCAGTACCATGCTGGCCATGCAGCTAAACAACGGTTGGGCATCTCAAGCGGCCAGCGCGAGTCTGGTTACCAAGCTGTTAACGCTGTTCGCTTGGCTCGCCTGCGTTGCCAGGCTCCTGCAGTTTTCTGCTCGCCCGCATAGCACCGACCGAAGTGCATTGATCGCCGTGCGAAAAGCCAGCGTGTATGGAGCACAGTTTTCAATCGCGGCATTTTGTGCTGCAGGGTATTTTCACTTCCCTAATCTGTTTGGAGGAATTCTCGCGGCTTGGTGGCCATTGGTTATTTTCGCCGTTGCCATGCTCAGCGCGGGCCTGGGAGAGTGGTTGCATCGCGTGGGTGAAAGCGTCATAGCCGATCCCATTCGCCAGAGTAGTCTGCTACTGCCGATTATTCCCTTGGCAGGTGTATGGTGGATTCAGCCCGCTTCCGCCGAATGGCTGTGGCGTGATTGGGATCGCTATTCCCTACTGTTGCTTACCGCGGCTAGCCTGTTTGCATTGCAGGGCTGGGTTCGTAAATCGGTCGAGCTGCGCGCGCTCTCGGCTGGTTTAGTGCTACTGTCGTTTTGGGCATTCCTCCACAGTCAGCCCGACTATCGCTTTCTGGAGCATCCGCAGTTCTGGCTGTTGCCTCCGGCGTTGGCCATGTTGGGTTTCGTTGAAGTCAATCGTCGACGACTCGACGCGAGTGTATTGGTGGCGGCGCGCTACCTGGCAGTTCTCACCGCCTACTTGAGCAGCACGGCCGAAGTGTTTCTTCAAGCCTTCGAAGGTCACTTGTGGCAACCAATGCTCCTGCTGATTTTGGCGCTAGCCGGTGTGGCGGCGGGCATCGTGCTCCGCATACGCGCGTTTCTTTACTGTGGAGTTGCTTTCATGGGCGTAGCTTTGCTGGGCATGGTCTGGCACGCGCAACAAGCGATTGGACAAGTCTGGCCTTGGTGGGCATTTGGCATCGCGACCGGAATCGGACTCATCGTTATGCTTGGCTACATGGAGAAAAATCGCCCGCGCGTGATCGCCTATTTAGAACAGCTCAAACAATGGGAGCAGTAAAGCACGGCAGCTTCCCAAGTCACAACACGCGACCTCTCGACTAATTCCCACGCGACCGTCTAAAACACCTGGCATGTGTGGTCGCGTGTTCAGGTGAGTCTTGTCCCATGGATCTAGACAGAAAGCAATCGCTAGCTCACGGTAGGCCTCGCACCGAATACCACGTGCGTGTCCAAACGCGAATTTGCGGTTGTGATGATTCGCAATCATGGTACAGTCCAGGGTGCGAAGAGTAGCCACGAATTTCGTGGAAGTCAGTCGGTTGCTGGCCTTCAGGGGCTGCCCGTGATCGAGGGAATGAACTTCTAATCTTTTATGGAGCGACCCAACCTGTATGTCGCTTCGGCTCTTTTTACAAAGCAATCTGTGCTGGATTCGCTTGTGCTAGCAGACTACGGCAAGCCATGACTGGAACACCACCCGCGCTATTGAAAGTCGCTTTTGTAGGCGACTACCCGCCTCGCAAATGCGGCATCGCAACATTCACGCACGATCTACGGATCGGTGTAGCTGGAGAGTCTCACGCTGAATGCATCGTGGTGGCGATGGATGATATTGGTAGTGGTTACGACTATGACAACGAAGTTCAGTTTCAAGTTGCCGAACAGGAATTGGATGAGTATCGTTGCGCAGCCGATTTTTTGAACTTCAGCAACGTCGATATCATTTCGTTGCAGCACGAGTTTGGCATCTTCGGTGGCGTCTGCGGTAGTCACATCCTGGCGCTCTTGCAAGACATTCGGATACCGGTCGTGACGACGCTACATACCGTATTGTCCGAGCCAAGCCAGAGTCAGCGGGCTGTGATGATGCATCTCATCCAACTATCTACGCGTCTGATCGTCATGACGGAACGCTGCCGAAGAACTCTGTTGAACACTTACTCGGTCGCTAGCGAGCAAGTCGACTTGATTGCACACGGCATTCCCGACACACCTGGCACCGATCAAAAAGTTCTCAAAGGACAGTTCGGCGTCGAGAACAAACCGGTCGCACTCACCTTTGGCTTGCTTTCTCCCGGCAAAGGCATCGAGTTTGTACTCAAGGCTATCCCAGAGATCGTAAGTAAATTTCCTGACTTCATTTACATCATACTTGGCGCAACGCATCCAAGTCTAATTCGCGAGCAAGGTGAGCGTTACCGGATCGGTTTGGAACGGCTGGCAAAAGAACTAGGCATCACCAAACATGTCAGTTTTTACAACCGTTTTGTCGAGTTGGAAGAATTGACCGAATTTATCGGCGCGGCGGATCTTTACATCACTCCCTACTTAAACGTGGCCCAAGCCGTTTCCGGAACGCTGGCATATGCGTTTGGCTGTGGGCAGGCGGTGATCTCGACGCCATATTGGCACGCCGAAGAATTGTTGGCCGACGGTCGCGGGGTGCTCATCCCGTTCGCAGATTCGGCTGCGATTGCGCGCGAAGTGATCGGGTTGCTGAGCGACGAAGAAAGGCGTCTGCAGATGAGAGACCAGGCATTTGAGTTGGGACGCAGTATGACCTGGGACCACGTATCACAGCTGTATATCAACTCATTCAATCGAGCGCGAAATCAACGAACCGCCTCCCTGAAGCCGCTTGCGGTACGCACACTTGATGAGCAACCGTTGGCGCTTCCGCAACTGCAACTTGATCATTTGCAGCATCTAAGTGATTCAACTGGAGTCATTCAGCATGCCATTTATTCCATTCCCGACCATGCACACGGTTATTGCACCGACGACAATGCACGTGCGTTGATTTTGACGGTTTTGCTGGAGGAGCAAGGTAAGGATTCGGCCGAAGTGCATTCGCTTGCAACACGCTACGCCGCTTTTCTGAATAACGCGTTCGATCGTGAGTCAGGCCGTTTTCGCAATTTCTTAAGTTTTGATCGTCGTTGGTTAGAGACGGACGGCTCCGATGATTCGCAAGGTCGCGCACTATGGGCGCTGGGAACCTGCACTGGCCGTTCGCGTCGCGCGGGCATGGTGGCCTGGGCGCGAGAACTGTTTCAACGATCACTCCCGGCCTGCGAGCAAACGTCATCCCCACGAGCTTGGGCGCTTGCCATCATGGGCATCCATGAGTACTTGCGTCGCTATAGTGGCGATCGTGCAGCTGCGGCAATGAGCCAACAGCTGGCCGACCGGCTTGCAGCCATGTATGAATCAACAGCGACGGATGACTGGCCGTGGTTTGAAAACATTGCGACGTACAACAACGCCAAGCTGTCGCAGTCGCTGCTAATCCATGGTCGTTGGTTTGACGATCAGCGGGCGGCGGAAATCGGACTTAAATCGTTACGCTGGCTCTGCAAGATCCAAATCTCGCCTCAAGGCCGTTTTCGTCCCATCGGTTCCAATGGGTTTAGCCGTGAGGGCGGAGAGGCAGCAGTGTTCGACCAACAAGCCATTGAAGCGCATGCAATGGTCTCGGCTTCGATCGAAGCGTTTGCCATTAGCAAGGATCCCTTTTGGTCCGAACAAGCTCACTTGGCATTTGATTGGTTCTTGGGACGCAACGATCTCGGCCAGCCGATTTATGATCCGTCAACAGGTGGTTGCTTTGACGGCTTGATGGAAAACCAAGTCAACGAAAACCAGGGTGCCGAGTCGACGCTCGCATTTCTGCTCTCGCTCGTCGAAATGCGCGGCCTGAGTGCCACTATGCGCGTCGCCTCATCCTCAACCAAATGAACATGATTTGCCAATTCAACGAACTGGAATTGTTCTTTCGCCCAATAAGCAACGAGTCGTCTTGCGGCCGTTCCAACCGCCCGGAAACGATCGCGTGATGCGTGTGATCGGCCGCGTTTGCACCTTGTCGGAAACCGAAGTCGATCAGCAACTTGCGAATGTTCTCCATGAGTTTCATGGACGTCACCAGAAACCGAAGGCCTATTTCGAGCGGCGATTCAAGGATCTCAAACACCATCTTCTCACCGACACCCCGCTGAGCGAAAGTCGCAGGCTTCTCTTGGGGGCATACTTTACCCAAGAGTACGCACTGGAGTCGGCGGCACTATTTAATCCGTCGCTAGTGTGGCATCCTGACCAAACAAACCTTCCCACCGGTTCACGGCGGTTTGCGATGAGTTTGCGAGCGGTTGGGGAAGGGCACATATCTTCGATTGTCTTTCGTAGCGGAACGATCGACCGCAATTTAAAAATCGCGATTGATGAGCCCGTGCGGTTTGTCACTACCCCTCATTTTGTCCCCGATTCGTGCTATGAGAATGACCTCCTCCGTCGCAAGCTCATCGAACTGGGGCTGGGGAATTCGTTCACCTATGAAGTGCTTGCGGCATTACCCAATGACTTCACACTCACGGAATTGGAAACACGATTAAAGTTGGCGCTCAAGGAACACCGCTCACGGCATGAGGAACTTGCCCCATTGGTCAAACGAGTGGTCATGGTGGCGAAATCAAACTACGAGATCCAATACACGCCCGATCACGAACTGTCAGAACGCGTCATTTTTCCGTTCAGTCCGAGCGAAAGTAACGGCATCGAAGATGCAAGATTTGTCAGTTTTCAGCACGATGATGGCAGCAGACGGTATTACGCGACCTATAGCGCCTATGACGGGCAAATGGTTTTGCCGCAGTTGCTGGAAACAAAGGACTTTCTGCGTTTCAAGATGCACACTCTCAACGGTCCAGCTGTTTCTAACAAGGGTATGGCACTGTTTCCACGGAAAATCAACGGCCATTTTGCGATGTTGGGACGTCAAGATGGAGAGCATCTGTTTTTGATGTACTCCGACAATCTGTATTTTTGGCACACCAGTGAACTGATTATCAAACCAGCCAACCCGTGGGAATACGTGCAAATGGGGAATTGCGGGTCGCCGATCGAAACCGACGCGGGCTGGCTCATCCTCACCCATGGAGTCGGACCGATGCGTAAATACTGCATTGGTGCGATGCTGTTAGACGGCAACGATCCGTCCCAAGTTATCGCGAGGTTGGCCGAACCATTGATAACTCCCAATGCAATCGAGCGCGAAGGCTATGTGCCGAATGTGGTCTACACTTGCGGCTCCATCATCCACCAAGATCACTTGATCATCCCCTACGCAATGTCCGACTACGCCACAACATTTGCGACCATTGAAGTCAAGGATTTGCTCTCTTCCATGTCCTAGTTGAGTAGTGGCACTATGAAGAGCGGCAGGGGCACTACCACTTTGCATGCCGATGTGCCCTTGTCGCGTAAATCGCAGTGCTGGATTCGCGTGAACAACTTGTTTATAAACTAACTCATGAAACTCTTCAGCCTGACGCGAGAATTGCTCGCGTGTGCTCGCTATAAGATGGAATCCGATTGTCCTCAAAAGTCAATTTCAGCTTAACGGCCCGTAGCGAACTGCCCACTTCAAGAGCATGGAGAAGTTGGCGTTCAAATTCATCCTATGAAGCTTTCGCGTAACACCTACCTAATCGCAATCTTGCTCGCACTTTTCTTGTTGTCGATGCGAATTTCAATCAGCTTGCCGCCAGCGGATCGTCAAAGTTGGCAGCTGGATGCTGACAGAATGGTCGCTGGAATCTATGCCGAGGGAGAGCGAGAGCGCCTAATCCTGGATTTGCACACAGGAAAACTTGAGTTCCAATCGCCTGCCGAACCCAGCGTCTTTGCTAGCGATCCGTTTGGTCGATGGCGACTCTACATCGGTCGACAAAATGGCAATGCGCAAGATCGGGTTTGGGAATTGATTGTGACGGAGCCAGATGGTTCCGAAACTAAGAAGCAATTTCAATTTCCATCAACGCCAATAGTGTTAGATGAAAATTTGGTGATCGCGAGCAATGACAACGGGCTGGAGCTCCTTGATTTGCGAACCAATATGCTAAAGTCAAAAGCCTTGGGACTGCGCAAGCTGAGCGACCATGTCGCGAGAGCGCTACCATCACGCCGTTACTTAGAAGTGCTGTCGGAAACTTCGGGCACTTCAATCGCTCCAAACGTATTCACTGCGAATCTGTACGAGATCAATGACGAAAACGAAGCCTTGCAACTGTGGTCCATTGCAATTGAAAACTTTTATGCATTTCAGATTATCGACGACCGGATTCTGCTAATTCCATCCAACAAAAAGTCTGTCGACGAGTACCTCGCTGAAACCGGTGAATTCGTTCGCTCAACGATCATTCCAATGGAAATCGTCGAGATCCTCGAGTCATCAGCGACCGCTACCATTCGCCTGCTGGATCTTCCTATGCTTACGTTGCGAGTTGAAGATACCAACAATCCGACAGCGAATACTCGTTATTGGACGATGCTGAGTTTTGCAGATGGCTTCGAAAAGCTGAGTCTACCGCACGACGAAATTGCGATTTTCAAGCTGAACAATCACACGACGCAAGCAGGCTATGCGCACTACAGCGGAAACATCGTTGACGCGATCGGCGTCATTGACCTCAAGGCCAATAACGTTATCTGGTCCAATAGCATCGACAGCAATATTATCGAGTTTTCGAATTCCGAGGCGGGCGATCGGTGGTGTATTCGCACCGACGAACACGGTGGCGACAGCTTTATCGTGCTCGATGCCAAAGAGGGAATAGCGATCGCGCGCTGGGCGCCTTTTCGTTGGATCAGTTGGTGCGTGCCAGCGATCATCATTGGATTTGTAATGTGCAGTGTTGCTTTGGTTCACGATTCGAAGCTGACTCCGCATTTGCGCTGGATCGCCCTTTTGTTTCTGTCCACCTTGTATCTTGCTCCGCTTTTTGCGCATCTCCTGTACTGGAACATTTTTGATCGACCGGTACCGTTTCACCACTTCATCCAAGGTCACTTTGTTGGTGCTTTGATCGCTAGCGCCGCATGGATCGCTTGGGGGAGCGGCCGAATTGTAGTTAGGCTGATACCTCTTTTCGTAGTGGCCTGTTTAGTTTTTGCTCTCAGCCGACTTACTTTGGCAGACATGTCGCTTACAAAGCAAGCTGTTGGTTCGACTTGGCTAGCCGCTTCGCTCGGCTTTCCGATCTGCATAGGACTGCGACTGATTGGCGTGGGAGGTCCAGGGAGTTCCGAGTCGTCCCCTTCAAACGCTTCTTGGACAATACCGATTCGAGATCTATTTCTGTTCAGCACTGGGATCGCTGTGCTGCTGGCCGTATCAATCCCAGTCCTGAAGTCGATCGAAACGCCCAAAGGATTTCCACCTGGCACCAAGCAAATGATCGTCAGCGCCGTTGCCATGTACCTTGCGTTTGCTTGGTTACTCTTCTGTACATTGACTGAACGCAACTGGCTGGCCTATATCTCGGTCATGGCAATTGCGGTGTGCATTTCCGTCTCTACCATTTACGAATTTGCTACGGGAGACGTTCTGATCTATCCGTCCTTCAGCTTTGAAATGGCACTTTTTCGCGTGGCCGCATCTACATTAATAACGTTCTACGTTTGCTTGGAATGCATCTTTGCCAACCGCATCCCCCAGCCGCATCGCTAATCTTTCGGCCAATCTGGCAGAACTTTTTGCTCGCGTTCGCAGTGTGTCCGAGTGGCGAACCACTGCATGATAGACTTGAGAAAAGTAGAGCAACTCGCGGCCCATCATGTGTTCCGCATTCCAACGCGGAGTGTGCGTTCCATTGCTTGGTTGGAAGTATCTGCAACCAATTCAGAGGTAGATAGCTCTATTGCCTTTTATTCCCGGCTACGTCGTCGGTCGAAACGAATCAAGCAACCCACTGGAGCAGTTTCGGCAGTGGCGATTTTCTCGCCCCTTAATGCTGCAGCCACAGCGTCCTCTACATATTTCTTGGTAACCAATTCAGGGTTGGTGTTGTCGTCCAGAGCTCCCATGTACACAATGCGACGCTCGCGGTTGAGTACAAAAAATTCAGGCGTGCGAACAGCTCCGAACTGCTTGCAGACTTCCTGCGATTCATCAAACAGGTAGGCAAAGGAAAACTGTTTTTCCTCTGCCCGTTTTTTCATGGCGGGGGGCAAATCAGCGGACACTTTATTAGAGTTAATAGCCACCACCGTCGCGTTGATCTTCGATTCAATAAACTTTTTTGACAACGCGTTTACTCGATCCTCGTAGTCGACCGCATACGGGCAACTGTTGCAAGAAAAAACTACGACGAGAACTTCGCGGTCCTTCAGATCTTCCATCGAGTGCTCGCGACCATCGGTTCCGGGGAGCTTGCTCCAACCAGCGACCTGGTCACCAATGTTGTGCGTTGGGTTGAACTCACCGGCAGAGGCGTTTCCGCATATAAAGATCGTCGTCGCGACCAATAAAGTGGCAACGACGCTACGCCTAGGGTTACAAAACTGAATCATTTACTCGCTCGCGATTGGAATCGAACTGTCTTTGGATCGGCCGCTCATGACACTACAACCGCTTGAGCATAGCCATAGCTGGCGGAGAGTTCAACGGATCGCAACGCGTGAAGGCGGCACAATTTTCCATAGGTTCGGCGAAATTAAGATAAGAAAGTGGTTAATGCGAAGTCAGGGAGTGGCAGCTAAGCGCTGCGCAACTCGAAACCCACAAAATGTAAATTGCTGGCTGTAGAACAAGCGTGGCCGTCGCCGGATCCATGTGTTTTTCGTGCTGTTTCAGCTGTTTTGAAATCAATATCTGAAATCATACTGGCTTAAGTTGAGGCGCTGCTTGCCGAGTCTTTTCGAGTGATCAGGGGATTTCGCTGGTTAAGGTGCGACCTTCGTTCGAGTTCAAGCATTTGGCTGGTTGTAAGGCAGGGGAGTCCGCCCCATAAGCCAAATTATACGAATTTCCAAGACGATAATCGGTAGCTGCTTAGGGTTTTGTTATCATAACAACTCGGGCCTGTTTCAAATCTATTTAAATTGATGGAGTCCTGACGATGAAAAACAGAGGTTTTACGTTAGTGGAATTATTGGTGGTGATAGCCATCATCGGAATCTTAGTTGGTTTATTACTCCCTGCTGTGCAAGCTGCTCCTGAGGCAGCGCGCCGGATGCAGTGTTCCAACAACCTCAAGCAACTGGGGTTGGCGGCGCACAATTACCACGATGCTTTTCGTGCGTTCCCTTTGAATCACGTCTGGCCTCACCGTCCGGCCGAAACTACCGGTAATACACTTCCTTCATTGCACTTGATGGAGTGTTGGGGTTGGGCCGTATTGATGATGCCGTTTTACGAGCAAGGTAATTTGCACAACCAGCTCCAAGTGAGTCAAGTTTCATTGATGGGTTATTTGTCGGTACCAGATCCTACAGGGCAACGTTTAGCCCTTTTGCAAAAAGACATCCCGACTTTGTTGTGCCCGAGTGACGCCGGAGGGGAAGAGGCCAAAACGGCTCGCGATTTTCGCGATGGCGTTGGTACCATGGCAGGTGGCCATCCTCGACTATGGAAGCCCGGATTGAACAACTACATTTCCAATCGCGGTATGCGCAACGGTCGGCAGCGCGTTCAAGATACGCACGGAATGTTTATGGAGAACGCTGCCATCAAAATCGGCGCAGTCACTGATGGTACCAGCAATACGGTGTTGTTTGGTGAGCGAGAGTCGAAGGTCGGAAGAGCGGGAGTGTGGCCTGGGGTTCGTCAGCCGGATAATAACGGCGCGCGAGCCATAGATTCGACAACTGGACACTTCCGAGCACCAATGAACTCCGCTGATCCGCCGGTCGTTTGGACCAACAATGCTCGGGGCGCTGGTTCAGGATTTAGTAGCTTGCACACCGGTGGCGCGCAATTTGTCTTCGCGGACGGTTCGGTACACTTCATCTCACAAAGCATCGATTGGCGCGAAGACCGGGCCACAAATCCCAATGTGGCTTCAGAAAACGATCTCGATATACGAGTCTACGGCGTCTACCAGCGGCTCGGTCGTCGCAACGACGGTTTCGTGTTGGGAGAGTTCTAAGGACTCGATGACTGCGAAAAGTAACGCTGTATGGAATCTGTCGTTTCGAATGCTAATGTAGAGAAAGTAGGCTCCGTCTGCTTTCTCTATTCGAGTTTTTGTTTGTTGATGCCTTGGAGAGTAGGCGATTGGTAGGCCCTGGTTGAATTCTATTGGTCAGCGTATTCTGACCACCACGCTGTTTGATGATTGGAATTTCGAGCATGGAAATCTGTCAGCGATTGCGATTTAAAATTGTCTGTTTGTTGCTGTGCCCGTTGATCGTCTCGATGGTTGGCTGTGGGGCAAGCGATTATGGCTCGGTGACCGGCACAGTACTCGCCGAAGGAAAACCACTCGCCAACGCGATGGTAACGTTCACCCCCGAACCGGCTGGTCGGCCGTCAAGTGGCGTGACCGACGAGAATGGTGTTTATAACTTGATCTATACTCAGGATCAAAAAGGAGCTTTGATTGGCCAGCACACGGTTCGTGTTTCGACAGCTGTAGCCGAAGGGGACTACGGAAAAATGTCGAAAGAAAAACTGCCTGCCAAGTACAACATTGCCAGCGAAATCAAGAAAGAAGTCAAGGCTGGAAGAAATGTAATCGATATCGAAGTAGATTTTCAAGGCAAAGTCATTCAACCCGGGTACTAGGCAAAACGCAGCCTTCATGCAAATACAAGCTTAATGCGTCAGCAGGCCTTCGGGCACCGCTGGCGCAAACTTGTAGGCTTGTGGAGGCCGGTTTTAGCGTGCCTTGGCAGCAGTGTAACGCTCACACGCAACGGTCACCGCTGGCGCTAAACTGCTTTTGGTTAGCACAGTCTTTCGTGGCTACCTTACATATTGATCGTGTAACCCGAACGGCTTTCCCGGGAGAGAAATGCGTTGGCTTCATCGTCCCCAACGATTTCACGTTTGACCGGATCCCAAGCCAGTTCGCGTCCCAGACGGATCGCAATGTTGGCTAGATGGCAGGTTTCAAGCATTCGATTGTGTGTCCAAACGTCCGAGATCGGTTGCTTTCGCGCACGAATCCCATCAATGAAATTCGCGGTGTGGTTTTCTGCTACCGGACCTCCGTAAACTGCCTCCACGGCACCTTCTGGCAATGGGTTGTTTTCGAGGTCTTCAACCGGCTTGCCGGTGATTTTGCCACGATTTACAAAGAAGCGGCCCTTAGTTCCTTCGAATAGAATGCCATTGTCGCCTTCGCTGGTGATAATCATCGGCACGTCACCCGGCATGTTGGCATGAATTTCAAACTTGGTTGGCGAATTATACTGGTCGCTGACCTTCGGATAGCCTTTTTCATATTCCACGGGTAATGAATAGCTTACAGGTGTGACCTTGTTCGGTCCGGTTTTCGAGGCGTCCAGAGCCCAGGTCGCAATGTCAACGTGGTGAGCACCCCAGTCGTTCATTTGGCCACCGGAATATTCGTACCAATTGCGCCATGCATAGTGGCAATTCGTATACAACGGAACCCCACCGCCATAACCCTTTCGCATCTCAGGTAGAGCTCGGTATGGCACCATGGGAGCTGGCCCAAGCCACATATCCCAATCGAGACCTTCCGGAACATCGATAGCTGGAATTACCGGCGAACCTGTTGCGCCATTAATGCCGCAAGTAACCTTCGTAATCTGGCCGATTCGGCCCGCTCGAATTAGAGCAATTGCTAACAGGAAACGCTGCTCGTTTTCGGTGCGTTGCATTGTTCCGACTTGAAACACGCGTCCAGTTTGCTCGACTACCTTCTCGATCAACTTGCCTTCAGCGATCGTCAGCGTCAACGGCTTTTCGCAGTACACGTCTTTACCAGCTAACATCGCCTCGACAGAGATCTTGGTGTGCCAATGATCTGGTGCTGCGATCATGACCGCATCGATGTCCTTTCGGTCGAGTACCTCGCGATAGTCTTTATAGCCATCCGCTTTCTTGCCGGTTTTCTTTTCGAGCTTTTCATTCGTCTGCCCCAGCACAGTTGCATCGACGTCGGCAAATGCAGCGAAGTCAGCGAATTTCGTGGACTTTTCCGTAATCGTCCAACCCTGGTTGCGCAAACCGATAGTGGCAAAAACCGGCCGTTCATTCGGCGAATCTTGCCCGCGAGAAATAGCACTGGTTCCCAGGAAAACACCCGCCGCGGTGGCAGCGCTGGTTGTCTGTAGAAAATTTCGGCGATTGACGGAACGATTGATAGTCATTTTGAATACCCTCAAGGGAAGCCATTAAAAGGTGCAGTCGCGTATGTTAACCGGTCAGCCGGTGCGAGCGCTTCACGCAGTGAATTCAGCAATTAAGCTGGCTGCATCTCGCAGATGCACTTCGCACATGTTTTTTCGACTACCTGAAACGCAACACAGGAACACAAGCCACTTAGTTGATCGATGGGACCGTCTTGCAACCCGATCCCCATTCACATTAAGCCACCCGCCGCCGACAGTGCAGCTCCTATAAAGTGCCCACCAAAGTCGTCGTCGTGGAAACAATAAACTGAAACAATTCTTGCGCTGGAATTACAAATACTTAATGAGTCCATTGCCGGCACAGCAGCCAAGTTGCGCACCGTTGGCGATTAAGTTATGCTTAACACGGGTGCGCATAAGGATCGCCTGTTGTCGATTGCGAACGCCATTAGGGTAGATGGATTCACTTAAAGAATCAAGGACCAAGTTGCAGGTTGTTGGCTAACTTGGCGCTAAATTTGAGCAAATCCTCGTCGTCGTTCGTAGCACAAGCTGCCGAACAATGCGTTTTTCCCATGCAACTAGTTCGCAAGGCCCCAAGCTGCCGGTTGAAGTAGCCTGGTTGCTTGGCAATTCCTCATCCAGCGGGTTCACTCTTCCCTTAGACCAGGCACCAAATTATGAGCTCTCGTATCGACCAATTGCCTCGTTCTCGCAACAACAGCCCCGCCCGCAATACAGATTGGACGCTACCGGCGTTGCCAGGGCAACAATCTCGCTGCTCTTTGAAGTTGGCTCGGACCTATGAAGATGGAAGAAACTGCATGCTGTATACCAGACTCTGCATAGCCACAGGATTTCTACTGGCAGCAATTGTGTTTTCAGGAACGGTAACTGCCGACGAAACGAAAGTCAAAGTGCACGCGCTCGGTGACTCCGGCTCTACTGCTGCGCAACCAGCGAAGGCAGTGACAGCCGCCAATCGTGACTTCGATGTTCCAGAGATGAGTCTGCCCTCGATCGATCAGTCTCGACTCCAATTCACGGATGTAGGAGCAAAAATTCCCAACTACACGCCGGGGGCGCAATGGGGAACTCAAGAGGCGCCACTTACGCTGATGCAAGCCCCACTGCCGGCCGAGGAGTCGATGCAGGCCTACTCACTGCCAAGAGACTTTAGACTTTCGTTGTGGGCAAAAGAGTCGAACGAGAACTGGCCCGAGCCAGTTCGAGCCTCCGGCCATCTGGCTGGCCTGCAAGGTAAACCGATCGCGATGAATTGGGATGAGCGAGGGCGATTGTGGATCTGCGAAACGCTTGATTACCCAAACGAGTTAAACACGGAATCAGGCCACGGACGGGACCGTATCAAAATCTGCGAAGACACCGATAACGATGGGCAAGCAGACAAATTCACCGTATTTGCAGAAAACCTGAGCATACCCTCCACATTGGTCTGCTGCCGTGGCGGTGCAATCGTCCAAGACGGGCCAGTTACCGTCTACCTGAAAGACATAAATGGTGATGACAAAGCCGACTTCCGCCAGGAGCTCATCACTGGATGGGCCATGGGCGACACGCACGGCGGAGTCAGCAACTTTCAGTACGGTCCTGACAACTGGATTTGGGCCATGCAGGGCTATAACAACTCCGAGCCCGTTATCAACGGTGAAAAACAGATGGGCTTCCGGCAAGGATTCTGGCGATTCAAGGTTCGCTCCGGTGCAGCCGACCAGACCGCTCCGGCCTTTGCCATCGACGACTCCGGTAAGCCATCGAACGCCCGTTCCGACGTATATAATGAAAACACAATTCGCGTCGAGGCGCTCGAGTTTATTCGCGCAACCAACAACAACACTTGGGGGCTCGGCTTTAGCGAAGAAGGCTATGTGTTTGGATCAACTGCTAATGGTTGTCCGAGTGTCCACATGCCCATTCCCAACCGCTATTACGATCAGGTATCTGGCTGGTCGCCGAAAACGCTCGAACGCATTTCACCTAACCACAACTTCCGCGCCCTCGACGATAAGATCCGTCAAGTCGATTGGCATGGCGGCTACACGGCAGCCGCGGGCTCGGCACTCTACACGGCGCGCAATTATCCCGAAACTTGGTGGAATCGAATTCAAATGGTTTGTGAGCCGACTGGGCATATCGTGGGCGGCTTTGTGCTCGAAAAGAATGGGGCTGGTTACAAAAGCAGTAACCTGTTTAATGCAGTCGCCAGCGTCGACGACTGGAGCTCACCAATCATGGCCGAGGTGGGGCCCGATGGCAATGTTTGGATCATCGATTGGTACAACTACATCATTCAACACAACCCAACCCCGAACGGCTTTCGAACTGGCAAGGGCGCGGCATACGAAAGCGATCTACGCGACAAGCGTTTTGCGAGGATTTATCGCCTGATTTATGAAGAGACCGCAGGGGTCGCTCGCAATCCGTCGCACACAGTTCAACTGACCCATGCGACCAATAATGAGTTGGTTGGAGCCTTGAAAGATACGAACTTCTTCTGGCGTCGCACTGCTCAACGATTGTTGGTTGAACGCAATGCGACGGACCAAGATACGCTGGCGGCCCTCATGGCGCTAGTCGACAATCGAGAGGTCGATAGCATTGGACTCAATCCAGCCGCGATGCATGCAATTTGGACGTTAGCAGGACTGGCGGACAGCGGAAATTTGCAGGCGACTGCTGCGCTGACAACCGCATGCGCGCAGGGGTTTACGCATCCTTCGAGTCCAGTTCGCAACGCGGCTGTATCTTTCTGTTCCGACGATCAAGTGCATGCAGCGGTTGGTGCTGGTTTGCTCGAGGACATCGATCCACGTGTTCAGCTCGCCGCACTGCTGCGAATTGCAGATGGTACCGGCAAGGCGTCCGGCGACACGCTGGCTGCCATGGCTGGGGGGACGGCGGACGATATTTTGCTGGATGCATGGACGGCGGCCGGTGCTACGCAAGCTGTGGATACTTTGGTTGCGGTGATCAAAGCGGAGGCAAATAAGCCGAAGAGCAATGCGCTTGCCGCGCGGATTGCCGTCCTGGCTGAACATGCTGCCCGGACCAAGCCGACCGCGGCCGACATCGCCAAGCTGTTGCAGATCGATGCGAGTTCTCCGCTAGCTGTTTCACTCTGGGAAGGGCTGGCAAAGGGGTGGCCGCGAGATCTTACGCTCGACTTACCGTTGGATGCTCAACAAGTTTTCCGCGAGCGATTTCTAGCTGACGAAGTGCCGGTCGCCAATAAAGCAGCCGTGTTGGCTGTTGCCGATAAATGGTCGGTCGCTGATATGGACGCGCGAGTAGCCAGCATTCAATCAGATCTGTTTACCACTGCCCTGGATTCGAGCCAGAAGAAAGAAGAGCGTCTGGCGGCCTTCGACCAAGCAATCCGCTTGGCTCCTAGCAGCGAGCGAATCACGCAAGCCATCGACGCACTCTTCACTCCGCAATTGCCGCCTGAGATTGGAACGCAAGCGTTGAGCTTACTTCAGACCGCGCGCGTCGATGGTCTAGCAGAACATTTGCTCGAGTTACGTGGTGGTTTAGGCCCCAGACTCGGGAGCAGCATTCTGACGTTGCTGCTCGCCCGAGCGGATTGGACCGAAATTCTGTTAAACGCTATCTCCGACGGCAGGGTGCAATTCACTGACATGCAGCTAGACCAACGCCAAGCGATTCTGAATCATCCCAACCGTGAGCTCGCATTGCGTGCGAAAGAATTAATGGAATTGAAGGGGGCCGCTGTGGCCTCAGATCGGCAGACTCTACTCGATCAGTGGATGCCTGTGACCAATCTTCCCGGCAACGTGCAGAATGGAATCGCGGTTTACAAGAAGAACTGCGCTCAATGCCATAAGCACGGAGAAGTGGGCGTAGCGATCGGCCCTAACTTGACCGGGATGGCAGTGCATCCCAAAGCCGAAATTCTGATGAATGTTCTCGATCCTTCGCGAAGCGTCGAGAATAACTTTCGCGTCTA
The DNA here is from genome assembly GCA_041736515.1 of Pirellulaceae bacterium. GTDB lineage: Bacteria > Planctomycetota > Planctomycetia > Pirellulales > Pirellulaceae > Aureliella. The sequence continues at coordinate 53,341 of JBGSTP010000221.1, forward strand.
TCAGATTTTGACCGCAGGGGGCGCTGTTATCTCCGGAATGCTGGCCGGCGAATCTGCCAACTCAATGCGATTGATTGACACTCAGGGCAAAGAGCAGCAAGTGTTGCGCGAGGACATTGAACAGATGACTGCCTCGTCAAAGTCGCTGATGCCGGAAGGTTTCGAGAGTTCGATCACCAAACAAGAAATGGCCGACTTACTCTCGTTTCTAAATCAGCGTGGAAAGTTCATTCCTTTACTTCTTTCCAATGCAGCTACGCTCAGTGGGCCCGTCGGATTGCCCAGCTTTCGCGGCGGCGAGAATGACAAGCTCGAATTCGACTCCTATGGAGCAATCGAAATAGAAGGGGTGCCCTTTGAAATCCAAGACCCGTCCGAAGGCCGAGTTCCAAACATTATCGCTTTGCAGACCGCCCGCGGTCGACGCCCAGCCTCTTTCCCGGAGGCAACTAAGCTGGCTTGCTCTGGCAGAGTGTCAGCGATTCATATACTCGGTGGTGTCGCTTCCTTTGGGTTCCCGCTGAGTCGAAACGAGTCGGTGAGCTTGATTGTGCGGTGCAAATATGCGGAAGGTTCGACAGTAGAGCATGAGTTAATCAACGGCAAGCACATCGCCAACTATCGCGAACGTGTTGACGTACCTGAGTCAGCCTTCGCTTTGTCTGCCAGGGGCAAACAAGTGCGATACATCAAGATTGCCATCGACGATAAACTAGAGCTGAACAGCATTGAGTTTGCCAAGGGCGAAGATTTCTCGACGCCTCTCGTGTTCGCTGTCACCGTCGAGTCGGCGGAAAACGCGAACCATTAACTTTTCGTACATTACTGCTGCACCCAGGGGACTTTGCTATGAGATTCGGAACAACGCTTTTTTTACTCACCTGCATGACACAATCTGCGGTGATATCTTATTCCTGCGGGCAAGAATCGAGTACCAAGCAAGCGCAATCGAAATCGGCAGAGGATGCATCGCCAGCGCAACAGGCAGTGGATCCCCCACGGCGCCGCGGCGGCTTCGGCGGTCCAATTGAACTAGGTCCCGACGATGTCGCTGCTTACTCTGCTCCGCCAGAGGGATTTAAATCGGAGAGGAACGTCTCACATGGCAAACTCGAGATTGTCGAGTACGAATCGAAGACTGTCGGTACGACTCGCAAAATGAATGTCTATACGCCTCCTGGTTACTCGGCTGACAAGAAATACCCTGTGCTCTATTTGTTGCATGGGATTGGTGGCGATGAAACAGAATGGCAACGGTTCGCCTCTCCCAATTGGCTGCTCGATAATTTGATTGCCGAAGGCAAAGCGGTACCTATGATCGTGGTGATGCCCAACGGGCGAGCACAAAAGAACGACCGTGCCGAGGGTAATGTGATGGCTAGCGCGCCAGCTTTTGCCGCCTTTGAGAAAGATCTGCTAGACGATGTCATTCCAGCGATCGAAGCCAAGTACTCGGTCGATTCCAACCGCGAGCAGCGAGCTATCGCCGGCCTATCGATGGGCGGCGGCCAATCGTTTAACTTTGGGCTCGGCAATCTCGATACGTTCGCTTGGGTCGGCCCTTTCTCTGCCGCTCCCAACACCAAGCCAGCCGAGGAACTAATTCCAAATATCGAGGAGGCGAAGTCGAAACTGAAACTGCTGTGGATCTCCTGCGGGAACAAGGATGGACTGATTCGTATCAGCCAGAATGTCCACAAGTATCTGAAAGAAAACGAGATCGACCACGTCTGGCATGTCGATGGGCACGGCCACGACCCCCAGCACTGGAGCAGTAGTTTGTACTGGTTCGCGCAAAGCGTGTTTCAAAACAAGGCTGGCTAGTGTTGGACGGAATCGCACCCAATCAGTACTTTTGCTGACTGGAAGCACTTCGGCGGTTTGTTACGCAGAGCGTCGTCAATTGGCTGCTCAAACGTCTCCTCGTCACCAACAAAACCAAAACTCTCTTTCGCAGTCTCCTTCTCACTTCTCTATTTTCAAGGAAGCCTGATGAACGTTCGTATCCTTTCATGCACCTGCATGCTGTTGCTCAGTTCGCTAGGTTTTGCCCAAGAGGCCGCCCCCGCAGATGATTGGCAGCCAGCAAGCACAAATCAAAGTGGCAAAGAATTTCCGCAAGTCAACTCGGCAGGCCAAGTCAAGTTCCGCATTCATGCACCCGATGCAAAAAGCGTTTCGTGTACTTTTCGAGACAGCAGCGAGTTTGTCAAAGACCAAGAAGGTAACTGGAATGGTACCACTCGCAAGCTGTATGAAGGTTTTCACTATTACGAACTGATCATCGATGGTGCACACATTCCGGACCCGAACAGCAGGTACTTTTTTGGTGCCATGCGGTGGGGGAGCGGTGTAGAAGTACCAGCAAAGGACAAGGATTTCTATGCGGTCAAGAAGGTTCCCCATGGCCAGATGCGCGAAGTACTCTTCTATTCCGAAAGCACGCAAACAGATCGCCGTGCGTTCGTCTATACCCCGCCGGGCTACGATAGCCACCAAGACAAGCGTTATCCAGTTTTATACTTGCAACATGGTTGGGGCGAGAACGAATATGGCTGGAGCGTGCAAGGTCACGCGGGTTTGATCATGGACAATCTGATCGCCGAGGGCAAGGCTCAACCATTCATCATCGTAATGACCTATGGCATGACCAACGAAACTCGCATGGGCGGCATGCGAAGCTTCGATATCAGTCACTTTGAAACCGTGTTGGTCAAAGAGCTGATTCCCTACGTCGAATCGAACTTTCGCACGTTGACCGATCAACCGAATCGGGCGATGGCTGGGCTGTCCATGGGTGGCATGGAAACCAAATTGATCACGTTGCGGAACCTGGACATGTTTTCGCACATTGGTCTGTTCAGCGGTGGATCGATCTCAATGGAGGACGTTAACAATACCGAGGGCTTTGCAGAAAAGGTCAAGCTGGTCTTTGTAAGTTACGGCAGCAAAGAGGTTGGTGGCGGAGGTCCACGACGTGGCGGAGATCCGGAAGCCAACGCAAAGGCTTTGAAGGAAGCTGGCATCAATAGCCACTACTATGTTTCTCCCGACACAGCCCATGAATGGCATACCTGGCGTCGAAGCCTTCGCGAAGTGGCCCCGCTGTTGTTTGCTCCTGAAAACAAGCTGGCGGGCACTTGGAAGGTAGACTTTGACACGCAGATCGGACTTCAAAAGTACACCATGAACTTCGGATTCGATGGCCAAAGTCCGATAGCCTCCGCTGATGTTTCCGTTGAAGATAGGACACGACGAGTCGAATTTCGCGACGTCAAGCTGGAGGGAGACGCGATTTCATTCTGGGAGCCGCTGAATTTGGGTGGCAACGAGATGCGCATCGAGTTCATCGGCAAGCTCGCTGGCGACTCAATCGAGTTTACACGCAAGGTTGGCGAATTCGGGAGTGGACAAGCGACTGCAAGTCGAGATACTTTGGAAGCACAAATAGAAGCCGATGCGACTACCTCGCGGCCATCAACACCCAACAGCAGCTCGCTTCAGAAGCAGTACGCTGTCAAGATGAATTCTGAGGTCGATCCGAACTTTCATATCTATCTATGCTTTGGCCAGTCCAATATGGAAAGTGGCGGTCGGATGGATGACATCGACCGGGACGTCGATGAGCGTTTTTTGGTAATGGCCGATTTCGATAACGCGGATCGTGGATGGGTAAAGAACAACTGGTATCACGCAGTTCCGCCAATAGCCGCTCGTGGCCGCGGCATTTGTATGGTCGACGGCTTCGGCAAGACCTTGGTAGCCGGACTCCCCAAGAATGTGCGAGTCGGCGTGATTAAAGTGTCCGTACCCGGCTGCAAAATCGAGTTGTTCGATAAGGATTCGTTTCAGACCTATATTGAGAACGAACGCGATTGGATGAAGAATATCGTCAGAGGCTATGGCGACAACCCGTATGAATACCTCGTCAACATGGGCAGAGCAGCGCAGCAGCATGGTGTCATCAAAGGCATCCTCCTGCACCAGGGCGAGTCGAATACGGGTGACAAAGCTTGGCCACAAAAGGTCAAGAAAGTGGTTGAAAATCTTATGCAGGATTTGAACTTAAATCCTGACGAGGTTCCGCTGCTAGCCGGTGAAATGGTGCATGCCGACCAACAGGGGCAGTGTGCCAGCATGAATGAGATCGTGGCAGAACTTCCAGGGACTATCCCCAATGCTCACATCATTTCATCCGCTGGATGTCCGACCAATGACAAGCTGCATTTCAATTCCGAGGGTTCAAGGATCTTTGGCAGTCGCTATGCTGAGACCGTTCTCTCGCTGCTAAGTAAACAAGGTGTTTCAGTTAGTTTTCCAAAAACCGAGCCAATCTCAGCAGTTCCTGCGGTCGAAGTGCACGTGGATCGCGTTATCAAAGACGCCTATCAAGATTTTTTCCGCATTGGTACTGCTGGAGATTTTCCCGCTCGTTATTCTGAACAAGAGCTGACTCTCGCAGCGAATCACTTCAATGCGGTTACGCCGGAAAATTGCATGAAACCAGAGCGTGTCCATCCGGAAGAGGACACCTGGCGCTTCGACCAAACCGACGCGCTCGTCGAGTGGGCGACTGGCAACAACATGAGTGTCCACGGGCATACGCTAGTTTGGCATGCACAGACCCGCGATTGGTTCTTCAGCGGTGGCGACCGCGAGGTGGTAATGCAGCGGATGAAAGAACACATTCTCCAGCTGGTCGGGCGATACAAGGGTAAGATCCGCAGTTGGGATGTCGTCAACGAAGCCATCAACGATGGCGGCAATAGCGACACCGGACAAGCCGAGAACTTGCGTGACTCCAAATGGCTGCAGTCACTTGGACCGGAGTTTCTGACGCTGGCGTTCAAATATGCACACGAAGCGGACCCCGAGGCGATTCTGGTTTACAACGACTACAGTATCGAGTCCGGGCCAAAGCATGCCAGCTCCATGGTCCTTCTCAAACGGCTGCTCAAGGATGGCGCTCCAGTTCACGAAGTCGGAATCCAAGGTCATTGGCGGACTGGTAGCGTGCCCTACGACGACATCGACCAAGCGATAACGGACTACGCGTCGCTGGGCTTAAAAGTTAGCATTACCGAGTTGGATGTTACCATTCGCGGTGCGTCCGGAGGACAATTAGGCAATGGATTTGGTCGCCGACGACTTGTCAGCAGCGACCCCCCATCGGCCGAGGATATTCAGGCGCAAGCCAAGGCGTATGGAAAACTGTTCGCGATATTTCGTAAACATCAGGATGTAATCGAACGCGTCACATTCTGGGGGCTCAACGACCGTCGAACTTGGCGTTTCGGACAGCACCCGCTAATTTTCGACGCAAACAATCAACCCAAGCCAGCCTACGGCGAAATTCTAAGCCAAGCCTCCAGCCATTAGGCTTAGAGTGGCAGTGGTTGTCCCAACCGCTTTCCTTCCAGAGTGGCCGCGGTTGTTCCAACCGCTTTGCTTCGAAAGGCATCGTAAATGCCCTTTCTGTTAGCAGACGGTTGTCACAGTGGTTTCCAGAATAGCTTCAACCTCACCGCAGGGCACCAGAGTGGCAGTGGCTGTCCCAACCGCTTTCCTTCCAGAGTGGCCGCGGTTGTTCCAACTGCTTTGTTTCGAAAGGGCATCCTAGATGCCCTTTCTGTAACCAGACGGTTGTCACAGCCGTTTCCAGAATAGCCTCAACCCCAATGTAAGGCGGTCATTTAATGGAGATAATTATGCTTCGAACACTTGCAATTAGCTGCGCCCTACTCTATCTGTTTTGCGCTGTCGGCGTCGCGCAGGAGTCCACCCCTGGCCCCGGCGAAGCCAAAGCTCAGTTTAGCGGGCCTGTGATTTTTTCGACGCAGCAGGACCACGATAACATGATGGTGCAGTTGGGGATCACTAGACTGCGCACCTGCAGCGAAATGTAGCAACTTTCATGGCGTCATCGTACCCCCGCTATTAAACTGCTGTGTCCGCATTGCTTCTTCCGCATTGCTTCTTGCTTCATTGCCTGGTGTCCGCATTACCTGCATCCGCCAAACTGCTGTGTCCGCATTGCCTGCATCATTGCTTCCCGCTATTTCTTTCTAGCAAAGCTCCGCAGGCGATCATAAGCGGTTCTGTAGTACTCTCGATGCTTGATTCCAGTGTCGTATTCTTTGCCTTCCCTCCTCTGCATTGCTGCATCCAAGTAAATCGCATACATACCACTCATATCCAGGACCCCCTTGTCAACCTTCTCTCTTAAGACGCGTTCAGTCTCTATCATAGAATCGACCTCAAGCCTTACGTATTTTTCAATGAATTGGTTGCGTGAAACCCTTCCATCTATCGCGTCCATGTCAAGTTCGTCAAAGGCAGCCGCATTTTGTAGATTATTCAACTCGAATACGAGTGCAACCCACATATCCAAACCGCTCATTCGGGAGGTAACTCTGACATACGCCGGATGCGACAAATATCTTCGTGCATGTTCAGCCGAAAATCCGGAAGCAGGTTCTTCGGCGTTCCAGTAGACCCGTGACTCTACCTTTTCCCCTTGAAATTTGCAGACCAACCACTGAAACAGAGCGGACTCTTCGTTGAACAGCCCCTGCATTTCCGGCCGATCATCCAACATTTGAAAAACCTGTCGTTCACCAAAACTCAACGACAAGTGTTGGCCCGCTTCTTGGAATGCGCAAATAAGGAAGAAAACTAGCTGCAACACACAAAGACCTTTCAAAATTCCCAAGTCCGATTTGGCCGACAGCAATTCTACTTACTCCCTCACGGAGGTAAATAGCTCTCCAATTAGCTGAAGCAGCCCTTCGATTTCCGGTAGGAATAGTGGTGGCGGAGCTGGGGGGGGGGGG
>JBGSTP010000232.1:0-5957 GCA_041736515.1 Pirellulaceae bacterium
CTATGACTCCAAACAGGAGCATCTCGGTATAGCCAAGCCCAGAAAACATCGAAGACTTCCCTAGAAAGAAACACTCCGAGCTCAACGCAGCGCAACGGAACGTCTCAAACGAAAAACGGAACGAGGAAATTACTCTTTCGAGTCGTCTTCAATCTTCTCTTTATCGCTGCTGACCGGATCACGCATGCCGGCCTTGAATTCATTCGCACTACGTCCAAGATTACGCATTAAGCTAGGCAGGCGAGCGCTTCCAAATACCAGCAGAGCAATGACCATGAAGATCATCAATTCTTGCATTCCGAGACCAAACATCGCAACCTACATTTCTTCGTACAGTGGTTCGTGATCTGCGAGACACAGAGGGTACAAAGCGACTATGGTGGCTTTGCAGAGCGACCGCGTTAGGATCACGTGCTTCGGGCGGCGAAAGCGGGTCAGTCCCTCTCACCGTGAGAGTACTGCCGGGACTGCCTGAAGCGATTTGGCTACAACTATTCTAAAGCCACGGCAGTCAGTGGTCAAACCTATATCAAGCAATCTTTCCAAAGTGTCCTTTTCCCTCAGCTCATGCGATGTGCAGAGCACAAGCTATTCGCAGGGCCCAAGCGAACTAGACCAACCCCGTCAGCGGCCCGTCTTTGCAAAAATCCGGATTGCCGAAGCTAGTCGTGGGGTGCCCCATCGCTTCACAGAACGACATTAGCAGTCGATTGTGGGCGACTGCTTCGTAGTCAATCGCTTGCCCCATCTTGAAGCCCAGTCCCCCGCCCACCATCACAAACGGGATGTTGTTTCGAGTATGCGAATTTCCTTTACCGAGCTCGTTTGTCCACACTAAAGTCGTATTGTCGAGCAACGAGCCCTCTCCTCCAGGTTCGGGAATCGCAGCCAGGCGTTTGGCCAAGTAGGCAACTTGTTCGCAATACCAGGTGTTAATACGGATTAACTTTTCGTACGCCTCCTCGTTGCTGTCTGGTTCGTGCGACAATTGATGGTGTCCTTCGTCGATGCCCAGCCAACGCATCTTCGGCTGACCAACACTGTTGGTGATTTGAAACGTGGCTACGCGGGCCATATCTGCGGCAAAGCTATTGACCAACATATCCATTTGCATACGAGTTATCAGTGGAATGTTATCGTTAACCTGTTCGACATTCGGCGGAATGACTGGGGTCGCATGTCCCGTGTTGGACGTCTTCTTTGCCGCCAGTTCAGCCTGCAACTCCAATTCAATTTCACGGACCATTTCCAAATGTTCGCGCAGAATGCGACGGTCTTCTTGACTGATCATGCTCTCCACAGCACGAAAGTCTGCGGTTAGATCATCGAGCACGCTGGCCAACATTTCACGGTTCTTGGTTTGTCCATAGAGCCGATCGAACATCTGATAGGGATTGTCGATCGGTGCAACCGGTGAGTTTGGCCCGGCATAGGACATGCGAGTCCAGGTATCGGCACGATCCGGAACCATCACGCCCATTTCCAGCGAACCAAATCGCGTGCGCGTGGATGGGTCCGCTTGCAATTTGTTCTTTAAATACTGATCGACCGAAATACCTTGCGACCATCCAGCGGGAGTATCGGACCCGCCCTGGATATCGCCAGGATAAAGTTCGATTCCGGTCAGCAGGCAGCCGATCCCACGCATGTGCCCGTCACCGTCTCCCTTAATGCGATTGCACATGCCTTGCAACGTGAGCACCTGCGATTTGACTTCGGCGAGCGGCGCCAGAATTCGCTTCAGCTCAAAATCTTTGCCGGCCTTTTCGGGCCAAAAGTGATCCGGAATTACACCATTGGGACTGAAAATGAAAACCAACCGTTGTCTTCTCGATTCGCCACTTGCCTTGGATGACTCCGCTGCTGCGGCCAAGGAAGGCAAATTCATCAAAAAATTAGCGGCAGCCGCGCTAATGCCAGCATTTTTCAAAAACTGACGCCGCGTAGTTTGGTTTGACATACCTTGGATTTCCGATTTTCAGGAGGGCGGACAGTGAAGGTGGGAAAGTTATCTTACCTGGTTTCACCAGTTTTTTCACTACCATTACCGAGGGGCTGAGTTGCGGAAACGACGGCAATCTCAACGATCAACTCGCGTATATTGCAATCGTTCTCCTCGAAATGTGCGACCAATTTATCCAGCACATCGGCACCGAATGCGGCCGCCGGCTGCTTAACGAAGTGCTGAAAAGCGCGATTTACAAAAGCACGATGCGCATCTTCGCTTTGGGTCAAGTATGCGGCCAACGCCCCCACATCCTCGAACTCTATTTCACGGTCGTCGCGAGCTGTGTAACGCCCGCTGGCATCGATAGGTTTATTCTGCTCTGTTTTTCTAAAACGCCCCACGGCATCATAGTTTTCCAAGGCAAATCCCAATGCATTGATTTTCCGATGGCAGACTTGGCAACTTTCCGGACTGGTCTGCAGCGACACGCGTTCGCGCGTCGTTAGGGCGGGATGCAAGTCTGGGCTCAGCGGCGAGAACGCGTCTGCGGGTGGCCGCAAAGTTCGGCCAAGCATAAATCGAATCAGAAAAACACCGCGTCGTATTGGAGACGAGGCGTCATGATAGGCAAGTCCGCTCATCAGGTACGGGTGCGTCAACAATCCATACAGCGTTCGCTCGGTACCATCCGCGTTCGCTGAGGTCTTCACCAAATCAGTCGCTAGGACTTTGCCGGCCACAGTGCTATTTTCTGTGGAACTATCTGTGGTAGGGCTGTTCGGTGCTACCGTGTCCGAATTTAAGACCAGATCGTTTGCCCACGCCTGCGCGTAAAATTCGGAGATCCTGGGCGTGGTAAAGGCCCAGTCGCTGGAAAAGAACTGGCGAAAATCGCTGTGCTCACTCCAAACTATCTCGTCCAGAAACGCATTCAACGACATCCGCAAATCACTCACCAACGCCGCGTCAAAGCCGGGGTAGAGTTCTGCGTCTTTAGTTGTCTCTGCAAGCTGGCTTGCATTCAGCCATTCGTGCAACATGTCCCGTGTCTTCGCTCGCAGCCGATTGTCCTCGAAATGTTCTCGAACGTATTCGCGTACTTTATCCGCCGTGTTGAATTCATCGTTGGCGATCGCCGCTTGCAAGTCTCGGCCGGTCGGCAGTGAATCGAATAGCACCAGCGCCACTCGATTGGCCACTCGCTGCGACTGGGACTGATTTGCATCCGCCAGCGGATACAGAAACCGAGGTGACTTCAGAGTGAGCAACAGACACTTTTTAATCGCTTCGGCATCGTCGACTTCGCTTGCCAGCTGCTGCGTGATAAACTCTTCGATAGCTGTATCGCTTTGCTGAGTGCGAAAAGCGGTGCGCACGATTTGCTTTAAGAACTGCTTCATCTTGGAGCGGTCGTCGCCCGACTCTCGGCGATGTTCGTTCAAGTAACTTGGCCATAATTCGTCGATGGCGATTTGTGCGAATTCGAGTGCCGCTGTCGTAGTGGACGCATCCCATTCACGGTTGACTGCAATTCCGCGCTCGAACCCGTAGCTGCGATCATCGGGCGGTAGCTCGGTTTGCAGGGAAAAAGTACTGCTGGCGTTTGGCACGAGATTTCGCGTGGGGATCACCCGTTCGACATCGCCCGGTGGAACCCATGCCAGACGAATTCTTGCAGGCGGTTGCTCGGTTTTGCGTTTGCGTTGAACAAAATCAATTTTGAAAGGATAAACTCGCCCTGCCGTGAGAAATACGGTTTCTCGGAACTCGATCCTATCACCAGACTGTGTGTGGTTGTCGATCAATTGCCTACCAATCCGACCGAAATCCATTACGAACGAACAAGTGCTGCGCACCACAATTTCGTATCGTCCAGAAACATCTGCGCGAACACCTCCCTCCCAGACAATCGAGAAGGCCTCCGCCTTGATGCCGTCTCCTGGACTCTCTCTGCCAAAATCAAAATCGATGCCTGGATCGATGCGATCAATTTTTTTGTTCTCACTGCGGGCTCGATCGTCGTAGTAGACTCCTCGAATTCCGACGATCGTGTCGGCATTTTTCGATTCGGTATTCGAGGTTGAGCGATTACTAAACGGAGGCCGTCCCCCAAACTGCTCGTAGAGGTCAGCCATGCTCTGACGCAACTGTGCTGATGTGAGATGCGCGAAGCTCATTGACGGCGGTCGGTTGCGAATCTGCGCTGCTTCCGAATAAAAACTGTGGTGGATGTAAGCCGCGACCGCTTCCGCGTCTTCACCTACGCATTTTTCCGGTTCGCCCTCTGGCATGGTTTTGCTAATGCTGGCCGCCAGTTCTCCAATCGAATCGTCGCCTACCAGCGGTTCGTCGTACGAATCTGGCACGCCTTCGCCGTGCGGCCCATGGCAAACGGCGCAGTTTCTTGCGTATATTTCCCTGCCTCTCTCGAGAGACTCCTCCCCTAAAACATTGCATACCTGCATGCCAAACAGGAGAGTACTGAGCAGCTTTACAGCGACCAAGTCGAATCGGTTCATAGGTAATTGAACAGCGCGGTGGGAGGCAGGTGCGTTGCGAGGTGGGCTATTAGTATTGTACTCGATTTTGCCATGTTTGTTCAAGCAAGCGGTACCGCGTACCACGACAAATGCCACGCACGACTGCGAATAGCTTGCTGTATTGCCGAGTTAATTGGTACCTGGTCGATGACGGCGACGAATTACACACTAAGTGCCGCCTATGGCGGCCGTCAAACAATTAAAAGACTGAAGTGCTATGTTCGCACTGCCTCAACCGCGCTGCGCTTGTTGGCGGCCTACGGAGGTCAGGTAGTCATAGGATACAGTCAAGAAGGCCGCAACAAGCGCAGCGCAGTTGAGGCAGAATCTCGGTACCGATTTGCACCATGTTCGAGCACCGTCGCAGTCATTTCGCTCGTTTTTCAAAAATATCAGCGGGCAAAGCTGCAGGCCAGTCACCACGCAACATTACATTTCGCACTTTCACTTGAAATTGCGTCGAGTCATGAAAAAAGCCGAATCGACCGCCAAGACTTGAGTCCACAGTCTGCTGATATATGTCCGTGCCGTTGACTGTCAGCAGGATATTATCTCCCTCGCGACGCAAGCTGCACGCATTCCAGGCAGCTTCCTTCAGTTGGGCTGACGCCATGGCATTCTCGGGCGGTGCGATGACTCGATTCGTGGAATTTACGCCCAACCAGGTGCCAGCGTCCGAAGTGATCCAATGTTGCCGGAGCTTGGGTTCGTCGAACCACACGGCAATGCGATCGATGGTGGGGTGCACAGAGAATTTCCCTTTCTCTTGGTAGAACTCGAAGTCTACCTGTTCACCATCGCAAAGCGGACGGATGTAGTAAATCCACTCTTCGCGCGGCGGGAATTTGGGCACAACGACCTTCAGACCCTTGGCTTTGTCGACGGCCATTAGCGATGCATGATCGACACTTTCAAGCTGACTACCGACGAGTTGCCAATCGTAGGTCAAATCGGCACGCTCTTCCTCTGCCGCTGATGTTGGTGCCGCTAGCTCTAAACTGTTCTCCAACAGTTCAACGCTGGGCAAGCTTCGACTTTTGAATGCGGCCGACCATCCAAGTAGCGCAGGTGTAAGTAAGGCAATCGATTTGGGGATCGAGACATCTCCAGATATTCGCAAGTTGCGCGTCAGCGTTTTGCGATTGCGCAAACTTTGCATACCAAAAAACGGAAACTCCTGCTCGCCCACTCGCAGAGTTCCAATTTCATTGTTTTCGCAGTACAGCGTGAATGAACCGACGGAGCCTTTGCGCCGAATTTTGTAATGGCTAAATTCGCCTTTCTTGATGTGTTTGTTTGCCAGAATACGCTGAGCAGAGTTTCCGATGGCATAGATACCGACATCGCTCAGGTAGCCGCGAAAATCCAAATCCACTCCGCCATAGGTCGCCCCACCTTCGGCGTAGAGATCGTCCGAGCACTCAAATTCAATTTCATAGTCTCCCAGCAGCGGATACTTCAACAGGAGT
>JBGSTP010000260.1:0-28253 GCA_041736515.1 Pirellulaceae bacterium
GTCAGAGTCGCGCGCGATGCACATCGCCTTATGGATCAAAGTCAGACGTTCCTTGGAAGGGTGCTGGGCGGGCCATCGTCGAAGAGCAAAACTACCGAACTCAGAACTGCAGCGCCAAATATTTGCCCCAGATAGACCGCCCGCGATGGCTTCCACCGGTCGAACCAAATTGGGAGCCAAGAGTTCATGTTGGACCGATTGTGGGATAAGATGTAGGTTCAATTTAGTTAGTAACTGCGAGTGGTTAATTTGCATGAACAAGACGAGAGCCGGGGCATGATACTGATTGGCACATTCGACTGGGCGAGTACCCGCCTGCGTGGGCTTTTTGCCTGCCCCAACTGTGGCAGTACACAGAAGTTTCGTTTGCGGGCGTCGCGACCGTTCCTGACACTCTATTTTATCCCTGTGATTCCCATCGGTAGTCTGCAAGAATTCGTGCAATGTACAAACTGCAAAAACTCGTTTGAGACCAGTATCTTAGCGACGAACATGCTGGCTACTCAATTGCCCAAGGACTCCGCCCCGGGAGCGCTAGATTCTCGACAGTCCAATGCGCCCCAGCCCGCATTCTCCGAAGATTTGCTGAAAGTCATCGCGCTCATTATGGTGGAAGACGGACAGGTCACGGAGAATGAGATTCGGATAGCCCGCCGACTTTACGGGAACATTGCAGAAGAAAGCCTAACGCGCGAGGACTTGGGGCGAGTCTGCGCTTTTGTTCAGCAGCAGCGGCTTAATACCTTGAGTTTTCTCTCTACCGCGCGGGAGCGGAGGAGTCATGAAGAGAAGCTGTTGATAGTACAAGCGATTTTTGGTGTGGCCGGTGCCGATGGCGAAATCAGCCCCAAGCGTCTACAGTCGCTGGCGCGCTCACAAACGGTCCTCGGTATCGACGAATCGGAATTGCAACGGGCTATTTCCAACACCAGTCAATGGCTGGTCTAACCAGTTGTTGGCATGGGACACTTCGGGCCGATTTGTCAAACTTGGCTGTTTCCATGGTATCCCCTCTCTGTTTTTCGTTGAGTTATTTTCGCAAAGAGCCTCAGAAAACCATGCGAATGGCGTCATCGGCCGGGGGCAGATCCAACGGCGGTCCGGTGGCTACCAGCCTGCTGCTACCAATTGTCCAACAGGAGCCTCTCAAGGAAATCCAATAGTTTGATTGGGCGAAAAAATTCGGCGATGCGGACAAATCTACTCCTCCTGGAAATTCGCTAACAATCGATGCTGGCTCAAAATGCGACAACCTTCACCGCGGGGATTCGTTTGCTATACTTTCGGAAGTAAACTAAGGTTTTCCTAGGGGGACTAACCGACATGAGCTCGGACTATCTAGACGACTTGCTGCAACAGTGGCCATACGAGCCGGATTCGCTTGGCGTTAGACTCGTTAAGGGTGCGCGGGGAAGAGATATAATTCAGTTGCGAATCGACCTCGGCATTCTCCAACTGGAAACAACTGGTCGCCCTGATGGACTCCGACCGGAGGGGCACGATACGCTACTCGACTTCCTCTGCAAACAGGAAGCCGAGGATCTAGATTTTGAACTAGACGAAGCCACATGTATCGAAATCGATCGTGAATTCGTGCAATTTTATCACCGTCGCGTCGCCTGGCTGCGATTGCAGCGATTCGATAAAGCCATCCAAGATGCTGAGCATACGCTGGCATTGATGGATTTTTGTCGCGAACATTCTCCTTGCGAAGAATGGACCCTGCAACATGAACAGCATCGGGCCTTTGTGATCTTCCATCGAACTCAAGCGGCAGCCCTCCTGGCAATCGAGGAGCAAGTTCCAGAGGATGCAATCGAGGCCATTAACGATGGACTCGAACTGATCGAAGAGAACTTCGCGGAAATGGGCTGGGAAGACCAATTCGAATCCGACGAGTTGGTCGAACGGTTGATCGAGCTCAGAGCTTCGCTGTGTAATGACTTTTCCATTGAAAAAAGCCTCACCGAACAGCTTGCTGAGGCCGTGGAGTCCGAACAGTACGAGCTGGCAGCCCAATTGCGCGATCAAATGTCAAAGCGCGGCACCGCGTAACTGCGGTGCGCAGACAGGCACCCATAGACAGGCAAACAATGCCGATTGGCTTTCAACCCATGTCGTCGTACCGCCTCTGGCCTATCGTTGGTTCAGTGGCGGAGCGGATGGGTAGGTGCCATCGTACCAGGGTTCGTTATTGTAGGTTGGCGTCAGAGGAAAACCTCGCGAACCGTTCGGTACTTGGAAGGCGGGATTGTTATAGCTCGGGAAGGTACTACCTGGATGTGGGTTGCCGTTACCGCCGTAGTTAGAACCGGCAGCCGGATAGCCTATACCCCCAAAACCAAAGGTACTGTTGACGATACCATAGGGCGTCTGTGGGCCCCATGCGTCGTACGGAACGCCATAGGGTCGAAAAGGAAATCGCCATTGTTCGTAGGGTACGATTTGCCTACCCCATTGCTCGACAATATGCATGTTATCTGCAGACTGTCCAGCTTGCAGGGTACTGCGAAAATGTCGAAACCCGCTGCGCGAGAAATCCTCGCGGTACGGCGCCAACGGCTGTTCGTGGATTGCGTACTGGTCTACCCGCCTACCGAATTGGGGGTCATGCGTATAAGTAGATGGCCACATCATCCAGTCATCGGCTTGGAGAGTCACGGTTGAAAAACCAAGCCCCGACCAAACGATCATGACGCGTAGGCACAGGTTCAATTTGAAAATTCGGTTTTGCATAGCTTCCAGCATAATTGGCGGTCGGAAAACTTTGCAAAACTTTGCCAATTCCTGGTGCTGCTAGGCCATTAAATCTCCGTTTGTGCGGACCGTAGTAAATGAAACGCCAACAGATTGTCAGCTCCTGTGCGGCAATCCATTTCGGTGTTAGATTGATGCCTCCTCTCGTTCTAGAGCGGATTTTGAGACCACTTTTCGACAACTCACTCACCTTAAAAACGCGATCCAGAGCAGAATCGATCTGGAGGGCGAGAGTTTTTGCCGCCATGTACCGAAAATTTCTGCGTTCCAAGATTCACCGTGCCACGGTGACGCAAGCCGATCTTGATTACGAAGGCTCGCTCACTCTACCCCCGATCTTAATGCGCGCCGCAGATATTCAACCATTCGAATCCGTACACGTTTGGAATATCACTCGCGGTAGTCGGCTCGAAACGTATGCCATTACGGGTGAAGAAGGCAGCGGAGACATTTGCGCCAACGGAGCGGCAGCGCATCTGATTCGCCCGGGGGACGTGATTATTGTGGCAACCTTTACTTTCATCGTGGATGCGGACGAATCAGCGCCAACCGTAGAGCCTAAGGTAGTATTTGTAGATAGCCTGAATCAAATGATTCGAGTGGGACAGGAAATACCCGGACCTAGGCGGCGCGGTCTGCCTCCTCAACGCACGGACAGTTGCTGCTAGACTACTTGAATTGAACCCTATTTAGGCAGCATCCATACGCCAAGCCGTTGATGGCGTTGAAATCCGACGTTCCGATAGAGTTTGAGGGCTGGCCAGTTTTTCTCGTCTACAGCCACGACCAGGGTACGGCAGCCGTTCAGTTGAGATTTTTTCACGGCGCGATTTACGAGCACATCCCCCAAGCCTCGTCCGCGGACTTCGAGTACCAAACCCAAATAGACCAACTCCATTAGATGCGGCTCATGTTCCGCCAATAGAAGGCACCCGACGAGGCAACCGCGATGTACCAGCACTTCCCATAAGACACCGATTTCTCGGAAGGATCGCCCCTCTAGAAATCCCTCCAAGACTTGCCGACTGGACCGCATATTGTTCATGGCTGGGCAATCCAACGTTTTCTCAAAAGTCGCTTGGATGAGAGTTTCGATCCGAGGCCGAGCAAATTGATGAGCGGGTGTCCAGCGCCACCGTTGTCCATTCGCTGTATCCAAGTCTTGGTGCCCCGGATTTTCTGCACTGCGGAGGTGGGTGCTGCTAACATCCAGCCATTGATGTTCGATGTGCGTGAGATGCTGGAAGCCCACTGCGCGGAGGATTGGTGTTGTTGCCGAATCGCTATCGACCAATACTGCTTGGATTTGCGAGATATCGGCCGCACGCATTTGCGAGATCTGCTGCTGCAACAATTCCAACGCGACTTGTTCATGACCGCGTGCTGCGCGCACGCCACCTAAAGTAGCCACTCCACCGCCGAGCAGCTTGAAGTAGCTTGCGGCAACGGTTTCTCCATCGCGTCTGATTACCGAGGGTAATTTGAAGAACCGGTTGGAGACGTCCCTGAACAAAGCCGCAAACTCCGCTTCAGCCAACTCGCAGTGAATCCAGCGCAGACACTTTTTCAGTTCCTCAACTGTCCATTCTCCAGTCAATTGTCCAGTCCTACCTTCTCCAGTGGTACCAAGTGTCTTAGCAGCAAAACATGCAACTTCGCCGCTGAATTCGCACCTTTTGCCCGCCCGTATCATGCGAATTTACCGGTGTTGTTACAATAGGAAATCGTTTGCCAATACGAGTTAGCTGAATTTAGGAGAAGAGAAATGATCTTGCCTCGTACCGGTTTTCTTGCATTTTCAGCGTTGTCGGTCTATTTCGTCTTTTCTCTGCAGCTGTCCTCGGCATACGGTCAAAGCTTTCTCGAAAAACTCGAATCTGCGGTGCGTCAGCGGCTCAACGATCCCAATCAACCCATAAACGAAGAGACGATCCCAGCGCCCAACAGCGAGCAGGGGGCAAAAACCGAACCGGGCGGCAGCTCGATATTGGATTCGACGCGAGCGAGTGAAACCACAATTGTTCCACCACCAGTTGAACCGCCAACGGCCACAACTACTCAAGTTCCATCCTCGGAACGAATTTATCTTGGCTTAGAAGCTGAAGAGGTTGTAGGGGGAGGCATTGGCGTTCGCGTAACCAGCGTTACACAGGGCTCACCCGCTTGGAATGCTGGGTTCGAGGTGGGGGACCGCATTGCCGCCGTCAATGGATTCGCCATCGCCAACTTGGACGGCATGGTTGAACAGCTAGGAAAGACAGCGCCCGGGCAAACAGTCAAATTCCTCGTCACCCGGGCGGAACGCAATTTTGAGTTGGTGGCCGTCTTGACGGAAGCAGGTTTGGCGGAGCGCATTGCTGGCCGGCCACTGCCACTGGGAGACCTCAATGGACCAGCCTGGCTGGGGTTAATGGTCAACGACTTGACTCAGTCCTTCCGCAGCCAATTCGGAATCGCCGCTTTCCGCGGTGCGGCTGTAACCAATGTTGCTGCGGACTCGCCCGCTGCAAAAGTGGGCATACGTGCGGGAGATGCGGTGCTTGCTATTGGTGGAAATTCCATTGAAACATCGCGCGACCTGATGAACTGGATGAATACAGCCCGCCCCGGGCAGCAGATTGACATCACTTTCCAGCGCGGCACGCTTACCCACAACGCAACTCTAATCTTGGAGGTCACACCAGAAAACCGGGCAAGCCGCACAGCCAAACGCAATTCGACTGCTCAGCCATCGCCCGCTCCAGCGATAGAGCTGACACCTTCGCGCGCGGCCAATGGAACGCCACAGCCCAATCCACCGACGATCGAGGAATTGCAAAATGAGATCTTGAGGCTCAACTCGGAACTTACCAAAGCCAACCAAAGACTCGAAACCATGCAGAATCGACTACAGCAAATACTTGAGGGACTGGGTCAAAAGTAAGCACGAACGCAAATTCCAGGCCGTCGTGTATACTCACAGCAATTTTGGTAGGATGAAAGTCTTGCGAGACTGGATACCGTTCGTAGTTTTTGGGTTAGCGATGTGAGCAAACGTAGGAGTCGGATTTACAGGACAGTCCTTATCATTGTGTGCTGCGCATTGACGCCACAGCATCAAGAGACACGTATTCGTGCACAGGAATCCTTGGATTCGGCGGCTGTCGATAAAGGTGACCCGAACTTCGTACAGCAGCAAATCAAGAACTTGGCCGATCCGAGCTACCGCACTCGGCAATTGGCACGCTGGCGTCTTGAGCAGACACCATTCGAAACGATCAACGCCATCGAAGCTTGCCTGGCAAACGTCGACTACAACACGGCATCCCAGTTGGTTGACCTATTGAGCGCATTGGCCACCCATGAGGATGTGGCGATCAGCCGGAAATCTCAACTCGCGCTACGCGAAAACGCCAACCGAGTATCCTCTGTTGGTCGATTGGCCGATAACGCCGTCCGTGCAATAGCCGATTTACAAGAGGAGCAGGCGCTGCAAATCCTCACGCACCACGGTGCTAAGACAGGATTACCGGGAATGCTTGGTTTCAAATTGAACGCGAAAGTCATTGAGGAAGAACACAACCTAGCACTCTGGATCGACGATAGTTTTACCGGGGACCAACAAGCCATAGAATGGATACCATTTCTAAAATCGGTTGAGACGATTTATTTAGAAGGTCCGCAGATTACCAGCAACCACTTTCGCGCTGTATCGCAATTACCCAACATAAAAAATGTGAAGCTCAAGTACGTAACAATCAGCAAGGAAGATTTGGAGCTTTTAAAAAGCTTCTCTGAACTCGAACTTCTCGAACTTAACTATGTGAACGTCGACGACAGCATCTTGACCACTCTGGCAAGTCTGCCCATAAGTCAATCTTTGCGACTTTACGGGACCCGAATTACCAAAGCGGGTGCCGAGCAATTAGCCAAACAATTGGACGGCATCGATATCTATTGTGGGGCTGGCGGTTACTTGGGAGTCGCCACCGATCAGTCCAATACCACTGTTACGCAAGTCATCGCTAATTCGGGCGCCGCCTTGGCAGGTATCCGCAATAATGATGAATTGAAAAGCATCGATGGAGTTGCCATAAATAATTTTGCTGACCTGCGAGGAGAACTCGGCAAACACCTCGCTGGAGACAAGATAGTGGTCTCGCTGCGCAGGCCAGTTTCCAACCTCGAATCGATTTTCTTGGAACTTGAAGTCACTCTGGGCACAGATCCGAATTAGACATCTTGAGCTTCGATGCCTGAGTGCTATCCACCAAACGACCTTCAATCATCGCCCGATTCCGCGACATTGCAGTTCCGCAAGCGTCTGCTGAGCTGGTACGCATTGAACCGCCGTCAACTTCCCTGGCGCGATACCCGAGATCCCTACTCAATTTGGGTTAGCGAAATTATGTTGCAACAAACCCAAGTTGCGACAGTAATCGAGTATTACCTTCGTTTCCTGGAGCGCTTTCCTGACATACGGTCTCTGGCTTCCGCTGATGAACAGTTAGTGCTTACCTACTGGGCTGGTCTTGGGTACTACCGACGGGCAAGACAGCTGCATTCCGCCGCCAAGCAAATCGTGACCCAACATGCCGGAGTATTTCCCAGGAATTTTGAATACATTCGGGATTTGCCAGGTATTGGACGGTACACCGCCGGGGCGATTGCGTCGTTTGCATTTGGAACGCGTGCCCCCATTCTCGAAGCCAATACCATTCGTTTGTTCAGTCGCTTAACTGGCCTGCGCGAAGACCCCAAGCTGTCGCAATCCCAAACAAAACTTTGGGAGTTTGCAGAGAGTATTCTGCCGCAGCGAGGGCCAAATATCGGTCAAATTAATCAAGCCACCATGGAACTAGGCAGCTTAGTATGCCTGCCGCGAGACCCCAAATGCGACCGATGCCCAGTCGCAACTATTTGTTCTGCGTTTAGGTTAGGCTTGCAAAAGCAGATTCCTCTACTTTCCCAGAAAACACCACTGGAATCACTAACCCATGTGCTGGTCGTCATTCGGCGGAAAAGCAAAGTTCTCATGCGGCAAAACATGGACGAAGGCTGGTGGGCCGGTCTTTGGGATTTTCCAAGAGTAGATATTTCTAAGCTCGGCTGGGCGTTCGATGCAAAAAACCCGAACCAATCACAGTATTTTCCCGTGGTAGACGAAGCCATGCAGCAAAAACTACAGCTCGATTGCCAGGCGTTTCAGTATTTGCGGACGATAAAACATGGAGTCACTCGCTATCGAATAACCCTAGTCTGTTTCGAAGCCCAATTGCCTGCCGCGTTCAAGCTCTCGAGGGAACATAAATGGCGTTGGGTGGACACCAGGTTGGCTGCGAACATCCCCTTGACCTCTACCGCTGAAAAGCTCAAGAGCTGGCTTGACCAATAGGACGGGCAACAGCCTGTAATCGGCTGTTAGGGCGATCTCGTCGACGAGTACAGTACGATATCGTATTTCTCATTTATCAAGTGAAAGCCAGCTTGAACCGCTTCCTTCTCAACGATTGATGTTTCTTGCGGAGTCTGCTGGAATGATTCTCGTCGATCCAATAGGATCCAGCGATAGTGTTCGATCGGTTTCCCTAACCGATCCTCCAAGGCAGCCAGCTTTTCGCGGCGTTGAACATATTGCCCTACCGTCTCAACATCGCGGGCACCGACCAGATGGGCGGCGATACGACCTGTTGCAAGAATTTCTGAGCCATCCTGCTTCAATCCTGCTACCTGCTCGCTAAGCCAAAGTCCGTCATCATCGTTGGCCCCGCGCCTCAATTCGGACTCTGCATACGTCTGCCCCAACACATCGAATAACGAAGATGGATTGCTGTATGGCAATTGCCCAACAAACAGACTTAATACTAACCCCGTCGCAAACGCTCCGGTTGCGGATTGCAAAGCGTAGCGTTGCGCGCCGATTAATGCGGCACACCAGAAGACTGGTAGCAGAGCACTTGGATACTGCAGGGCCAGCGAGGTTGCAGGTTTGTGATCCCAGACGATCAGAACCATGAGCGGCAACGCGGCAGGCAATAACCATCGCCAACCTCGCACCAAGCTGGTCAGAAAACAGGGAAGCAAAATACTGAGGCAGAACGCAAGTTTCTCCCAACGAAAAATCTGTCCCCAAAATGCGTCTGGACGCAATAGGGGCGAGAGAATCACTTCCATGGGTCCATTGCCCAAAGCCACAAAGCGACCAGTTTGAAATTCCGCAATGCCACTAAAGCGATAGACGGCAATGAAAGTCAACATACCCAAGCAACCTGCTATCCCCCAAACCCGCGAGGATAAGCCGAGCACCAGAGGCTGGGCCACATTAAGAAACCTACTTTGGACCAAACAACCGAAACAAAACAAACAAAAAACAACTATGACTCCCTCTTCCATCGATTGCGCCAGCGAAATTGCGACTATTGCCCACCGCGGTCGCTTGGCCAGCAACGCCCAGATCGCAGCCAACATCAACGGAATCGCTAATGAAATTGGATGCCATCCGTACGTATAGGCCAGATTCATTTGCCCCAACGACGGCTGCACTAACCAAGCGCCTCCAAATAATACAGCCGTCGGCTCGCTATATTCCAGACGTCGCGCAATTCCTCGCACGACCAACGAACCGGAGACGAGTGCCAGAGCCTGGATGGCAAAAAAAAGATAAACGCTAGGTATCGTTCTCCACAGCGGCACAAGCAATAACAATCCTGGATTGAAGTGGTCCCAAAACATTGGCAAGACGGGCGTTTCCAACAGAATACCCCGACCAGATGCTGTGTTAGCGATGCGCTGCGCAAAATGTCCGAAGTCGTTGAAGCCCAATTGAAAATTGGAGTAGTACTCGCAACTCTGATAAAACCACCAGTTCGCCAACCCCAACGCAAAAACGCACAGGATGGTTGCTCCGGCGCTGGCGCTGAGTCGGTAAGCGACGCGCGGCAGCTGAGTTGTCAGTCCAAAAAAACTTATTCCTGTCCAATACGATAACCACAGAGGTTCCCAGTAATTTGGCGCAAGCGGCACACCTAAGGTCCTCGCCACGGAAAACAGTAGCGGCACCGCGGCGATCAACAAGGTAGCTGCTGGCCAGCGAAGTTCTCCAGCTCGTTTGGGCTCCAGCCGCATGCGGAAGACGGCAATGCCAATCCAGATTGCTGAGCAAGAGCCAGCGAAGAGCAAGGCGCTGTTGGATGCCAAGAATAGTTCGAGATGCGGTGGCCCTGATGGTATCGTCCCGTACCCCATCACAAACTGCAATCGACTGGAAATCGATGCCGCTGCGATGGCCCACACGGCATTTGCTGCGAGCAGGGACCACCACATCCAAGAAACGCTGGGTTGTTTGGCCGAGGGCATACGAGTATTGCTAGCTTTTCGATTCATTGCTTCTCTACTGCGGGCCGAAAAGTCAGTGCAACCGGCAGTTTTTACCTAATCTGCGCCCGTCGACGTGTCGATGAAATATCTAGTTGTCTCAAACCAAGGCATAACCGTTACGGGAAAAAACCTCATGCGTACGCACTTATTTAGGCTTATGGCTTTGAGTTGCGTGATCTCAAGTGGCTGCTCGATGTGCTCGCGAGGATTTCTTGACGACTATGCCACAGTGGGAGGAAAGTGGCAACGGTCAGATCCAGCCCAAGGCAGAGTCGGCTCAATTTTTAGCGATCCCGGTTCAACCGTTTCGGATGGAATGGCTGACAATTCAGTAGTCTACTCGAATGAGGGCGACTTTCAGCAGGAATTCTTTGGTGAAGCCTATGTCGAAGAATTCCCACAGCAAACCAATGAGTTTTCAGAGCTTGACAGTTCTGTGATCGAGAACGATGCCGTCGGCAGTGACTCCGATGGTGTTATCATCTTAGGCGATCAATGGTGAAACGATGACACTTCATTCGCGTACAGGCTTATTGATTCTTCGTGCAAGCCAAGTCATGTTAGCGAAGCGAAGGCAGTGATCTCGGAGCGAGTACGTTTTTTCTGAGTTCTGCCGGAGTAGGACAAGCTCGTTTCGGACAAAATTCTGCTCAGTTTTGAGCCTAATTAAGGCGGTTGTTTATGTCGCTGCCTCCGAACGCAGTTGTGAGTTCCCAATACAGGCCATCGTCGCCACATTCGTACGATCCGAAGATTGGATTAATCGGCTGTGGTGGCATTACGGTCGAGCACTTGAGCGCCTATCGCAGCGCCAAATTTAGGGTGGTCGCCTTGTGCGACGTCGTTTTAGAGCGCGCTCGCCAGCGGGCGGCTCAGTTTTTTCCAGACGCAGCTGTTTACAGCGATTATCGAAAGCTTCTAGACGATCAAAGCATCGAGGTCGTGGACATTACGACTCACCCCGTCGAACGTCTGCCGATTATTGAAGCAGCCTTGCTTAGTGGAAAACATGTCCTCAGCCAAAAACCCTTTGTGCTTGATTTAGAACAAGGCCAACGGCTGGTGGAATTGGCAGAGCAAACCAGCCGGAACCTGGCGGTAAATCAAAACGGTCGCTGGGCCCCTCATTTCAGCTTTGCAAGGCATTTGGTCAACGAGGGTACCTTGGGGGAAATCTTTGCTGCGCACCTCGGTTGCCATTGGGACCACCGCTGGGTTGCTGGCACTCCCTTTGAGGACATAAAGCATCTGATTCTCTACGACTACGCAATTCATTGGTTTGATATCGTGCGGACTTTCTTCCCCGGAAAGCAAGTCAAGCGAGTGTTTGCTTCAACATCCCGGCTACCCAATCAGGCGTTGCGGCCTCCGCTGCTGGCCCAGTCGGTGCTTGAATTCGAAGATGCGCAAGCGAGCCTGATCTTTGATGCAGGAGTTTCCTTCGGCCAATTCGACCAAACTATGTTGGCGGGCACGTTGGGTACCTTGGTAAGTCGTGGTCCCAACATCCAAGAGCAATCGCTAACCGTGGAAACAGCGGCGGGGCCATGGAGCCCCGTGTTGCAAGGAAAATGGTTTCCAGATGGTTTTCACGGAACGATGGGTGAGTTATTGTGCGCCATCGAAGAGGGAAGAGAATCCTCAATCAGTGCGCGAGATAACTTGCAAAGTCTGGCTCTTTGCTTTGCGGCTGTAGCGAGCGCGGAACAGGGGCAGCCCGTGGTCCCAGGCTCAATTCTCCGTCTACCGTCCTAATGGATCAGGGTATCGATCGGCAGCTCTTCGGACTTGTTTAGCCCCTTCGTTTGGCAGCACTACTCCAACCCAAACCTGGAAAGAAAAATGCATTTTGGCGATTACCTAACGCGATTGGTTCAGGAAAAACGCTCCGCTGTTTGTGTCGGACTCGATCCGCGATGGCCCAGCCTGCCAGCGTCCATTCGTGCAGGTGTTGACGAAAGAAACGTCGACGCGGTCGCCGCCGCAACTCAATGTTATTGCCAGGAGGTCATCGATGCGGTTGCCGCTCATGCTCCGATAATTAAACCTCAAGCGGCCTTTTTCGAACAGCTTGGCCCAGCAGGTATGCAAGCTCTAGCCGCAATCATCCGTCATGCCAGAAAATCAGGTCTGCTGATATTGCTCGACGGAAAGCGCGGAGATATCGGCTCAACAGCAGAAGGCTATGCCGATGCGTACCTAGGACAAACGAGCCCCTGGCAGTGCGATGCGCTCACTGTAAATCCCTACTTGGGAGACGATACGTTACTACCGTTTGTCGAAACGGCCAACGCTCGCGGTGCCGGGATCTTTGTCCTAGTCAAGACCTCCAATCCAGGCAGCGGTTACCTGCAAGATCAACAAATTAACGCTAAAGGCACAGTGTATGAACGAGTCGCGCAGTTAGTCGAAAAACACGCCTGCGCATCGAAAGGGGGCTCTGACTATGGGAACATTGGAGCTGTAGTCGGAGCCACTTACCCTGAACAACTCGCCGAGCTCCGCAGCATCATGCCACACACCTGGATTTTAATTCCAGGCTACGGCGCGCAGGGAGGGACTGCCCAGGATGTTGCACACGGCTTCGACTCGCGTGGATTAGGTGCTATTGTGAACAGCTCGCGAGGCATAATCTTTGCATACAGCCAGCAGAAATATCAGCATCTCGACTGGCAACAGGCAGTAGCGGTCGCGACCAAGGACATGGCCCAAGAATTGGCTGCCGTCACCGCCAGCTCATAAACCGACTGGGATTACGCAACCAGCTTAGTGGCGAGTTCATGAGAAAAACAGCCTTCCAATTCTGGGAACTGAAATTGAAATCCCGCGTCGAGCAGGCGTGCGGGCCGCGCATCACAACTACTCAGCAACAGCGCATCGGCCATCTCGCCCATCGCCAGCCGGAGTCCGAAGGCAGGTACTGTAAGAAAGGCTGGTACCCTCAGAACTCCTGCCAAAATCCTGGTAAACTCCGCGTTGGACACTGCTGCAGGTGCGACAACATTGTAGGCACCTGATGCATCTGTTTGTTCTGCAAGCCATTGCACAGCCGAAACACAATCGGCCAACGCAATCCAACTCCACATCTGCTCACCAGAACCTAGTTTGCCCCCCAATCCGCGACGAAACAGCGGCAAGACTTTGGCGAGAGCGCCTCCCGACTTCGAAAGCACGATTCCAAAACGGGCATGAATCACCCGCACACCAACCGCCGATAAAACCCCTGCGGACTCTTCCCATTCGCGGGCGACATTCGCCAAGAAATCATGCCCAGCGACAGTGGATTCGTCCACGCGATTTTTACCCTGGTTGCCGTAAATGCCAATAGCCGAAGCGCAAACAAAGACCTTGGGTGGAATCGGCAATTCGCTCAGTTGGCTGGCTAGAATCCGCGTCGCTTCGATTCTGGAGTCGCGAAAGCGTTGCTTTTCTGCAGCGTTCCAACGCGCCGCGGCCACACTACGACCGGCCAGATGAACGACACAATCCACCGAATTTAGTTCCCCTGCATCGCTGAGACCACTCAGGGGATTCCAACGGACCTCATCCGTCTGCAAAGAACCGGCGTCCGATCTCCGGACAAGCTTTCGTACGGTATAGCCCGCCATCGAGTAGCGATCGACCAACGCGGAACCGATCAAACCACTCGCTCCACTCACGACAACCTGCCGACCATGCATTGGCTTCACCCCTGACCGAGGTAGAGCGGAGGTGGGGCTTCCACAGCCATCATCGAAAGTTTCTCCATAGCTCTCTTCTCCAACTGTCGCACGCGCTCTTTGGAAATATGCAGGCAGTCGGCCAGCTTCTGAAGCGTCTGAACTCTGCGGTGCCCACCCAAAGAAAACCTCGCGCGGATGATAAACTTTTCGCGACGATCGAGCTTCGACAATAAATCGCCAAGATGACTTCTTAAGGCATTCCAGCGCTGCTCGTCCATCGATGATGGTACAAGGTCTTCTGCAATATCCAAGCCCGACTCACTGAGGCTGTTGGATACTTTGAGTCGCTCCTCTTGTTTGTCCATCACGAAGCGGTAGGAGTTTCGCCGTACAACCTGCGTGGCATAGGTGCTGAAACGAAAACCAAGCTGATAATCAAATTTCTCCACTGCCCGGATAAGAGCCATGATTCCGTCGCTCAACAAATCGTCGAAACCACAATGCGGGTTCACGAACTTCTTCACCACGGAAATTACCAAACGAACGTTAGCTTTGACGATGCAATCGCGGTACCAGTCCGCAGCTCGCAACAGCCCCAACGCACGCTCAATCTCCCATTGGCTGCTCGCCGAGCAATTGGGACCCTTGAGCAACACATGCGCCCGATATTTGAGATAGTTCATGCGCCGAAATAGCTGACGCTCCTGATCCGGTGTCAACAGTTGCTCCTCGCACAAGCTAGCCAAGTGAGGAGGCAAGCTGAGCCGCTTAACGGAACGCTTGGGTGACTCAGACTCGCACTTCGACAAAAAATCGTCTTGCAAGATCTCCCTCTCGGAGCTAGCCGAATCAAAGTCCTCGCTGGCTACAAAATCTGCAGCCCGAACAAGTAATTGGTCGTAGTCTACTGGGCTTAGCGGACCAGCTCCAGTGTCTGTGCTCAGTTGGCAAAACTTGAGGAATGAATCCTCGAGAGCTTTCCGCCTAAAGGTTCTCTTCAGTCGTTGCTTGCTGGTTACCGCAGTCGTTGAATTACGATTGCCGGCTGACGGTTCCCCTCGCGACTCACTTCGATGGCAGGCTGTTGTGAACATTTTTCTTCCCTCCAAACCACTAACATTCGCTCAATTCATCCAAATCGGTCACTTCGTTCTACCGCAATGGCGTTAAATCCACAACCGGATTAGTTCGAAAAAGTTGAAAGTTTGCAATTTCTTCGCAATTGTTGCTATTTTTTGGGTTGGTCGAGTTTTCGCCACTTTACTGGAAACTATACTTTCGAAGCGTTCAAACCGTTCACAATATCTCTTTTTCGCATGAACTCTCAAGAAATCGGAAAAAAACCTGAGTGGACCATCAATTGACAACTCGACAGGTGGCCGAAGCGTTGAAGGTTTCTGAATCCTCGGTGAAACGCTGGTGCGACAGTGGTGCCATCCGAACGGTAAAGACGGTCGGTGGCCACCGCAGAATTCCCAGGGAAGAGTTGCAGCAGTTTTTGACGACTTCGAATCGACTAGCGCTCCAACGCTCGTACGAACCACCCGTCACCGCTGCGCAGGGAGACTCCGCGGTTGCGGAGAATGTGGAGGAATTGTTGCATTGCTTTCTCGAGTCGCTCGAATCGGGCAACGAGCAGAAATGCCGCGACGTTTTTAGTCGGGCCGTCTCCATCGAGAGCAGCCTGGCTGTACTAGCTGACAAAATGATCGCCCCTGCCTTCCAATCCCTTGGGGAACGGTGGGACTGCGGGAAACTCGAGATATTTCAAGAACGACGGGCCTGCGAGATCACTTCGCGGTTGATTCATGAACATCTTTTGCAGATTCCCGACGCTCGCGATTCTGCGCCCTTGGCAATTGGCGGTTCCCCCAGCGCTGACTACTACTCCCAACCTTCGCAATTGGTGGAGCTCGTATTGCGGCAGAACCAATGGAGAACTGTGAACCTAGGCACCAATTTACCTCTCCAAACGATTGCCAATGCTGTTAACACATATCATCCCCAAATGCTGTGGCTAAGCGTCTCGCACCTCGAGAATCCCGATAGTTTCATTTTAGACTTTGAAGAGATGCGAAAGGAATTGCCCGCAGAGATCTTCATCGTGATTGGTGGTAGAGCCCTCACCGATAACTTGCGACCTCGACTTAAATACACAGCGCATTGCGACAACATGCAGCAGCTAGCAGCATTTGCATCTGCGCTGCGAGGCAAGAACCGTGTCCCCAACGCCTCGAACAACTAGAATCTCGAGTAATTCGCAAATGGAATCTGAGTACGAAGCAGGATTGCGCGGGGGACTTAAACCTGCTTGGGAATTGAACAGACTCGCTTTACATTTAACCAACTGAGATGTCTTCAGGTCCAGTTCCTTTCAAGGCACAGCACACACCATTTTCTACGGAGATTTCCCTATGTTTACTCCCGAAATCAAT
Organism: Pirellulaceae bacterium; assembly: GCA_041736515.1. Lineage (GTDB taxonomy): Bacteria > Planctomycetota > Planctomycetia > Pirellulales > Pirellulaceae > Aureliella. The sequence continues at coordinate 16,211 of JBGSTP010000260.1, forward strand.
AGGCGTTCGTGGCTAAGTGCCGCCGCCGTGTCGCTTGTCGGCCTACAAGGCAAACTGCAATCTGCCCAGCCAGCCGCACCTGGCCAGTGGCCTTGTTGGCGGGGCCCAACTCGCGATGGACATTGCAGCCACATGGCGTGGCCCAAGACTCTGCAGGGGCTCAAGAAATCTTGGACCGTAGCGCTTGGCGACAGCTATAGCGGACCAATCACCTGCACGAAACACGTTTACACCACGCAAACGCTTGATGCCCAGTTCGAAACACTAACAGCGCTCAACATTGAGAGCGGCGAGACTGTTTGGGAAAGAAAATGGGCAGGCGCGTTGAGCGTGCCTTTCTTTGCAAAGAGCAATGGAGATTGGATCCGCTCGACACCAGCTTGCGATGGACATCGTATTGTCGTGGGCGGGATACGAGATGTATTTGCTTGCTTCGAATGCGAAACGGGAAACGAACTCTGGAGAATCGATTTTAATGCCAAGCTGGGCAGCGAACTTCCGACCTTTGGCTGCGTCTGCTCTCCCTTGATCGACGGCGCAGACCTTTATGTCCAAGCTGGAGGCGGCGTTCGTAAACTCAACATGGACAGTGGAGAGCTGATCTGGGTGGCCTTGGAGGACGGAGGCGGCATGAACGGTAGTGCATTTTCTTCACCGGTGATCGCCGAACTTCACGGTGTGAGACAGCTCATCGTTCAGACGCGAACGATGCTGGCGGGGCTCGACCTACAAACCGGCAATCCGCTTTGGACCCGCGAAGTAGCCGCTTTCCGAGGCATGAACATTCTGACACCCACCGTGTGGAACAACGGCGTGTTCACCAGCTCCTACGGTGGCAAGTCCGAATTGATTGCGTTTTCCCCAACGGCCGACCAATGGAAAACGGATGTTGTCTGGGCCGGCAAGGCTGAAGCATACATGTCTTCGCCAATTGTGGTTGCTGATCACTTGTATCTCCACTTGCGGAACCAGCGCACCTGCTGCATCGACCTCAATAGCGGCGAGGAAGTGTGGCGCACAACGCCGTTCGGAAAATATTGGAGTATGATCACCAACGGAGAGCAAATCCTGGCCTTGGATGAGAACGGCGAGCTTCTGTTGGTCGAATGCAATCCTGAAAAATTTACAGCAAATGACCGAACCCAGATATCCGCTGAGCCGAGTTGGGCGCATCTGGCCTTGGCAGGAAACCAATTATTCGTTCGCCGGCAACGTGGCTTAGACGCCTATATTTGGAATGGTTAACATCGGCCTTGAATGCAATTGACGGAAACGCCTCGGGGCGGACTCGCAACGATCTCCAGGGCCATCTAAACTCTAGTTTCTCAACCGACTCAGCCCTAACCCCGCGAGTCGATAAGTCCCGTCCCGAGAATTTCTGCCCAAGAAACTGGAGAAGCGAACAATGCGTTACTTATTTGCCGCCTGTGCCGCCGCAATTTTCGGCTGCTGCTATATGCCAGCTATCGCAGAGGAGCCGGTTAAAATCCTACTAATCACCGGGGGCTGTTGTCATGACTACGATTTTCAGACCGATGTGATCAAAACCGCTTTCAAAGACCAGAAGATTGAAGTGGAGTGGAAAGTCGTCAATGAAGGTGGGACCGGCACCGAAGCTGAGATCGACTTATACGACAATCCCGAATGGGCTAAAGGATTTGACGTGGTCATCCACAACGAGTGTTTTGCCAACACAAAGAGCGAAACGTACATCCGCAAAATTACGGAAGCTCACAAATCAGGGGTCAACGCGGTCGTGATTCACTGCGCAATGCACACCTATCGAGCTTCCCAAATGGATGACTGGCGAGAATTTCTTGGTGTGACCAGTCGAAAACACGACCATCAATCCAGATACCCTGTTAAGGTCGTGGAGAAAGAACACCCGATCATGAAAGGCTTCCCCACCGATTGGGTCACGCCGATGGACGAGCTCTACATCATCGAGACGCTTTGGCCCAAAGCAAAGCCGCTGGCCACTTCGGTTAGTGAAAAAGACGGAAGTTCCAACCCATGCTTCTGGGTCAACGAATACGGTAGCTCGCGTGTCTTCGGCACGACCTACGGACACAGCAACGAAACCTTCGCTGAAAAACCATTTCAGCAGGTGCTGGTCCGAGGTGCATTGTGGGCAGCCGGAAAACTAAAGGACTAGTGGGACGGTAGCTCGATAGGGCCTGCGAGAGGCTATGTCGATACTGCAATTCCAGTGAGAAAACAATTCTGCGGCCGCACCGAGCCTTGCAGCGAGGCCCCACCAGCTATAGCGAGACAAAGCCTTGCGTGGTTTTGTCTCCAAACGGTCAAGTTTTCTGCGATGAGAATGCAATTGTTCTGCACAGAGACACTAAGCGGCATCTCTGGCGGCGAACCCTCTGCCGAGAAAAAGCCTATACGGGCACCGTTGCTTTGATCTTCTGTATGAAGTGGTGACCCCCTGAGGTTTCAATGAGTTTCGCTGCCCGTTTTTCAGCTTCGTCTTTCTGATCAAACTCAAAAACAGCAACTCGCTTGCAATCTTGATTGAAGACAGCCCAGTATATTCGCGTACGTGTCTCAACCTTAACGCGGCGAGTCCTAACAACAGGTGCCGCGTCCTGGGCATCGGAAAGTCCTACCACTTTGGGTTTTGAGCTCTTAACCTGTGCACTCGCCTTTGCACCTAATCGAGGCTTGGGCTTTGTTTTCGACTTCACAGCAGTAGCAGCGCGACCAGCCATTGCTTAAGGCTCCTAAGAAGAATAAGGAAGATAAGATGCAAAAAAATACCAATAACAGGTTACAGTTTCCAACACTGACTTTTATTTCCAGCCCATCATCCCTGATTGGGTAAGCGGTAGGATAAATCAGCTGCGGTGGGTTGCTTCCCGTCGGACATCCATTGGATTGTCGGCTGAAAGCGAGTTGTGAAAGTCAAGTCGAGCTGCAAAACATATAAAGCCATCTTCAACAGCTAGTTCTCGCCTTACTTTGCATTGGGTTGCTTCCATTGTAGCGAGTTTTTTTGGGCAATAACAGTGCTTAGCAACTCTTTCAAAATGTTACGCAAATATGTCAAGTTAGCGCTTGACAACGCCCGGCATTCTAAACTGCAGGTGGCGTACCTTTGCCTTCGTCGAGGTAGTCCCTGCGAGCTGCCGCGTAAACAGTCGACGCCGGATACGCTTCATTCAACCAACGCTGTAGGTCTTCGCTGTCAGGCGGAGTCTCTGCGATGCGGGCGACTAACCTACGCATCGCAGCCCGACACCAACCGCAGCCGGTACCTGCGCTCTGACATTCCGCCAATTGACTTGGCAGCTTGACCTTGTGCACGCGAATATAGTTGATCACTTTTCGCCAACTGACGTGAAAGCACAAACACAATTCATCATCGACTTGCATGAACGATTAAGCTCCTGGCGATGTGACAGGCGCGCAAATAATCCGCTACGTCCAAACTCTCCGACTTGGTATGCACGTTTCTCTGCCCGCAGCCAAGTGTGACTGTGGGAATGCCATGCTTGACCAACCAGTTGGCATCAACGCCACCGTCGGTCACCGCATGGCTCGGTGTTCCCCCCGATTCGACAATCGCCGCTTCCGCAATCTTCACTGGAAGCGCATCAGCGTCCAAGCGAAAGGATTCGTAGTCGACTCGTCGCTGGACTTCAGCGGCGACCCGCGTCCCGCCGCTACTTAGAATCTGCGCAGCCGCCTCCGTGAATGAGTGCTCAATTGCATCAGCAATAGTACAACGAAAGCTACTATCATGACTGCGAGCTTCAGCTTGAATTTCAACAAAGTCGGCCACAACATTCGTTGCGCTGCCACCATGAATTACACCAATATTGCTGGTGCCCACGCTTCGTTTCTTCTGAACTCGACCCAACCAACCTTGACTCTGTAACTTGCCAATTGCAAGCCCGGCAGCATGAATTGCACTTGCACCCGCTTCCGGCGCAATCCCGGCATGCGACGAAAGTCCACGCAGCCGAATCATCAATCGCTCGCCACTAGTTGCCCCAATTGTCATCTTGTGTGGATCGCCGCCATCGAAATTGAACGCCATGACGGGTTTTCCGAGTTTCGCTGCAACCAAATTACGGCTTCCCTGCAAACCAATCTCCTCCTGCACAAAAAAACAAAGCGTTAACGGCGGATAGGGCTGTCCGGCCTCGAGCGTCTCGATTGCGGCGATCAATACTGCAGCAACCCCAGCCCGATCATCTGCGCCTAGACCCGTCTCCTTATTGGCAGACTTAATCGAGTTGCCTATTTTCTTCGGCTCACATCCGATACAAATGGGCACCGTATCTAAATGGGCGGACAATAGGATTCGCGGGCGACGAAGTGCTCCGGGTAATTTGACAATTAGGTTTCCCACTTCGCCCGGAAGGGGCGTCCGCAGATGTGCTGTATCGAATTGCACTTGCGCTGTGGAAACTCCATACTGCTGGAGGATTGCAAGCACTGCCTCAGAAATTGCCCGCTCTTCGCGACTTTTACCAGGCACCGCCATCAACTGCATCACCAAGTCCAAGGCGCGCTGCTTGTTAATCTTGATCTTTGACATACCTTGCATCCTGTCGATTACGAGATCTACTGCAAATTAACGAACTTGGCAACTTACGAACTTGGTTCCCGTTTAGAAACAATTCTATCTATTATCCAACTTGTCCTGCTATGCGATGCACGCGAAATTATCCGTTACCGTAAAAACAGGTAAGTCGGCTGCGACCTGCTCGGCTGAGTAATCTACGAATAGCGCTGACAACATCATTGGAGAAAGCAACAAATGACGACAATACGCCGAAAGATCGGTCTGCTTACTGGCGGAGGTGATTGCCCAGGACTCAATGCAGTAATCCGCGCTGCCACCAAATCAGCGATCCACTTGGGTTATGAAGTCATCGGATTCCTGAAGGGCTTCGAAGGACTAGTCACTCCCGTGCAGTCGATGAAACTGACCTTGGAAAATACTTGGAGTATTCTCGACCAAGGAGGAACAATTCTGGGTTCGACCAACAAAGGCCGATTCTCTGCCAAAGTCGGCAACGATCAATTTCGACAGATTCCATCTGATTTGATCACCAATGTAAAGGCAAATGTCAACGAACTTGAAATTGACGGATTAATCTGTATCGGTGGCGACGGCTCTCTTTCGATCGCCCAACAGTTGTTTGAAAACGGTATCCCTGTAGTTGGTGTCCCAAAAACGATCGACAACGATCTGGGATGCACGGCTTTCACTTTCGGTTTCGATAGCGCTGTGGCTTGCGCTGCCAATGCTCTCGATCGACTGCACACAACGGCTGCTAGTCATGAGCGCATCATGGTTTTAGAAGTCATGGGCCGACATGCAGGTTGGATCGCTCTGCATGCGGGAATTGCTGGAGGCGGTGATGTAATTCTGATTCCAGAAATACCCTGGACATTCGAGAATGTCTGCGCGAAGATTCTGCAGCGAAAGCAGATGGGCAAGCAATTTACGCTGATTGTCGTCGCCGAAGGCGCATCGCTGCCAAGTGGAGAGCTAGTTACACTGGATTCAGTCAAGGAAAACCAGCAAACGCGACTTGGAGGAATCGGTCAGTTTGTTGCTGATGAAATCCAACGCAGACTTCGAACTGAAACACGTTGCGTTGTACTAGGTCATCTCCAGCGAGGCGGCAGTCCAACTTATTTTGATCGCTGCCTGTCGACTCAATATGGCGCGCACGCCGTGCGTCTGATCGAGGAGCACCGTTTCGGTGAAATGGTTTGTTATGACCCTCCCAACATCACCAGCATCGCTATCGCACAAGCAGTCAAGGAGATTTCTCGAGTTGACCCACAGGGTTCCGCGGTCCAAGCAGCCAAAGCCATGGCGGTTAGTTTCGGCGACACCCCACACTTTTGCAATCCATTTCCAGAGTCGAGGTTTTCTGGGTCGACTCTAGTTGAAAAATTCAACGTCGATTTGCCTCTGGCACGCTTCATCGAAATGGACGATTTTCTCGATTGACGCCTAGATGCCCTTACACCCAAACAGCCTAGAAAACGAGCATCTGTGCTCGACACGTTTGCATGCGAGCCTTTCCACCCCGACCGCCCAATTCTCCACGGTAAACGACCAACACAACAGAAACCGCTAAAGTCGCGAATCGCGACACTAAACTTAAATACAGATTAACAATGGCGTTTGGCCCGCCCTTTGCGTTACTCCTTACAATTAGCAATGCCACGCTAAACAAAGGAAATAACAATGAACAATTTGCGGCTCATGCGCTCCAATACCATAATCCTGCGATTCGACTCGTGGACCACTGACCTCAACCAAGGACTGGAACGGTTGTTCTGCCATCCCTGGACGCTATTCACCTGCAAACTGTTGATCGGCGTTGTTTCCGCCTACGACATTTATCTGACAATCAAATACGTCGACTCGCTTTCGTCCTATGAACTAAATCCCATCGGACGCTGGTTAATGGGGTTGGACACGGGTCCGAACAGCTGCGTTATTGACGTCGACTGCAGCATCAAGGAGCTGGCTGCATTCATTACAGCCAAATTTGCTGGAAACTTCATCGCTTTAAGTGTTATTGAGCTTTTGGCAAGTTGGAAGCGCTATCTTGCCAGCTCCGTGGCGCTGCCGATTGCCTTCTTCCAACTAGTCCTGCTTTATTTTCTCGTGTATGGAAATTCTTAAGGCACGTAGCGATTGGCCTAAAGACTTGCCTCAGCATAGGCTTCGTCGGTTTCCCAGATCCGCACGCATGTCGCAGTGGCCCCGGAGTCGGCGAGCACTTTGGGGCACATCACTTCCAGGAGATAGCGGGCCATGTTTTCGGCAGTTGGATTGTAAGGCATCTTGAACAACCGGCTCGGCTTTACCATCTCCAAGGCAAGAATTGCATTATGGTCCTCTTCGAAAACCAAGAAACTGTGATCCCAGTTTTCGTCGATCCACGTCTTGGTTCGAGCTTTTAGGTCGGCAAAATCGAGTACTCGACCTACCTTATCTACCGTATCGCCAGTTACGAATATATCCGCCACATAATTATGGCCGTGAAAGTGCTCGCACTTTCCGCCATGTTCAAAAAGTCTGTGCCCGGCGCAGAATTTGATGCGCCGCATGATCGTTAATCCCATAATGTCCTCAAATGTGCGGAAGATGAAACTATCAAGTAACTAGTTTCGTATTGGATCGATGCCGCTCGCTGTCACGCTTCGTTTTCTTATCTATGTTGATCCGCAACGCTTGCTCGAGATTAACTCCTGTTTGATTCGCTAAACAAATCAGGACAAACAGAACATCCGCCAATTCATCGCTAAGATCGCTCGTCTGCTCGTTGCTCTTGAAACTCTGCTCACCATACTTTCGCGAGATAATTCGCGACAATTCACCAACTTCCTCCATCAGCTGAGCAAGGTTGGTGAGTTCCGAAAAGTACCTTACACCGAAACTCTTGATCCATTCGTCAACCTGCCTTTGGGCCTGGGCTAAAGTCAATGGCAAGTCCTGTTTGGCGGAGCATGTCTCAGAAAGCTCTGACATTCGGCTGCGGTCCTTTCAGGTACTCTGTTTGAAGAACTTAAGTTCGCCATCGTGCACGCCGCTTGAACGACTAGCCATCGACTAGTGGCTTAATACGATCCAACCATCGCGGGATTGCCTCGAGCGGCTCCTCTGCCGCTTCATACTCTAGCGCGACCCAACCCGAGTAGCCAGCATCCCGTAGGATTTTAAGCACTCTGGCAATATCGGTCTCTTGGCTCTTGCCTCCCGCACGGATCTCTACCTTGATTTGTGCATTCACCGCGTAAGGCGCTATCATCTCTAGCTCGGCATAGGGATCTTCGGTTGAACGGAAATTCCCTGAATCGAAATTTACACCCATGGCAGGCGAATCAACTTGCCGAACAACTTCGAGCAGCCCTTCAGCTCTCGCGGTAACTCCGCCATGATTCTCTAGCGCCAGCAGGATCCCCTTCTGGGCAGCGTAGCGACACGCGATTTCGGTATTTCGGGCACAGCGTGCGAGCGTCTGTGGGAGCTCTTCACCGGTCACTTCCTTTCCCGCAAATATACGAATCGCGGGTGCGCCGAGCAGGGCATAATGGTCTACCCAAGTTTGTGTATGTTGAAGATCGGCCGCCAGCGCATCTGCATCCCGGGTGCAAAAATCATTGCGAATCGCGCCGCCCGAAATCGTGACCCCCAATAGATGGCAATGACGTTTCAAGCTGAGTAGATACTCGTCCGATACCTCGCTCGGGAAATAGTAGGACGTCAGCTCCGCCCCAGCCAGCCCCTGATCATGGCAATAAGTAACAAAGTCAAACAGGCTCATTTTGTGAGGCTCATCTGGCTTAGGAGCCAAATACTTCCGCATGGAATAGGCGGCCAGACTCAATCGCAGCCTACCAGGCTTCTCCCGCTGAAAGGGTTCAATTGCCAGTCCAGGGACGGCAGCTAGCGCCGCGGAGAAAAACCCGCCTTGATAAATAAACCGTCTGCGTTTCATGGGTTCGCCTTAGAGTTAAAGTACGTTCGCGCTGCCCGTTCAGATAAACGGCTCAAAGAACCAAGTCCACCGAATCAAAGGTCGAGCGAATCGAGTTGGTCGATCAAGTCATCTAGCTTATCGGCCGTCTTCTGTCCGCCGCTACTGCTAGCGAGTCTTTCGCTAATTCCTGTCGATGCGCCAACTGCCTCGCGTCCAGCAAGAACTAATTGTTCGTCCCGCTCTCGAATCGCAGCTGCGGCAGCATCTTCGCCCTCATCCGGCGCGCCGAACAGCTTGGAAAGATCGATCTTCATACCACTTGCGTCAACCGGTGCACCAGCGATCGCGGGAGTTTTATGTTGCGGAAACATGATCGCATTTTGCGGACAGACGCGACTGCAGGCCGGACAACCCTTTCGGCAATTATCGGCCTGCTCCACAATGATCGTTTCGACCGAATCGATTCCGTAGACACCAAACAAGCAAAAGTCGATGCACTCCATGCAGTTTGTGCAGCGGCTGAAATCGATTACGGGATACCAACGTCGGGATGGGTGCTCTTCGATGGTTGCCACACTCGCGGAACCAAACAGCGTGGCCTGTGCTCCTCGCTTGCTCCCGTCGCCAGCTACCACTCCGACGTAGGTATCATTGGTCGGACTGTCAAATCGATTCAGCATTTCCAGCGTCAGTGGAGTCCCCTTATCTAGCTCCGATTGATGGGAAATGCGTGCGATTTCGGACAGGAAATCCTGCGGATTGCTACTGGCGCGGAAATCAAGCGTATAAATCTTACGCGCGGGCCGAGGTTGCGAGAGGATCACGCGATCGCTATTCAATTCTTCCGACCCGTCTACCGCCTCATCTTCATCGTCAAAATCTTGTTGGAGTTGAATTTCGCCAACCTGCCCACGTACTCCATTGCGGTCTAAAACCCAATGCGCTGCTCGCGTGAACAACCAAGTGATAACTACGAGATTGCCTTGAAGCGAGCGCATCGCTTCATACGATTCACTGTTCTTCGCAAGATCAACCAAGTGCGGAATGCGCAGCACATTGACGCCCTGAATTTGCTGCGCGCCATCCACAACAGCCTGTTCCAGTTCGCGTTTTTCCGGGCTGCGGCTCTGTCCCACAGAGACAACTACGGTCAAATTACTATTCAGCATTGGCTTGTCCTTTAATCGTGCGCTGTGCGACTTCCCAAGCTACGCAGAGATGCTCCATATACTGTTCCGGCGAGAGCAGGTTTCCGTCAGAGGCAACCTCCATTTCGAACATCCAGCCGCTGCCATATTTGTCCAAGTTAATTGCAGTGGGATCCTGCAGGAGTGATTCGTTCAACGCGGTTATCTTGCCAGCAACGGGCGAATACAGACTGCTCTCTGCTTTTTTGCTTTCGATCGCACCAATTTCTTGTCGCGCACTCAGAAGCATGCCAGGCTCCACAATCAAATCGAGGAAATACACGTCCTGCAGCAGCCGCACTGCGTACGCCGATAGGCCCACTCGCCACGATTTATGCAGCGCAGCCTGAGCCCACATGTGATTCTTGGCGTAGAGGCGATCCGTCGGAAACCTTGCCTCGTACTCACCCATCATGAACACCAACTCGGCGCTCATGTGTAACGGACTCCACGATGTTCCGGTTCGAAGAAAGGTGGCAGCAAACCGTCGGCGCGCAAAAGGCCTTCGGTGGTCAATTCGATGCGGCTGCCATCATATCTAACATATCCATCGCTTACATACTGAGTCCAAACAGATTCGTAATCACTCCAAATATTCGCTCCGAACTTGTCTTGAAAATATTCGAGTTCGAGATATCCACGTTTGAGCAATAAGATCATCTCGCGAATAAGCGACTGTTTAGCCGTAGGCGTGAATGCCCGCCCAAGTGGCAAACGGCCTTCGTTGATTGCTCCAATGTATTGGGGCCATTCGGGCAAGTTCTGATAGTGTACTCCAGAGATATGCCCGAACGAAGCGATGCCTGTGGCCAGCAAATCGGACCCTTTCCACAAATTGTCGCGATAGCTAAAGCTAATTTTGTTTGGATCCTTAATCATGGTGTATGCCGAACTTTGCACATATCCCGCCTCAGCAAAGGCTTCGAATGCGTACTGCACCCAATCGCGTTTCGTTTGCCAATCAGCAACCTGCGATTCCTGCGAATCTTTGAGAATTCCCTCCGAGTAAACCGTGTTGAAGGGCAACTCCATTTGATAAATTGTCACACTCTCGGGCGACAATTCGAGCGTCTTGGTGATGTTGTTTTTCCAATTATCCCAAGTCTCGCCAACCATGCCGGATATCAAATCGATATTCACATTGTCGAAATTCGCCGCCACGATCCACTCCCAGGCGCGGAACACCTCTTTTGATAAATGCGCGCGGCCATTTTCTTCCAAGACGGCATCGCTGAAATTCTCGATGCCTAGACTAAGGCGAGTCACTCCGAGTTCCTTCAATGTCTGTACTTTTGATTCGCTCAAAGTACCCGGCTCGCACTCAAAAGTGACTTCCTCAGCCTTGTCCCAGCTGATGTTCGCCCGCAAGCGGTCGACCAAACTGGTCAGCTGCTTCGGCGATAGAAAGCTAGGAGTACCACCTCCAAAATAAACAAAGCGAAACGGCCTCCCGCCCATCGCCGGTTGCCTACTCACCAATTCGATCTCTTTGCAAAGCGATTCAACATAGGTTTCGATTTCGCTGGAATTCTTGCCGGTAAAAACTTTGAAATAACAAAACTTGCAGCGTTTGCGGCAGAACGGAATATGCAAGTAGAGTCCCAGCGGAACCTGCCGCGGAGCACTCGCCATGGCCTTTTCAACCTCTGGCAGAAACTCCGGTTTCCAACAGGAATAGGGAGGATAGTTGGAGATAAAGTAACTACCGACCTCGGTCTTGGTGGCATCAACAGACATAACGCTCTTCTATATCGCGGAAATATTCACAAATTGGGCAACAACCGGGCATGAACACCTGCCCCCTAAACTGTTACCGACCTGGCTCCATTTTGCCAAAACAAAAAAGGGTTCCTCTGTCATTGGCGACTACTAATTTACCATCTCCGACTGCGGGTGATCCAAGAAAGCTGGGTTTCACCTCAAACATCCACTGTTGTTTCCCAGTTTTCAAGTCAAAAATCAGAATTCTGCCGTCGGCTGACGCGACGACGACCTGGCTGCCGGCGATCACGGGAGATGCGTCGCTGCGCTTTCGTAGCGTTTGCTCCCATTTGAGCGTTCCATCTCGAATATCGATGGCAAAAACCCGCTTGTTGCGACTGGTGGCAACCGCCAATCCCTGTGCAACTGCCACAGAATTCTTGAACTCATCGGCCAGCATTGGATCTTTGAAACGCCATTTGACTTCGTTTTTAGTCAAGTCGTAACAAAAAATCTCTCCTGCATAAGTTGGCACAAACACCAATTCACCGAGCACGCTGGGAGTACTGCCCGTCGGTGCATCCAACGGAACCGGCTTGCCAACGGCACTGCCGGTGGTAACGTCCACAATATGCAGATGAGCATCGCAACCGCCCAAAAATGTTTTATCGCCTGCTAGTGTTG
>JBGSTP010000287.1:0-64155 GCA_041736515.1 Pirellulaceae bacterium
ATCAGAGCACCGCCAACTTCAAAACTGCACGACCTCTACAAAGGGGAGAAGGGGAGACCCGTCTCTTTCCCTTGGAGCATTCATGGAAGCTGATTGACTAAGGTCCCAATACTTTATGCATTAACTCACTGGATAGCCGAAGGGACGGAGACAATCATGCGGTGTTCTTGCTTCATGCCGCCGTGCGCCCTCATCCCTATCCCCGAATCTCAATCCTTATAGTTTAGATCAAGTCTTTGCAAGCCACTTCCTGGCAAGCTAGGGGCGATCGGTTGCTATGTGGAGTTTTTCGAGAGCCGCGATGTATCACAGTCGGGACAACCGCGAGAACTGATTCCAGGCCGGTAAGTCCCACTACGAAAATTACAATTCGTCGCGATTATTTGGCGGTATGCGACTCACGGTAGGGTTTGCCTTCTCGGAATAACTCGAGGCGCAGTTCGAGCTTGGGTCGCTTCGACAGCGGGGTCAGCTCGATGGCTTTTGTCTGCCATTCGATGGCTTTGGCAAATTCATCTAAAGCCGCATGCGCGGCCGCGAGTGAGTTCAAGCAACTGTCACGTTTCCCCTTGGATAGTTCGCAAGCCTTCATGGCCGCCTGTAACGCCTGCTTGCCATCGCGAAGCGAGTCGTTGGGTGACGTGGCCAGCAACCAAGCTCGATTGTTCCAAACAAACGCGTCATTGGGACTGATTCGAGCCCCCGCGTCCAAGTCTTGCATCATGCGTTCTCGATCCCCTTGTGCGGCCCAGACGAAAGCGCGTGATGTCAAGTAAAAGCCGTGCGATGGCGCTAACTGAATCGCTTTTTCGAAACTCGTCAGCGCATCGTCGAATTCTCCTTGTCGCCGCCGAAGACTAGCTCGCATGGCATGGGTGCTTGCGTTGGTTGCATCGAGTCGCAAAGATTCATCAAAATCTGGCAAGGCCTTTTCCAGATCATCCATGTCATAAAGGTAAATACGCCCCCTGTTCGCGATGCATCCCCGACCAAGCGTAGATAAGCATCATGAACGAGCGCTGTTGCTTGAAGCGTCTGCCCCGGATTCTCTTGAGACATTTTGGCCGCCGCCAGTTTGCGTAGCTCTTCGTAAACCAGAGGCAATAATTGTTTTGCCGCTTCTGCATTCCCAGCTTCGATCCGCGACAATATTTGGGTAACCTCAGACTCAGACATTATTAGAACAGGACTCGCAAGGGTAACTTTTGTAAAGCCTTAGGTATCATAACTGTCAACTCTCGACTTGTGCACAAATTCCACGCGCCGGCGTGACTTGACCGAAAGATTTTCAGCTCGATACAACCTTCCTGGCGGCCAGCTCAATCGTGCTCAGTGCGTGATCAAGACCTGGAGATTTTCCAGGGCCAAGAGACTTTCATCACCACTCAACTTTCTCTTTGTCTACTCGGTCGTCTTATCTACTCACTACTCTCTTTCTTTACAGCGCGAGTAGTCTCGAACCTTGGGGAAGCCAGATGGCATTCGCCTTCGAGAAATTGCTGGTCTTCCGATCTGGCCCTGCCGCTGCTCGAACAGACGTTGATGCTCCAGAAATTCAAACTCGGTCCCGACCATCGTGATACGCTCGCGAGCATGAACACCTAGCGGTCTATTACTGGGCACCAGTCGAGCCGCTGGCAGTAACGCACACCGAAGTCGTTATAAATCGAATCCCGTCCAACAAGCGACGGCGGCACATCAAAGTCGAGCGTCGAGAGCCGCAGCTCATCGGAATCACGAGTGAGGTTGTAGACGTTCATGTGGACACACCGGAACTGGTTGCAGCTGAGACTGGTTCATACCGGACTTCGGTCTTCACTGAGCGGGCGATGAAACATTCCTCGTGAGCCTGGTGATGCATGGCGTGAATGTCCGCCTCTGACGGTATCTGATCGCCGCTGAAGATCACACATGGCCGTAGTGTAACCATGGTGATCGCCAATTTTCCATCGGCGCACTTCTCCATCACGCCTTGAGCATCGTCACGATAGTTGTCGATAACGAATCCGCGTTGGGCGGCGATCGAGAGGAACCACAACATGTGACAGCTCGACAAGCTAGCTACGAACGCCTCTTCAGGATCAACCGCCGATGCATCAGAGAAAGGAAGCGGAACGACGTGCGGCGAGGACGACGCGGGGACTGTGCAACCGCCATCGAACTGCCAAGCATGGGCACGGCTGTAACGATTGTCGGTAAAGGCAGCTTCGTTGCGCTGCCACATCACTGTAGTTGTGAGGGTATTCATCGTGTGCAATCCGTTCCGTCAAAGTTGAATTAGCAAGGGCTTTATGAGGCAGAACTATCATCTCGGAGCTAGGAAAATCTCTTGCCCGTCGGCAACTCCAGGGTTCACTTCGGGCTGATATTCAACAAGTCACCTTTCGGAACACCGTTGGGCTGCTTTTTGACGCGATTCATCACGCCTCGGGGCAGATGCCAACAGGATGACAGCCCATAAGCCGTACCGATGAAATGCGGGCCTCGTAGACGTTTCTCGTTTGTCAAATGTCCAGTCCCTAATCTGGGCTTGTCAAAATATTCATTGTTTTTTCCCAGCTCCCGAATTGGTCTGGGTGGTCGTCGGCCGAGCTCGCAAGCGAAACAAGTTCGAGAAAAAGTCTCCACCTCACTTAAACCCCGGTTTAAGCGATCTCGGGAAAGGAGTATTGTATACGTAGAGGGTTGCGCACGGGGAGTCACGCAAACAGATCAGCTAGCGGACAAAACTAAGACTTCGAAATTCGGCCCAATATGCTATCGAACTCGTTGATGCCACTTGGAAAGAAGTGGTCGGGCACCGTGATATTCTCCATTAGGAGTCTTTCAAGGCAGGCGGCTTGCTCGCGTTTCTCCCAGCGACAGTTTACTACCGTGTGCAATGGAGTTTGGAAGTACTGGCCTGCGGGTGAAAGCGATGCCCCACGGGTCAGTAGAAAATTCACCATTTCTGCGTTGCCAAAACAAAGTGCCCAAGTCAACGGTCGTGCTTCCATCCATCCGACAGCGTCGACCGGCCAACCAAGCTCGACCATAAGACGAACTCCAGCCCAGTTTTGCATTTGAGCGACATGAGCAACCAAACAACGGTCGAAGTGATCCAACTGTTGCTTCAATCCTGGATTCTCATGAAGAAGCGAAAATGCGAATTCGCGGTCACCCGATGCGGCAGCCATGATCCACTGTTCTTTTGGCGAGCGTGTTGAATCAATCGCTCCGTGGCTTCGCAGTAGATTGGCGATTTCGGTGGAGCCGAGCCCAAGTGCATAGTCGAGCGGCGTGTTACCTCGGCGACCAAGTATCATGGCATGGCCAGCCTGTGCTAAGGCGTTGGGATCAGCTCCAGCCCTCAGAAGCGCTTGTATCACAGCGAGAGGTGCACCTCGCTTGATCGCCCAATGTAGCGTTGTCTCGTTGGCTGTCGGATGCACGGCGTTGGGATCGGACCCCTGCTCCAAGAACCAATAAACTGCCTCTGGCCAGCGCATATCCAAAGCATGCTTCACACAGTAGGAAATGTCTTGAGACCGCAAGCCACGTTCGCCCAATGCAATCAGCAAATCAAGGTTCCATTTTTCACACGCATGGTAGAGCGATTCGTTGTCGTTTGGATCCGCACCAGCGTCTAATAGAAGTCGCGCGCCAGCTACGGAATTTGCTTCGATAGTCCCATACAACGCCGACTCCGCTTGATCATATTTCGCGTTATGCCAAGTTGAATTCGGATCCGCGCCATGGTCCAACAACAGACGTAGTACGCTGAGAAGTTCCGCACTGCGACTTGGCCAAAAGCAGGACCAAGCGGCGTACAGTAGCGGCGGCCAATTCTGGCTACCGCCTTTCGCGACCGCACTGGCGGGATCCTTTCTTAGAAACTCTGTGACTGCACCAACATCTCCGAAAGCCGCAGCGGTGTGTACTGAGTGCCGGATTACCGCTGGTGACTCGGTGGCGATTGCCTGAGCGCGAGCTCGATCACCCCACTGCCAGGCAACCTCGGAAAACAGCGCGACTTTCTCCGCAAAGTTCTTGTTCGTCAATTCGACGTGAAATTTTAATTTGGGCCAGGATTCAAACCCGTACTCGCAAGCGATTGTAAGTTGAGCGGCAGCTAAATTAAACTCTGACAAAGCACGAGCCTGTTGTGCTGCGATACGTTGGCAGGCAGCCTGGTCACCAGCTTTAGCTTCCTTGAGAAGCCACTTGGCCTGCTGCTTGAGATGACCTAGATGAGGGCGGTCTGGTAAATTGTGAGTCGACATGGTCGACCTCCTTTCTCGTTTACCCGAATCGGGCAATGAACCTGCGTCCGCTCAACAGGCAAGAAAGAAGGTGAATGAAAAAACCTTCGATTACAGATGAACTTAAGTTCTTCCCGCGGACTGGTGGCGATTCTGAAACGCACGGTTAGAGGATACTCGTCGTGAGTCAATAGATCCAGTCCGCTGGGAGAAGAGAATTTGGGACGATGGTTGGCACCAAGGAGATACCTCGGACGTTTTTTCAAAAAAGTTTGTAGAAAGTGTCCAAAACGGAGCTCCTTATCCATCAATAGTCAGTCGACGAATTCATTCACAACCCATAACCCAGTAAGGAACAGTTATGCCAAAGAAGAAGTTTTTGTGCATTCAGCGAAGCCAGCCGGGGGCCTGCGAGAAGCCGTCCCCTGCGCAGATGCAGGAAATGTACGCTCATTTTCACGCCTGGCGGGAGAAGTTTAGAGATAACATCCTCGATATGGGAGGCAAGCTCGGCGGAGGAAAGGTCGTAACATCCCAGAGTGAGACCGACGGCCCATTTGTCGAGTTGAAAGAGGTGGCCGGAGGCTTCATGATTATCACGGCGGACAGTCTTGAGCTGGCAATCGAAGTCGCTCGCAAATGTCCCGGAGTCGTGATGCCGGGGGCAAGTGTCGAGGTTCGGGAGATACATACTTCGTGAGCACGCCCGATCTGGTCGACCACTTCTTTCGGCACGAATACGCCCGACTCGTTGCCACACTGACGCGAAGAGTCGGGTCGCAGCACATCGACGATGTCGAAGACGCAGTTCAATATGCGCTGATGACTGCAATTGAGCGTTGGACGACAACGGGGTTGCCGGAGAACCCACCAGCCTGGCTCTTTCGCGTGGCTACGAATAACCTGTTGGAAACGTTGCGTCGCGGCACGGTGGAGTGGCGCATCATCCAACAGGTCGGATTGGAACAGTCTCTCTTCGGAACGAGTTCCGGCGAGGTCACGGCGCCATCGGATTCGGTCGATGCAGACCTCCTCCGAATATTGTTTCTCTGCTGCGATGAGTCGATCCCGCTGGAATCTCAAGTCGTGTTTGCATTGAAGACGCTGTGCGGCTTCGACGTTCGAGAGATCGCACTCCGTCTATTTGCATCTGAAGCGAACATCTATAAACGATTCAGTCGAGCTCGCAACCGACTGCGCGAACTGTCGCCGTCTCCTGCCGACTTCGCAGATGCGTTGCAGGAAACCAAACTGCCCGCGGTTCACAAAACGCTCTATCTGTTGTTCACAGCAGGCTATTTGTCATTCCAACCAGAGACGGCAATTAGGCGAGAACTTTGTGAGGAAGCGATCCGGCTGGGAACGATCCTGGTCCAGCATCCTGTGGGCAGCTCGCAAGAAACTTACGCGTTAATGGCGCTCATGCATCTCCATTCCGCGAGAATGACCTCTCGACAGGATGAATCCGGGGCGTTGCTGCTGCTGGAGGAACAGGATCGCAGCTTATGGGATCAGTGCGGAATTCGCGTGGGGCTGGAATGGCTGGCCAGATCGGCTCAGGGTGATTGCTTCAGTCGATATCACGCCGAGGCTGGAATCGCAGCTGAGCATTGTCTGGCTCCGTCTTTCAAGGAAACGCGCTGGGACGTCGTGGTGGAGTGTTACTCGATGTTGGAACAGATTGCTCCGTCACCGATCCACAAGCTGAATCGTGCCATTGCAGTTGCCGGACTACACGGGCCTGAAGCCGGATTGGCAATACTCGATGGATTCGAGCCACCTGCTTGGCTGGCCGTCTCGCATCTCTGGGCGGCGGTGCTGGCCGATTTGCATCGCCGTTGCGGAAACATGGAGGTCGCAAGCCGATATCGCGAGACAGCCTGTAGCGCCGCTCCAACAAACGCGATCAGAAATTTATTGAACCGTCGTTTTCAACTCGACGACCTAAAACATCATGATTAATGATGACGAACACCATATCCAACCCATCACACTTTGACCATTACAATGCAGGAGAGCCAGCCCATGACCGTGAACCCCAGGTAAGTTCAAAATCGACGCTCCATTCGATACGCATCGCTTGCGATACTGTTAGTGATGCGGAGAAGCTCGCCGCCTCCGTCGTCGCCCGCTGGGGAACTGGTCCTTCGGGCTTATCCTCATGCATTTGGCGGTGTCGATCGACTCATCCATCGACGGCACCGGTTTTATGCTCCCGGTTCCGGCTAGCTGGCTGATGAGTCTGCTGATGAAGAGAAAGTTCCTGACTCAGCCCATACTGTCCGGATTCAATAGTGTGTGGCGCAGTTTATTCCCAACGAGTCGTCGGTCAAAGACGGACTCACGTTTATGCGGACGGCCATTGAACTCCTGCAGCGAGAACCCAACCGCGCACTGCATCCCGTTTTCGGAATACTCGCCAACACGGAATGGGACGCCTTCAAGAGGTCGCCCGAGTTGACTTCGCATACACAACAGCGATGAGCGGGCTGACAACGGCGTAGTGAACCAGCACAAATGCTGTTTCAATCAGCAAGTATCCGCTGACCGAGGCCATGTGATGCTTGGCCGCAACCGCGAGGACCATATACGTCCAGGCGATTGGCAAGGCAATTGATGCGAAACCGATCGCACCCTGCAGAACCGGTTTGCCCGCAAACATTTTTTCGTAGACTATCGCCCACACAAATCCTTGAATCACCATCGATGCGATGCCAAATGGAATAATCATATCCTCTCGGTAGACGGCCAAGTCCTTGTAGTAGTTAGCAAAGAACGTCAGGTGCCAAAAGAATCCGAGTGGAAACGTCGGCAGCACATATGCCAACATGGCGAGAATCCGTCGCTTCATGGAGATGACCTTTTTGAATTTCATGTCTTGAGTTGAGTGTTTGTTGAGCTATCTGCCGAAGTCGATGCTCCCTTGGCCTTTTTTTTCGAAGAACGAGCCTGGGGGTTGTAATCCAGCGCCAATTTAATCCAGTATCGGAGCAAACGATCTGACTTCGTGCCTTTCGAGTTCACGAATACGAACCCGCGCATGGGACGTCCGGTAAAGTCCATCGGTACGCAACCGGGCTGTTTCAGAGATTCTTCGTAGATGGCGGGGTCCAGTCGGACCATTAACCGGTTGCCGTCGATGCCGACACACATCTTGCCATCAACCATAGAGCACAGTCCGCCCATCATTCGCTTCTCCTCGACGGCAACGGACTTCTCAGCGAATACTTCGCGAACTCTGCTTGTCAACTTCTCGTCGATTGGAATTGTCATGTCTCCCGTTTACAGGGCAGAACTCTTCTGTCAGGTTTCCCGGTGAGTTTGTCCAGGCACACGTTCGAGTAATTTCCGAGTCGTCTGGGACTCATGGTGGATCGCGCTCGAGATTTTCGGCGATCGATGGACTCTATTGATTCTTCGAGACCTACTGTTCAAACAGTTCACAACATACAAGGAGTTTCAGGAAAGCGGGGAAGGGATCGCCACCAACGTTCTTGCGGACAGGCTCAAGATGATGCAGGAACACGGAATCATTGTGGGAGAACGAACCGCATCCGATGCTCGAATCATCTGTTACCGACCAACCAGGAAGGGGCTGGACCTGCTCCCGGTGCTGGTCGAAATGATCATTTGGGCTGACCAGTACGAAGAAACCGCGGCCCCTGCCAAGATTATGCGCCGTCTAAACGAAGATCGAGCTTTATTTATCGTTGAAATTCGCAACAGATTCTCGGAGCCAAAGTAACGCGTGTAAGGTCACGCAGCGAGATCGCGTAACTAGGATCTGCCGAAACATTTTTGACCTGATCGGGGCTCCTGTATTGCGAATTGCGACTCCGAAAACGTGACGGCAGAAAGTGCGACGAAAACTGCCAGGGTGCATTGATCCACGCGTATTGCTCCTTGGGTCAGGTTAGTTCTGCTGTAGTGGAGGAGGTCGCGAGGCCCATCCACCACTCTAGATCCCAGATCTAGCCCTCGTTTACCCCGATCAACAGCCGCGGATGAGTTGCCCTTTGGTTATCGTCCTAGTACAGGGCGATGCCGATGCGTGATCTTCGTTCAGCGATTTCGCCAGGCTGGCTGCAGCGATGGAGACTGTGCCACAGGCGCTAGTGGGGCCGATGCCTGCTGATTGTACTGCTGCCGTTGCTGGTGGAGCTGCTGCTCGTAGAGACGTTGCTGATAGAGTTGCTGTTCGTAAAGACGTTGCTGATAGAGCTGCTGTTCGTAAAGACTTTGCTGATAAAGCTGCTGCTCATTAATCTGTTGCTGCGTGTACTGCGGCTGCGCGTAGGGTTGTGGCAATGGAATCATCGTTTGCTGACCATGCTGCTGTTGCGCGTATTGCTGTTGCGCGTACGGCTGTGTTGCGTATTGGTACTGCAGTGGAACCGTCGGTTGTTGTTGCGAGAAATTCTGGTAGTTGGCTTGGGGCTGAGACGAGGAGGAAACGTAAGTCGGTGGGTTGGTGGATGGGAAAGGAGCTGGCTGTTTGCCCAGTATCCCGCTGTTCCGGCTAGATTGGCTAGAGTTTGGCTGCGAATATTGTGGTTGAAGAGTTGGCAAATTGGCGGCTGCTGGTTGCGGGTTCCACGATTGGGTCGCAGCCTGCTGCCACTGCTGAATGAGTGGTTGGTTTTCTAGATTCCCCAAGTGATCTTTGACTGCCGCTTTCAGCTCGGAGGCTTTCTGGGGATTGACCTTCAACTGCGGTGTTCCGTTCTGCCAATCGATCTGTAGCAACCCCACGACAAGCAAGGCGGGAAGTCCAAAGAAAATGAGCACGGGTCCGAGTTGCGAATTCGCCAAGCGTTGAAAGGGCGCAGGGAGAGCTAATGCAAGTAAACTTGCAGCGTTTTGAGAAGTAGACCTGCGATTCCTTCGCCGCGAACGCGCCATCGTGCATATCTCCCACGTGGTCGCTGATTGAGCGCAGCCATCCCACATACGAACCCTAGCAAAAAGTCAGGCCCAACAATAGAGCGATATTAGTGTTTTGATAACCATGTACTAAGTTGGGCCTCTACTGACCTTGGGCCTTAGCGAACTTTTTCATATGTCAGCAGCGCTTGTTTTAGCGAGCTGTCAGCCGGATTGTCGGAGAGCCAGATGCCATAGAGAGCTCGTTTGAAATCGAGGCCTGGCACCACCCCTTTCAGCTTGCCGTTTTTGTTGATGATCACACCGTGCTGCGGAGTGTAGACCATATCGAATGTGTCCCCCTTCGTAATGTCGTCCTTGAAACAATCCCGAAACTGCTGTATTTGCTCCCGAATTGGCTGTGTCTTGCCGCCCGTGGAGCTCTCGAATCCGTCGTGCAGCGACGACATTAGGCTGGACTGGCTGACAAAGGCCGAGGTGATCTTGACGCGCAGCGCCATCGGCTCGTCCGCTCGTACTACCTCAGTCGCACTGTTGGAGGGTTTCAACAAATACAAACCGGCCGTGTACAGCGGCACAAAGGCTTTGGTACGAACCCCCGATCCGTTGAGCGCGAGCTTGTACTCGCCCGCGGTGAGCTGTTGGGGTAAGTCGGCCGCGGCGATGTAGTTCGATGCAGCTGAGACCATGCCTACGCTCAAGGTTGTCATCGCTATCCATTTCCACATAGCCGAATCCTTTCTGTTTATCATTGCAATCAAAGCTTGCAGCACAATTGAATTGAGGCGACTCTAGCAACTGATTAAGAATTCGCAAAGAGGAATTCTAACATCAGTCAATTTTGCCTGAGTTGATCCGGTCGCCAGGCGTTCGATGTAATTCTCATGGACATGCAGATGCCGGTTCTTGACGGTTATGGGGCAACCGAGTTGCTTCGGAATCGTGGCTATTGCCGTCCAATCATCGCTCTCACTGCCCACGCGATGAACGATGATCGCGACAAGTGCCTCAACGCGGGCTGCAATGACTTCGCGAGCAAACCAGTCGATCGTCAAGAACTCATAGTTTTGGTGGCTCAGTATGCGCAACCTGGGCATTCGACTCAATGGTTTACTTCAACCGATTCGCCTTGGCCCAACGAATCTTGCAGAGCAACAGATCGCCACGATAATCGCGTTTAGGCACGATCTGACCGTCAGTAACCCATGACTCGTCGGAAGCGACATGAACTGGATGAAAGTTGCCGCTGTAGGGGACTTCGTCGGGGGCATTCAACCCATCGCCGGTCAGTGGCAAAAGAATTCGCTCCGTGTCGCGAAGCAAACGCAGTGTGTTCGGATCGACCTGCGCCATGAACAACGGCGAACGCCAACGTGGTACGTTGAGGTTGCTTTCATCCTTGCGCGTGTAGACCAGAAATAATCCTTCCGAATGGGCCAGCCAATGTTGCTGAGTCGTGGACATGACTAGCGGCTCGCCATTGTCCCACACCCAGGGTTGTTTTTCACCGAAGTCGAGACCATCATCGCTGGTAGCAACGTAGCCGCGATTGTCCTCGGCTCGCAACGTGACGAAGAACTTTTGTCGCCATTGTACTAAAGATGGTTCGAGCAACCCGCGTCCCGCCGAGTGGCGCATTTCTTTGCCAACCTGTTCAATCGCTAGTGTCCGACCATCAAACGAGCAGCGCACTCCAGCGGCAGAACGCTTGGTGTCCTGCGCGCCGAAGGTCATTACAAAGGCAATATCGCCATTGGGCAATGTCACCCGCTGACCGCAGTTGTTTGTGTAGATAAGCGACCCGCGCGGATCGCTCCACTCGAGCTTGCAACGTTCACCCCATTGGCCATTATTCCAGACCGTGTATACCGGCCAGCGCGGTGGCTGCTGCCGTTCAAAACGAGGACCTCGGTAACAGACGCTGTGTCCCATAGCGAGTACTGTGCCCGTCGGTGCATGGTATTCTGGCACGACATCGCAGACTCCTTCATCCCAGCCGTCGTTTCTAGTTATTCGACCCAGCGATGCCACAGGCTGTGGATCGGACCAGGTCCTACCCGAATCTCGCGTCGCCATCCAATGCACCGGCCCAAAATAATCCGAGCCCGCAATCGTCTGCAATGTCATCAATACCAACGGGCCTTGATCCGAGGTAGATGGTACGACACAACAGCGAGGATGAAACCAAGTCGGTCCATGTCCTGCGCCACCGCGTCGCAGTGTGAGCGTCTCGGTGTTGGCGACGAGCGAGATTTTGTCAGCCGCAGACACTCCCGAGGTACTGCCTAGCAGTGTCGTTAATCCAGCCGCCATAAAATATCGGCGCGAGAAATCATCCCAGACACGCAGTTTAAGTCGATTGCCCATTTTTGCATCCTGGTTTTCACTTTTGCTTGCTGGCGAAGCCGCAATTTTTCCACCCAGTTTCTTATATCAATTTGACGCAGTGGTGCGTGCCGTTTCCCTGCAACTACTTTCGAGAACGTCTCGTGCTGGCTCGCTAACTTGCACGGCGAAACCGCTGTACGCGATGATTCTCGGTATCAAGCACATGTACATTGCGCAATGAGTCGACTGCCAGCGCCCAGGGACGCTGAAATAGTCCATCGCTCGCCCCCACTTGTCCCCATACCTCGAGTGACTCGCCTTTCCGAGAGAATCTCTGCACGCGATGATTACCAAACTCGGCGACCAGCAGATTTCCCGCGGTATCAAAGTCCAGCCCGTAGGGGCAATTGAGTTGTCCAGCCAAGTTGCCATGTGTCCCCCAAACTCGTTCGAGTTTTGGGGTCACCGCCGTGACATCAAAGACTTGTATCCGATGATTGCATGCATCAGCTACCCACAGCAAACCATCATTGTCAAACAACAATGCTTGTGGCCGCGAGAATTGCTCGGGCTCACTTCCCTGGCTTCCCCAGGAGCGCACAAAGGCACCCTGGGAATCAAACTCTTGAATGCGGTCGATCTGGCCATATTGGCCGATAAAGTAGTTGCCGTTGGGGCCTTGGGCAACATCGGTGACAAAATGAAATTGCCCCGGTCGATCGCCATGCTCGCCACCTATGGTACGACTCTCATCTAGGTCGCCGTCGGGAGAGTAAACGAGCATGCGAAAGTAGTGAGTATCTGCGACCAGCAACGAACCATCGCGATGAAAGCCGAGCCCCGTGGGTTTGCCCTGAGTGATAATGGGAGTACGCCAACCACGTAGGTAGTTTCCCTCGATATCGAAAACCTGGATTCGTCCAGTCATATCCACGATGTACAGGGAATCCGTGCGATCGATGGCCATAGCTCTGGGTTTCAGCAAATGTCCCGCTGATATTCCACGTTTACCCCATACCAGGTCCGGAATTCGCGTTGCCTGAGAGCCAGGCACACAGGCAGTGCTGGAAGCAACAATTCCTGCTGCCAACGAGCCCACCACGCCCGCCCGCATCGCGTTCGATGTATGCTCAAGAAATTTACGTCGATTGATATTGGGCAACAAAGCCACCTCGAGGAAAATTGAAACTGAAATCGCGGATAGGTCGATCCATACGACGCCACTTGGTCTTCACCGAGCGTCGCCCCGCAACGAACCCTCAGCACGCAGTCCGGCTCCAGTCGAGCGTCTGTTATTAACGCCAGTCAGATACTATCATAGCGGACTAAAACAAACATTATTAAGTCCTTAAAAAATACAGTGGGAACGATGCCGAATACGCTCGACTGGAAAAGCTCCGATGACCCGCGCGATTTCGTTCATATTGCAGTTCAAGCGCTGGTCGAAGGCAAGTTGGTTGTATTGCCAGCTGAAACGGCCTACCACGTATTTGCAAGCGGTTTGAAGCCTGACGCAGTTTTACAACTAGTTGCCTTGGCGGCAAATAAAAAGACGCGTCTCCCTAGTGTATTTCTGCGTTCTGCTCAAGAAGCGTTGGATTATTCCCCTTCTATCTCGCCCGTGGCTGCGCGAATGGTGCATCGCGGTTGGCCTGGCCCGCTCGTGCTGGAACTGCCCGCCGATGACGAAAGTAGTTTGGTCAAGCAGTTACCAGCCGCTGTTCGCGACAATCTACTCATCGACGGCAAGTACTTGCCTCAGCGCGTCGCGGCTCACGAAGCGATCGTGCAAGCCATGCGACTCCTGCCTGGGCCCTTGGTGGCCGCCTCGATGATCGATGGAACTGGAGCAGCAATCTGCAACGGCACCGAAGCGGCTCGGTCTATCGGCGACCATGTAGCGGTTTCGATTGTCGACGGACCGACCCACTACGGAGGTTTCGCGTCGACTGTCCGCGTTGACGGCAAAGACTGCCGCCTAATCGCGCCAGGAGTTGTCGATTTAGAGAATATTCAGCGGCTAAGCCAGTTCGTTGTGCTGTTAGTCTGCACGGGAAACACCTGCCGCAGTCCTATGGCTGAAGTCCTTTTTAAAGATCTCCTCGCAAAACAATTTCCTCACCTATTCACGCCAAGTTTCAGTCCCATTTTGGTCGCGTCCGCCGGTCTAAGCGCTTTTCCCGGCGGCCCAGCTTCCTCGGAAGCGATCAGTGTCATGAAGAAGCGTGGACTCAATTTGCAGAACCACCAGAGTCACTCAATTACCGAACGCACGCTAAAACATGCTGATCTTATATTGACGATGACCAATTCTCATCGCTCGGCGATCCTGGAAAGACTTCCGGAACTCGGCTCAAAAGTTTTTCTAGTGAGTGGCTCCAACAACGATGTTTCTGATCCGTTTGGGGGGGCAGAG
The DNA here is from genome assembly GCA_041736515.1 of Pirellulaceae bacterium. Classification (GTDB taxonomy): domain Bacteria; phylum Planctomycetota; class Planctomycetia; order Pirellulales; family Pirellulaceae; genus Aureliella. The sequence continues at coordinate 13,870 of JBGSTP010000287.1, forward strand.
TCCGTTTATGCAGCTTGTGCCGAGCAGATTGAGTCCTATCTGAAGGGCTGGTTGGCAGACATGGAGGAATCTTGGTTTCCTCGCTGGCAAATTGAAGTAAGTTAGGAACTATTGACGGACGACCAAAGCGAAATACGGCGGCTCGTTCAAACGTTTCTACCCCTCAGTCGATTGCGTTAAAGAATGCGTATCTCCATCGGCAGCGACCATCGCGGCGTCCACATCAAGACGAAACTAATCGCCACGCTTGTTGCTAATGGGCACAACGTCGAGGATGTCGGCACTAACGGAGAGCAGAGTGTTGACTACCCCGATTTCGCGGCTGCTGTGTGCCATCGAATAGCTGCGGGCGAATCGGATCGCGGCATTCTGATTTGTGGCACTGGAATAGGAATGGCCATCGCGGCCAACAAGTTCAAGGGGGTTCGCGCTGCGAATTGTTATGACGAAGTGATGGCCGAAATGTGCCGACGCCATAACAATGTCAATGTACTGTGCCTGCCCGGCGATTTGATCGGCGAGCGTCCAATTGATGAATTGGTCAATATTTGGTTGCGCACCGAGTTTGAGGCTGGTAGACACGAACGTCGACTTGAGAAAATAACTGAAATAGAGAACCGCCTCTAAATGGAATTCACACCAGCGCTGAGAGGCATGCCAGGGCAACCGTTGTTGCATACACGCTGGTTAACGTCTAGACGTAACTGTTCAGCATGACTGGGCTGCTGAGAGCATTGCTTTCGTGAACCTAAGATGATGTTGCCGCAAAGTGGCGCTGTCCAATTAGCGCACCTAGACATCCCTCCGCACTCTCCGCTACTCCGCGTTCTAAGTCTTGCTCGTACGCCACGGCACGTACAACTCGATTGTTGCGGACAGTTCATCAAACGCGAAGAGGCGGACGAACACGGAGAATTAAAGCGCACCAGGCGATCCGATGCCTAGCTGCATTAATTCTTGTTGTTTACAGAGGAAAGCGGCGCTTTTCCAGCTAGTCAACATAGAGAAATTCGTTGGAGTTCAAAATCGCTAAGCAGGCCGAATTTCTTGAAGACTCCTCTTTGGCAAAATCGGCAAACAGTTTTAACTCGGCGTCGGTTGCGGGGCGCGAAAGAACTATTTTGAAGAGCTGGTCGATCCACCTTGGGTAGTCTTCTGAGTAATGACCGCTTGCCGCGAAAGCATTGATTCGCTCGCAAAGTGCGCTGGCACATGTCTGCGACAATTCGCTGTTGAACATTTGCAGGGACTGGATTGCCGTTGTAGAGCGATTTCGTTGCGGACAACTCGCGCCCGCGTCGGGGCGATCAAAGACATCAAAGATCGGAAAGCGAAGATTGCGTCGGGCAAACACATAGATGCTGCGGCGATGGTGATCCTCAACTTTAGAACTTGGTTGCCATTGGTTTTTTAGCAAAGTGCCAACTAATTCAGCAGGCAGAGGTGGTCTTACACTGGGGCCACCGGCATGATAGTTCAGTTGCCCAGCTACTTCGAGTAAGCAATCCCGGATAGCTTCACCCTCCAAACGCTTGCGGGAAAAACGGCTGTAAGCCTCATTTTGCGGATCGACTTGTAGCCGCGCGAGCCAACTCGCCCGCTGCGACTCATCAACAGCTCGACTCGATTGGCAATAGGTCATCGACAGCACGATCTCGCGGTGCAAAGCTTTGAGGCTCCAATGTTGCTGGCGCAGGAAGTTGGCCAACCACTCCAGCAATTCTGGGTGGGATGGACCGCCAGCAACAACGCCTACATCGCTCGGGTTTTCAAACAAGCCGCGGCCAAAATGATGCTGCCATATTCGATTGACGATGACGCGCGATGGCAACGGATTGTTGCTTTCAAATAACCATTTCGCTAATGCGCGGCGCGGTTGTTGGGGATCGCATTCGGCATTTCCTTCAGCACACGCTATGCGGGGGAAAGCCGGAGCAACACTTGCTCCTGGGTAATTGACATCGCCACGCAAGAAAAAATATGCCTCGGTGTTCGCGTTTGTTCCATCGAATAGACTGAAGGGCACGTCGCGTTTCAGTTCCGGCACCGCCCCTTCGAAAACGGCGCGGAGGCGATAGAAGTCTGCCTGGCTAATTGGATCGTATTTATGATCGTGGCACTGGGCGCAGTGCATTTGCAAGCCTAGCAGCGCCGATCCCACGGTTGAGGTCAATTCGTTTAAGCGGTCGTGTCGGCGCACATGCTGTTCGTTGAGGTCTGGCATGTCTGCGCCCGCCAGACAGAACATGGTCGCGATGCGATGTTCCTGCGTCGGTTCCAGGTCTCCAACCAACTGCAGAGTAACGAACTGATCGTAGGCCATGTCCTGATTCAGTGCGTCGACAACCCAGTCTCGATACTGCCAAGCCTCATCGCGGAGTTTGTCGTGCTCGAAGCCGTCGGTTTCTGCAAAGCGAGCAATATCTAGCCAGAATTGTGATTGCCGTTCCGCAAACTGCGGAGAGGCTAACCACCGATCGACCATGAGCTCGTAGGCTTCGTCGCGTGGATCATTTAGGAAATCCGTTAATTCTTCCACCGTCGGCGGCAATCCGAGCAGATCCAACTTCAGCCGACGCAGCAGTGTTGCGCGGTCGGCCATGGGGGCGAAAGACAGACTCTTCTTTTCCAGTTCGCTCAACACAAAGCAATCGATTGGTCCAGATGTCGGTGCAGCACAGACGGGGACGTTGGGAACGGCCAGCGGGCGAAACGACCAGTGCTCGCGGTCCTCTGCGGTGACTTCAATTTCAGATAGGGACGGCGATTCGGCTCGCTCCCCACACCAAGCGCTCGCACAGCTCGGTACTAAAAATACTAGGCAAGTAAAGGACTTCCAAAGCCTCATGCGAGGATCTCTCCCACGATTTCGACATCATCAGTTGGGCCGATCAATCGTTCATCCAAGCCGTTGTGGAAAAAGGAAAGCGAGTTGGGGTTAACGCCAAGCAGGTGCAGAAAAGTGGCATGTAGATTACGTATGTGAACAGGCTTGTCTACGGCGCGGAGTCCAACGTCGTCAGTCGCTCCGTAGGCCATTCCGCCTCGAATTCCGCCGCCCGCCAGCCACACGCTGTAGCCCCAGGGGTTGTGATCGCGACCGGTTCCAGATTCGCTCATCGGCATTCTTCCAAACTCGCCACCCCAAATTACAAGCGTGTCATCCCAGAGTCCGCGCTGTTTCAAATCGCGCAACAATCCTGCTACAGGTAGATCTGTCGCAGCGCACAGTTTACTATGATTATCGGCCACGTCTTTGTGTGCATCCCAACCGTTGGTATCGCCTGAATAGACTTGGACAAACCTGACGCCTCGCTCAATCATTCTTCGCGCTAACAGACAGCGAGTGCCGAAATCGTTGGTAGCGCGGCTGTTGATTCCGTATTGGCGTAGCGTTGTTGGCGACTCATCGCGAATGTCGACTAGCTCAGGAGCAGCCGATTGCATTCGAAAGGCAAGTTCGTAGGCAGAAATGCGGGCAGATAATTCGTCGTCATAGTCGCGGGCTGACAAGTGTTGATGGTTGAGTTGCTGCAAGAGGTCGAGCGTCCGGCGCTGCTCGGCTCGCGGCGTCTCGATCGATGGCTTCAGGTGCAGGATTGGCTGCGTGCCGGCACGCATAGTTACGCCCTGAAAGGACGCAGGCAGGAATCCGTTTCCCCAAGCAGGTGGTCCACCCTTGAGTCCACCAGCAGGATCGGGCAATACCACGAATGCGGGCAAGTCCTGATTCTCGCTGCCAAGCCCATAAGCAACCCAGCTGCCAACACTCGGACGACCCATCAGCACGCTGCCGGTGTTCATTTGATAGACCGACTGAGGATGATTGACACTATCGCCATGTAGACTTCGAATCACACATAGATCGTCAGCGAAAGCTGATGTTTCGGGCAGGAAGTCGCTCAGCGGTAGCCCGGATTCACCGCGTGGCCTGAAGGGCTTTATCGCGGGAAGAAGCGGGTTGGTCGCTACCTTACGTCGCGTTGCAACTTTACCGAAACTCTCAGGTAACGGCTGACCAGCTAAGCGCGCGAGCGCAGGCTTAGGGTCCAGTAAATCTACGTGGCTGGGGCCACCGTGCATGAACAGCCAAATAACTCGCTTCACACGAGGAGAGATGGCGGAATTCGCCCCGCGCAAGTCCTGATGGAGCAATGTTGCCAACGCCAGACCGCCAAGACCGCCACCAGCCTGTTGCAAAAGTTCTCTGCGAGTGATGCAAGACGTGGTCATAGATCGCAGCCTACGCGGAGGGTGGTTTTAAGTCGGGCGGGAAAATGCTGTGCACTCGATTAGCACCGTCTATCTTAACGTTTTTAGCGGACTTTGCAAAAAAGTTACCTAAATGCCAGCGCCGCTGCGGTCGGCAAAACGAGTCGTGAAAACATTTTCCGGTGTGATTCTTTCGCTTGTGATCAGCTTGAGCTTGCGAAACTGTTCGATCAATTGCGACCAGCGCTCGTGCTTCATTTGGCCTATTTCTTCCGCGGGCATTCCGTCGGGCAGGCATAGAGGTTTGAGTTCGTCGACGCCAAACTTGAGTGCCTCTGCGGTCATTCCCTGAGAATTTGCGGCCAAGATGACGGCATTGGTCTCTGCTGGCGAATCCAAGTATCTTGCCCATCCATCGCGACAAGCAATTACCATGCGACTGACGATGTCAGCATTGGCTGCGATATAGTCGTCGGTGGACATTAGGCACGATGCATACGGATTGAATCCAATATCCGAGAGCATTAGGGCGCGAACGGCCACCCCCTGCTCGCGCGCCATAAATGGCTCGCTAAAGGAGTAGGCTTGAATGGCAGTATTGGGGTCTGTAACCAGTTTGGCGACAGAGCCCGCATAGGGTACTACTTGGACGCCCTCCAGCAATCCCTCGCTTTGCAAAAAATTGAGAAAGGGCCTTCCAGAATTTGCCTGCAAGACCATTCCTGACAGATCCGCGAGTTGCTTGGCTTTTGAGTCCTCGCGAACGAGCACACAGCGCGGCGTATTTTGAATGGGTGCCATCAAGGCAACTACGGGAACATCCTGATTGCGAAACAGTAAAACGTCATCAGCATTGCCAATCGCAAATTGGACTCGACCGGTCACCAACTCTTGAGCGACTGGCGCGTTTGGACCACCTGGACGAATCTCTACGTCGAGTCCGTATTGCTCGAAAATCCCATGCACTTTGGCGGCATAAAAACCACCATGTTCGGCCTCGGGATACCAATTCAACATTAATGTGACGTGCTGTAACCCAGAATCGTTGGAAGCTGCAAGCGGACCAGAGTCGGACGAGCTACAGCCGGTCAAGAGTGTTGCATAGACGGCGAGCAGGCTGAGACAAACATACCTGACGTGAAACATGGCGTTATCCTTGCGGAGGAAGGTGATTGAGTTCATTTATTGTGCGTGGGGCGGGGCAAACGCGGTCTATTCGTTTTCAAAGCCGCTTCCCGCTGTCCAACGCCATAACAGCACACCGGCAATAAAGTTGACGATGCCGATCATGGTCAAACCGAGCAGCGTGCTGGTCAACACGACAGCTATCAACGCGTCGGTTCTGGCTAGATTTTGCCAGCCAGTCATGAGCGTGCCCAGACCGGTATAGCCAGTTGCGCCATTTCCAACAAAGAACTCGCCAACAATTGCGCCTATCACAGCTAAACCCGCACTTACGCGCGTACCCAGGATTAAGTGACTGATGGCAAACGGAATCCGCAGCTTAGTCAACGTTTGAAGCCTGGTGGCATCCCCCAGTCGAAATAAATCCTTGAGATTCTCGTCCACAGAAATTAGCCCGGCTGTACCATTCGAGATGACGGGAAACAGGCTGATTATGCAGGACACCAGCACGACTGTGCTAAACCCATAACCAAACCAGGTAATCAGTAGCGGAGCGATGGCCACAATCGGAACTGTCTGCAAGAAGACTACATAGGGATAGAACGCCGAACGCAACCAGCGCGATTGGCTAAATAAAACCGCAATGATCGTTCCGAGCAGAACGCTGAGCAGAACGGCCAGCAGAGCTGCCGCGCCGGTAATGCAAAATCCTTCGATGAGTGAGTTGCGCTCGCTCCATGCCGCAGCTGCAACCCGCGCGGGAGAAGGCAATATTATCGGATGGATTTTGAAGCACAGTATTGCGAGCTGCCAACCAATGAGTGTGGCAGCAAAAACCAGCGAAGTCATAGCCAGTGTCTTCAAACGTTCGACATTGAAGCTCATGCGCGCGACGCCTCAGCTAGCTTCTGACTAACGCGACCATAAAGAGCGGCAAATTGCGTTGTCGACTTTTGCGCAGCATTCCTCGGCCAGTCTAACTCATTCTCCACAACGCTACTGGCTTTACCATTGCCGAGAATCACGATGCGATGGCTCAGATAAACAGCCTCCGCAATGTTATGGGTTACAAACAAAATGGTGCGCTGTCGTATGAGCCACAGTTCCAAGATCAAATCATTCAATTTTGAACGGAGCAAATCATCTAGAGCCGCGAAGGGTTCGTCAAGCAATAAAATATTGGGGTCGGTGACCAGTGCGCGGGCAATGCTGGTTCGCATTCGCATGCCGCCCGAAAGTTCCCGTGGATACTTTTTCCCGTCGCTTTCGCTCAGTCCAACCAGTTGTCGGGTTTGTGCGACGATATCTCCTGTTCGCTGCTCGCTCTTGAATCGCCCAAGCTCCAGTGGCAATCTAATGTTTTCGTGGACAGTTCTCCACGGCAACAGAGTAGCCTCCTGGAATACAAACGACAAATCGCTAGATCGTTGACTGGGTGCGCCCGAGCTGAATCGGATCTCGCCGCTAGCGGGAACAGCCAGGTTGGCAATCGTCCGCAGTAACGTGCTCTTGCCACAGCCTGAAGCGCCTACCAATGCCACAATCTCGCCCGGAGAAACTTCGAGTGACAGAGCGTCGAGCACAGGTGGTTGGCCCGGAAAAGAAACCGTTAAGTCGGCTACCACAATGCCCGATGCACTGGATGGTTCGCCAAAATATGCAGGTGTTGTGGCCACGTTCTTAATCGTATGGACTCGCGAATATCAAAAACTGGTCAAAACTACGACTTATAGTCGACAGTCCTGCCACTAGCCCACAACTGAGCCGTTGCACCACTTTTCTACTTAACTATTTTTTTTCTACGTAACTACATGGATGGAACGCAGCCCCTGGATCGTATCTGCCGTTGCACATGAATTGTAGACCGTTGCAAAGCCTCGAAAAGTGCGACGGCGAATAGCGTTCCACCAACGAAGAAGGACGCCCAAACGAGCAATCCGCTTACAAGCCAGGACATGGTTTGGCATTTACAGCATGCAAATTCTAAAACTAATAGTATACTCGATTACACGGCGTCGCCCAGTAATCGTCTGCTGCCCGGGTACTCTCAGAAGTCCTTCGAATTCAAGTATGTCGGCAATTTACTACAAGTTGTATCAAAATAGCCGATTATTCGGAGAGGGTTCTATCGACGTGCCGTTTACAGTAGGGCGTCAAACAGACCCAAATTTGCCGCCGCCGGTCAGTGTGATTGACATCGAGCCTGATTCAGACCACTACGCGTCCAATGAGTATGTGGCGCGCAAGTTAGTAATAGTCCCCTTGAGCAATCGCTCGGTTCCGCGATTATCGTTGCGCATAGATCTGGACCGCAATGGTAACATGCTTGCGAGGAATTTGCATCGCGCCGTTGAGCTGCATCTGCCCACCACTTTGCTGCGTCCCAACGAGGAATTGCAAATTGGCAGGGAGACGACAATTTACTTCCCCGAGGACTACCAGCTCTGTCTTTCATGCAATTCTCCATCCATTCCGGGCCGAGATTTCATCCCCACATTTCAGGCAGCGTTTGAGGATAGTGAGGATGATGACGATAGTAGCTTTCTTGCGCTACGGTTCGCACAGGATGCGGATACCAGCGCCAATCGATTAATGTCGATGATTGCAACAGAGCAGTCGACGAAGCATCAGGAGATTGCCGTCCGCCTGGTGCGTACCGCTCTGGAGGCATTCAAAGAGCCGCCTGGCAGCAAGGAATTTTTTGATGCGGCCGGCCGAGCTGCGATTCAGATGATCGACTTGGATCGTGTGGCCGTATTAGGCAAGGAAGACGACCAGTGGATGTGTCGCACGCTGTCGTTTCGTCCAGGGCTGGATCAGTCGCGTGCCGCTGCTCGGGCGTTCAGCAACACGCTGCTTTCCAAGATGGAGACCAATGGTCGTACAACCAGCGTTGATCCGCAACATCAATCTCAAAGCGTTTGGAAGTCGATCACTGAGATCGACCGCGCTGTAGCTGCACCGATCTTCGACGAAAATAAGAGAATCGTCGGTGCGTTGTATGGGGATCGATTGATCGGCGAAAGTGAGAATAATCAACCGATTGGCGAGCTTGAAGCAGCAATGCTGGAGGTGCTTGCTTCAGGTATTTCATCCAGCTTGGCGATCAAACAGGAACAGCGGCTGCGCAGTTCGATGGCGCAGTTTTTTTCGCCAGAAGTGCTAAATCAACTCAAACGCGACCGAACGCTGCTCGATGGAAGATCGGCAGATGTCAGCGTACTGTTTTGCGATATACGCGGTTTCAGCTCTGTAACGGAAAAGATCGGTCCCACTCAAGCGATCGCTTGGATAAATGATGTGTTGACCGTGTTGAGCGAGTGTGTGCTAAACCACGATGGCGTGCTTGTCGATTACATTGGTGACGAATTGATGGCCATGTGGGGCGCACCAGGCGAGCAGGTCGACCATGCAGAACGAGCATGCCGCGCTGCGCTGGATATGCTGGCACAGACTGTGCCCCTGGGCGAAAAATGGAAATCAATCATTCCCGATCGCTTTGGTTTCGGCATCGGTATCAATAGTGGCCCGGCCAGCGTGGGAAATACTGGTTCTCAGCGCAAATTCAAGTACGGGCCGATCGGCAATACAGTCAACCTTGCCAGTCGCATTCAAGGGGTTACCAAACAAATCGGAGTGCCCGGTTTGATTACAGGCGAAACAGCTAAACTCGCCCAACGCGCAGCCGCGTTTCAGATGCGCAGACTCGCGAAAATTCGCGTGGTGGGTATCGCCGCGCCGATCGAACTCTATCAACTCTGCGAAAATGAATCGCAACGCAACCTGTGTGCACGCTACGAAGAAGCGCTGAAAGCCTACGAGGCGGGGGACCTGAAATTAGCTGCTGGTCGCCTGGCCTCGGTTGTGCAGGATTACCCCGATGATCGTCCGACAATCATCCTGTTGAGCAGAACTGTGGAATTGCTGACGCAGCCTGACCGCGAATTCGATGCTGTCTGGAACCTGACGCAGAAGTAGCAACCACTGCAAATTCATTAGCCGGTAGTCGTCAGCCTTAGTCATTGATACCGTACGTTCGCAGACGGTCGCGCAGGGTTCCGCGATGTATGCCCAGCAACTCAGCCGCTTTGGCACGGTTGCCGCCTGCATGTTCAATGGCAATCTGAAAGAGTGCGGGCTCGGCGGCGGCAAGAAACTGGGCGTGGAGTTGTGCCGAAGCGTCATCGGCGATTCGCAAGGCGGCTCGCGCCCAGTCTCGCACCGATTCATCTAGAGCGATTCGATGGCTTTGATCACTCAGTTGCGTCGGTACGGGAAAATCCCAGATCTGCAGTGGTCTGCCTCGGGCCAACACGGCAGCATGTTCAACTGCATTGCGCAGCTCGCGCACGTTTCCATTCCAAGGTCGGGCTGCCAATGCTTCAAGCAGGGTTTCGTTTAGTTGCGGCTCAGCCATCTCGCTGACTCTCGACAGAAAGTACCAGCATAACTGACGAATGTCTTCAGTGCGTTCGCGAAGCGGCGGCAGATGGATGTGCATCCCGTTAAGCCGGTAATACAGATCTTCTCGGAATCGCTTTTCGTGGACTGCAATCGGAAGATCGCAATTCGTCGCGGCTAAGATGCGAACATCGCAACGACGGGGGGTCATTTCGCCGACACGACAATACTCGCCCTGCTCTAGCACGCGCAGAAGTTTTGCTTGGATGGCCATCGGCAGTTCGCCAATCTCGTCCAGCAGCACAGTTCCACCCGTTGCTTGCTCGAACAATCCCACTCGATCTTCGTTGGCTCCCGTGAATGCACCCCTGACGTGACCAAAAAGCTCGCTTTCAATCAGATCGGCATTCAACGCGACGGGTGCAATCGCCAGATAGGGCCGGTTGGCTCGTGGGCTGTGGCGATGAATGGCCGCTGCCACCAATTCCTTGCCTGTTCCTGTTTCGCCGGTAACAAGAACCGAAAGATCGCTCTGGGCAACGAGAGCTATTTGACGAAAGACTTGCTGGATGGCTGGTGACGATCCGACAATTCGTACAGTGTCATCCGCACGCATTTCCGAACTCGTGCTAAGACCGGCGTTGCGTGATGCCTGCAGGTTCGCGGTGCAAACGCGCGAAGCGTCCTCTAGTTTGAATGGCTTAATCAAATAGTCGCTGGCACCCTGCGTAACAGCAGCAACCGCAGTCTCCAAATCACCAAACGCAGTCATGATAACGATCGGAGCTCCGTTCGTAACAGATTTGAATTTTGGCAGTGCTGAGATGCCGTCTTCCCGGGGCAACCGCACATCCAGTAGCACCAGCGCGGGCGTCCGCGTAGAGGCGATTTGTAGCCCTTCTTCGGCTGAGGAGGCCGTGACCACTGTGTGTCCTTGACTCTCCAGCAGTCTCTGCAGCGCCCAGCATATCGATGGTTCGTCATCAACGACCAGTACTAAGTCGGGCATAGAATCACTTTAACGTTGCTCTGCATCGAAATTCAAAGATGGTTCGGTCATTCTTTCGCTTCCATTCTACTTGCCCCGCAAGCGTATCGGCAGCCCGTCGGACCAACGGCAGCCCAAGTCCCATTCCCTCGGGCTTGGTGGTGATGAATGGTTCAAAGAGATGCTCTGCGACATACGGGGCGATTCCAGGTCCATCATCAGAGACTGTTACCGAGCATGTCGTCGGGCCGCTAATCACAGCTTGGACGCAAACATGCTTTGCAGCTTGTAGGCCGTTGAGTACAAGGTTTGCAATCGCCGCTGAGAAAGTCGCTCCATCGTCCACTTCCCAATGCGCAGGTAGTTGGTTAAGGTCCCAATTTAGTTGTACATGCAGATGCTTGGCTACGGCAGCATGACTGGACCGTACGTCATTCAAACACACTAGCGCGCTGGCAGGCCTGTAAGCCTGCTGCTCGCCAGCGCCGACAAGCAACAGACGGCGAACATAGTCCTCTGCGCCTTCCATTTCGCGCAACGCAATGTCGACCTCTTGATGATCGCTGCTTGGGCAACTCTGGCGATGGAGTTCAAGAGCCAACCGAGCTCCCGTCAACGAATTTCTCAATTGGTGCGCCATGCCGCCGGCAATTTGGTGCAATAGTTTCTGACTCTGTTGCCGATTGACTTGTTGCCACAGTTGTTTTAGTTGAGCTGCCATCTCGTCGACAGACCGCCCTAAATACCCCACTTCGTCAGTAGAATTGTCGGCGACAGGTGACTCAAAATCGCCGGCGGCCACTTTCTCCACGCTTCGCTGCAATATCGCTAGCCGACCGGCCAATCGACCTGTCATGGCGGTCATGAGCGTCGCTAAGAGGGCAATAGTTGAAATGCCGGTGACCAGCGGCAGAAGCGCAGCGCGGCGCCCCGACGCTCGCACTCGCGACTCATCGAACAGCACGACGACTTGGCTGGCTTTGTCCGATCTCATTCGCTCCGAGGAGCGCCGAATACTGATCGCTAGGTAGCTGGCGTGTCCCAATTCCAATGCGGCCGTTTCTGTGGCCGTGGCTTCACCTGGAACAACAAACGATCGCAGTACCTCGTTGAAGTCTGCCGGAGAATTCCCCGCAAGCGTATTTTCGATAACTCTCCCGCCGTCGTCTAAAGAAATCAGCTCAGTACCCGATAACTTCGCCAGCGAAGCAACGACTGCCGTTGTCAACGGGTAATTAGCCTCCTGAATAGTCTGTTCGATGGCATCAAATCTTTCTTGCACTTCATGAATGGCCCACTGGCGCCCAGCCACCGACGAGAGGACAGCGACAATAAAAGCTGCCGTCGCTGAAACGGCTAGCAATGGCCAGAGCATGCGAACTCGGAGCGACAACTTATGCGGAAACGCCACAGCTAATTCGATTTGCAATGACTAAGAGCCAACAGGCTGAACACGGTGGCCAAGTTCGGATCGCTCTCCATCCATTTGGAATTGGAGTTAGTCCACGACCCGTCTTCAGCCTGCAACTTGCCCAGATGATCTACCAGCTCGACACGCCAATCATGTTTCGCGCCAGTGGCGTCGGTGAACTCGTTTATCTGGGCCGCATCGAGGGCCTTGGCAAAAAGATGATAATAGTAGTACAAACCGGCATCTCCCAAGCCAGGATTGTTGTCTAGCGTGTAGTGTTTGCTGATCCAAGTCAGCGCCGCAGCGACGCGGGAATCATCAGGCGTAAGCCCCGCATAAATCATACTCTTTAAGCCCGCGTAGGTCATCGAACCATAACTGCGCAAGCCACCATCGGGTGTTTCTCCCGCGGCAGAAACTCCGCCTGCGGAGACGGTGTAATAGAATCCGCCATCGTTGACTTTGGCCGCTTCGGCGCTCGTGTTATGTGGCGATTCTAAATTTTGACACCGCGAAATGAAAGTTAAGGCCTTAGCGATTGCTTCGTCGTTAGCACTATCCTGCATGCTACTCAAGGCATCCACTAGAAATGCCGTATTCGATAGGTCTGGCCTCGACTTGCCACCATAACCTGCCCCACCGTACTCGAAATTGGAAGGGTCAATCCCATCTGCTTCGTCAAATTGCTCTCCTTTGAGGAACTTGGCAGCCTTCCCCAGGAGTTCGTCGTAATTGCCATCTTGATTGGCGGTCTTCAAGCACATCATTGCGACGCAAGTCTCGTACATTTTTAGTCGCGAATTGGGAGCGTAGATTCCGCCATCTGCTTGCGAGGAACCAGCCACTATGGCAATTGCTTTGGAGAGCATCGGATCGCTGAGCGGTATATCGTTCTCAATCAGTGCCGTGGCAGCGAGCGCGGTTAGGCCAATGCCGATTTGAGGACTGAATGCTCCGTTTTCTTGTTGTCCACGCTGACGCAAGTATTCGACTCCCTTTCGAACTACGGCGTCTCGATTGGTGCCTGTTTGCGACCAACCCAAGGGGCCGGTTAGCACTATGGCCAGTCCCATAATCGTCGCTCTACGCGCAAACGCGGCATAACCGACTCGCGGAGCTGCGTGGTTTCTCTCACTCTCACATGCCTGGTTATGAGGGTGCTGTATTGTTTGAATGGGCCAAACAGTCGTTAGTAGGGGCAATCGTATCTGCAAGAATGATCTATCACTCATGATTGGCGTCCAATTTATTTCTTTGCTTAGTTTCTAAAGCGGGTCTGCAAACTCTTCGATTGGGAAACAACTCTAACCTGAGTCACATTTCGCTGGTGTGAGCGGCCAGGAACTGACCATTAGCGGTAACTCGTAATGCCTCATCACAGTAACGCCACTGCGCTTGGTCGCATTCGGCAATGCGCCTAACTGCAGGATTACATGACCGCTCTCAATGCAGATGTTGTTCCACACTCCTTAGGGGCCGTTTGGACTAGTAACAGTCACGGACCCTTTCCATTGCGACAGAGAAGTATCCCGACAATCTTCTCTTGCATACCCTCGGCGGATGGTGCATTTCGTGGAAAATTCTGTGCCAAGAAAAGCGTTCCGGATTCCGTTTATGGCGGTAAGGTCGTGTGGTAAGCCATCGATGGAAAAACCGCCGCCTCGACGGCGATTTCACCGCCAGTCTGCCTTCTGCATAGTTTAAATGCAGGTTGAGGCACAGCACTACGCCCCTCGCGTGGTTGACGTCACTATCCGGGAGCTCTTATGGCAGCGAGTCTCAAATCGAAATTTGAGAGGACTTACCGATTGCACGCCAGGCACAGGTCGCTATTCTATTGATGAGATTGAGTATCATTAGCATGTTTGTTTTTCGCATTTGCCCCGTCCGCGTCAGCCGCGTCCTAGTAAAAGAAGCTAGTTCCCTTAGGAAATCGCTATCAAATGTCAGAAGAGATTTCACAGAAAAAGGATGCGCATGAAGTTGCCGAGCAGCGTGATCGAACCTTGGAGCTGCCGAAAATTGTGCGCTTTGACGACATCGCACGCTGCGGACAAGAGATTTGGATTGAATGCAGCGGGCAGCTTTATCGCCTTCGAAAGACGCGACAGGGAAAACTAATCCTCACCAAGTAATACTGCTATGTGATCGCCTGGGATGCAAAATGATGCGAATAGTGGGTAATGACAAGCAGTCGCGACCGGGCTAGTGAATGCCGTACCATCAGCACTCTGACGCGTCTAACGTAGCCACTGGCGCCAGAGGTGGTGTGTCCGGGCGGGATTCGTCCACCGTTTGGCGGCGAGTGGCTACGATTTTCTGCGGTGAATTGGACCACCGCGATTGCCGATTTAGGTTACGACTTCAGGCTTGCCAACAGGGCTTTGTTGTAACCGACGGATTCTGCCAGCCCCGGTACAGGATCTTTGCCATCCTTTTCATACTCGAATCCTACCAGGCCGGTAAACTTGATCTCTAGCAGAGCTGCAAGAATAGACTTGAGATCCAAAATGCCACGACCACCTTCGATTGGAGTATTTTTGTTGCCCATCGCGGAAATATCCTTCACGTGAACGTCGTAAAGTCGGTCTTTACACTTGAGGATCGACTCAGCCGGATCGACCCCAGCGCGGGCCGTGTGTCCGACATCGATACACAAACCGATGCGTTTGTCCAAACCTTCCACAGCCCGCATCACATCAAACGGCGAAGGAAAGAATGTGTCCTCCGGGCCATGGTTGTGGATTGCTAGGCGAATATCGTACTCTTTGACTAACTTGTCGAGCGTTGGCAAAACGTCATGATTGGGGGCACATACGATTGTTGGCACGCCAACATCCCGCGCGAATTCAAAGGCTTGGCGAAGTTCTGCCTCACTGCCGCGCATCGTCACATTTCCGACGCTCATTGGCGTTAAACCAGCATCGCGGAACATTTGAACGCGCTGTCTGCGTTCCTCGCTCGTGTGACTGAGGTCAATGTGGTTCTTAACATTCTTGATGGAAACGTACTTGAGTCCGACGCGCTGGACTCCTTTGATTGCCTCTTCAATAGGCAATTCACGCAGTGTGTAGGTCGCTACACCCACATTCAAGCCCAACCACGGATCGTCCGATGCGGCTGGCCGGTTGGGAAATGCCGCGTATACGCTGTGCGAAAGTGCAGGTAATAGCGAAACCAATGTGGCGGATTTGAGCAAATGTCTGCGGTGGAGAGTCGTCATGGGAAGTGTCCTTGTATGAATTTATACCCGGGGAAGAGATATCGGTCGGATGGTGTGAATTTCAAAATCGCGCAGTAGCTTAGCTAGTGGTTAAACTCCTTAACCTTAATGTTCTTCCACAGTACAGTGCCCGCCTTGCCTTTATGAATCTGCAAGCCGAAGTAACCCTGCGCGTAGGTCCCGTTGTCCGCCCAGTGAGCCGCTGGTACTCCGTTGACCCAAGTCTTTACCGTGTTTCCCTTGCATTCGATGGTCAGTCGATTCCAACCCGCACGATCCAAGGCTGCTCGGGCAGCTTGGTGCTCCCTGAGCCACAATGGATAGAAGTAGCCTCCGCAGCTTTGGCCGTAGATGCCTCCATTCCAGAAACGGTCGCCCGTGATGCCCTCCATTTCGGCTTGGGGCCCGAATACTGTTTCTGTTTTGCCATCCTGTTTCAACTTTGCATGAAACATTACGCCCGAGTTTCCGTCCACCTGCCACTTCATTTCGCAGGTAAACACGAAATCTCGGTAGTCATTTTTTTCCGTGCAAAGATACGTACTGTTGGATCCAGGGACACAGGTGCCGATCAGGATTCCATCTTTGACTTCAAATCTGCAATTACCACCTTTGGCTGTCCAGCCACTCAAGTCCTGACCGTTGAATAGGTTGGTGAAGCCCTGCTGAACGTCGGGCTCAGCTTCCATATTGAGCATCATCTCTTCGAGCTTGGGGATGTTTTCCTGGCTCTTATACTTTTCATGCCATTTGCTTTGCGATGGATCGACTTCGCGTTCTGCGGCGAGAAGACACGACGCGGGATATAGCATGAGCAGCGCGACACATAACACTTTCGTGCGGACGCGAACAATATGTAGGTTCATGTTCATTCTCTTTAATTCACGATGGGACAATCACAAGTTGCAGATCATTCACGCGAATCCCGCGACGGGCCGGAGAAAACGCAGTGCGACTGCAACATCTGGACCAGTATCTTAATCGATTAAGTCACAATCGGAGGCTTCGCTCGGCGACAAATTTCAACTTGCCGCGCGAGGTGCAAATACCCAGCGGGTGCGAAAGGTACTGTAGCCAAAATAACCAGCCGACTGCAATCGATCAAATGGGGCACACCAGTTAAACTATGGGCTGCACTGCGGTTAGCCACCTGGCAGTACCTGAAACACATACTATTTGAGAGCTTCCTAGTATCCATGAATGCAAACGATTCTTTAAGTCGACTTCGTGAAATTCGCGCCAAAGTAGAACTTGGGGAGCGACTCACCATGGAAGACGGAATTGCACTTTATGATCCCAGCGTGCCGTTGCAAGAAATCGGTATCCTGGCTAATCAGGTTCGCGAGCGGTTGCACGGTAACGTGGCCTACTTCAATATTAATACGCATCTGAATCCTACCAACGTTTGCATTTACCGCTGTCGGTTCTGCGCGTTTCGCAGCGATCTGCGCGATCCCAAAGGCTATGCGATGTCTACCGAGCAAGTCTTGCAGCGCGGTGCCGAAGCGTACGCAAATGGTTGCACCGAAATGCATATCGTGGGCGGCTTGCATCATAAGATGCCGTATGCCTGGTATCGTGGGATGCTGGAATCTTTGCACCAGGCCTATCCGACCATACATTTGAAGGCCTGGACGCCTGTGGAGATTGGCTGGTTCGAGTTCTTGACTAAATGGTCGGTCAAGGACATCTTGAGCGACCTTCGGGAAGCAGGGTTGGGGAGTCTGCCTGGCGGAGGCGCCGAAATCTTCCACTCCGAAGTACGGGATCAACTATGCGAACATAAGGCAGATGCGCACAAGTGGTTTGAAGTCCATCGCGAAGCGCATCGACTTGGGTTGCGAAGCAACTGCACTATGCTTTATGGTCACGTCGAACAAGCCTACCACCGCATCGACCATTTGCTTCGCTTGCGGGAGTTGCAAGACGAGACGGGTGGTTTTCAGACTTTTATTCCACTCGCGTTCCATCCTGACAACACAGAACTGACAAATATCAAAAAGCCATCCGCGCTGGCTGACCTGCGCACGATGGCTATCGCAAGGCTAATGCTCGACAACATTCCGCATATCAAAGCATATTGGATTATGCTCGGTATCGAAACCGCACAGCTTGCATTGCACTACGGAGCAGACGATATCGATGGCACGGTACGTCATGAATTGATCTACCACGATGCCGGTGCAACTACGCCGGAAATGTTGAGTGTTGATCGAATTAAGCAATTGATTGCAGAAGCTGGCAGGGAGCCCATCGAGCGCGATACACTTTATCATCACATTCATCGCGACCCAAGCGATCCCAAAGCGTGGACTGTAGGTCAAGCCGTTGCCTTGGCAAACTAAGGCCCTCAAATCGAGCGGCGTTGGCATAGGGGCACCTCAGCTGACTTTGCCCGCACTCGAAACGCCGGCCCATTGCGTGACCTGTTTGTCCCTGTTTGCCCAATTTAAATTGAGTGTTCTCTCAATTTTTCAGGACTGCCGCTAGCAATTGCAGGACGGATGTGTTTTTCAAGTCCTTCTCTGCACGCTCCTATCTAACTCCCCCAAAATGTCTTGACAGCTCTGAGTTGATTCGGCTAAGTCTTCGACAGAATAAAGAATGTTCGGACGCCGTTTACTTGCTAGGCAGCGGACCCACATTCTCGTTTACTGAACAGTTTATGCATCGCGGTGCGAGGATAAACATTTTTCAAATCTCAGACCTTTCGATACAAGTGGGGCTACCACAGTGCGAAGTGGATTGAGACAAAGTCACGGATGAATTCAATGTTGAAAACAGTAGTGATGCTGGCCAGCTTCTGTTTCGCTGCCGTCTCCCTAGCGCAAGCGCAGGAGGCCCAGTGGATATGGTCACCTGAACATCCACGCGGGCAAGCCCCAGAGGGTGATTGCGTCTTTCGCAAGACTATCCAGCTTGGTGCGACCGATCAGGCTACCGTGACGATTACCTCGGACGATCGCTATGAACTATTTATCAACGGTCGCAAAATAGGCGCCGGCAACTCCATTCGTCAAATGGAGCAGTACGACATCAAGAATCTTCTCGTCCGTGGACGGAATGTAATCGCGGTGAGGGTCACCAACCTGGCTGCTGGTCCGGCAGCGTTGGCTGCGCGGGTGTTTCTTAAACCCAACGGTCAAAATTCGCAGTGGCAGAGCTACTCCACCGATGCCTCGTGGAGAACTTCGATCGATCCCGTTCCGAATTGGACCAGCACTATGACCGACGACAGTCGCTGGAAACCAGCACAAGTCTTTGGAGCGCTTGGAGAAACCGCACCATGGGACCGCCGCGAGGAAGTCAGTCCGACAAACACTTCAGAAAACCAACGCTTTCAAATAAGTAGTGAGTTTTCTGTGGAGGAGATTCTCAGCGACGATGTTACGGGCTCTCTCGTCAATCTGGCCTTCAATGAGTTCGGCCACCTCATTGCAGCCCAGGAAGATGGGCCATTGCTACTGCTGTACGATACCAACAAAGATGGCGTTGTCGATAAGAAGCGCGACTACTGCGATTTAGTCAAAGGTATACAGGGAATCCTTCCACTAAACGGCGACGTCTATGTTACAGGTGAAGGTCCCGAGGGCGTTGGAATCTATCGCTTAATTGACAAAGACCACAATGGCGCGCTCGAAGAGGCTAAGAAAATCATCGGCTTTAAGGGTGGTTTGAGCGAGCACGGTGCCCATGGGCTGGCGCTGGGACCCGATGGCAGAATCTACTGCGTGCTAGGGAATCACGTACAGTTCGACGGAGAGTTTGCCGAAACGAGTCCGCTGAAGACTAGTTACGAAGGCGATATGGTACCGCGCTATGAGGATCCAGGTGGGCATGCTGCAGGCATCAAGGCTCCGGGAGGTACCGTAATTCGCCTGGATATTGAAGGCAAGTCGGTGGAGTTGGTGGCAGGTGGCCTACGCAATGCCTACGATCTAACTTTTCACCCCAGCGGTAGGCTCTTTGTTCATGACAGCGACATGGAGTCCGACGAAGGCGCAGCCTGGTATCGCCCCACGAGCCTATATGAAGTGAATGAAGGTGCCGAGTTTGGGTGGAGAAGTGGTTGGGCGAAATGGCCAACTTACTACTTCGACCGCTTGCCAACGATTCTTGAAACGGGACGTGGCTCGCCGACAGGTGGATGCGTCTACGACCACATCATGTTTCCGCAACGTTATCATGGCAATCTGTTTCTGGCCGATTGGACTCAAGGGCAAATTCTCAGTATAAAGTTCGCCCCCGACGGTCGAGCTCAGTCGGAAGTTTTTGTCCAAGGTCAGCCCTTAAATGTTACTGATCTAACAGTCGCCCCCGATGGCACTCTTTATTTCTGCACCGGCGGTCGCGGCACTAAGGGCGGTATATTTCAGGTGCGATGGCTGGGAAAAGTGCCCGATTCACTCAAGGATCCTGGTGTGGGGGTTGCCAAAGCGATCAAGCAACCTCAAATCGATTCAGCTTGGGCGCGGCAGTCCATCGCGGCACTCAAACGAGAAATGGGGGCCAGTTGGAATGACTCGATCGCTGGAGTTGCCTATAGCGACGAGAACGCAGCCAGATTTCGCTTGCGCGCACTGGAAGTCATGCAACTGTTCGGTCCGACGCCAACGCCTGAACTACTCATTTCGCTGACCAAGTCGCCCAATGAAGCCGTTCGTGCGCGGGCGGCGCAACTAATGGGGATGCACAAACAGTCCGAAGACATCAATAATCAGTTAGTGCTGTTGCTCGCCGATAGTGACTCCGGCGTGCAACATGCCGCCTGTGAGGCGCTATTGCGCGGCGGGCACTCTCCCGATGTTACAAAACTAATTCCCCTGCTCTCCAGCACGGATCGCAGGTTGTCTTGGGCAGCCCGTCGATTGCTAGAGCAACTCCCCACGGAACAGTGGCGCGAGCAGCTACTAGGGCATGAAGATCAACGAGTTCAATTGCAGGCTGGACTAGCCCTGGTAATTGCGAATCCAACTCGCGAAAACGGACTGGCCGTCGTCGAAATGACCAGGGAAATATTGGCTGGCTTTGTCAGCGATCGCAACCTGGTTGATCTCTTGCGACTGGACCAAGTTGCCTTGGTGCGTTGCGGATTGCAAGCCGACGATGTGCCCGGTTTGAAAAAGGACCTGGTAGCTGAATTTCCGATTGGAGAACCAATTCTCAATCGGGAACTGTTTCGGCTACTCGCCTACTTGAATGCAGACTCTGTCGTACCATCAGCCATTGAATCTTTGCAATCGGATGCGGAACTTGCAGATCGAATGCACATCGCAATGCACCTGAGGTTTTTCAAGCATCAGTGGACAGCCGCAGAGCGTTACGCAGTTGTCAAGTTTTACGAAGAAACCCAGCCTGCCGACTCGGGCAGCAGCGTACCGCTGTACGTAATGAACGTAACCCGAGACCTCTGTCAGGATCTGCCGCTCGAAGAAGCGCGGATCTTCGTGGCACAGGGGGCTAAGTGGCCCAATGCGGCGTTAGTTTCTCTGTTCCGATATCCGGACAAGCTGAGCAGTATGGATCTCCAAACGCTGCGTAAGTTGGACCAAGAAATAGATCGCAAGGGCTTCGAAGGCGAGCAGTACAAGCGACTGCGGACCGGGATCGTGGCGATGCTCTCGCAGAATGCCGATCCAGATTCGTTGGCCTACCTCCGCGAAATCTGGGTTCGCAACCCCGAAAGACGCCAGGCTGTCGCCCTGGGACTAGCCCAAAATCCCAGCGACGAAGACTGGGACTATTTAGTCCGTAGTCTGCCCGTGCTGGAGTCATTTGCGGTTAATGAAGTGATGGACGCGCTACGCAAAGTACCAACTGCAACAGACGATCCGGGTGCGTTCCGCGAAGTGATCCTGCACGGTCTGCGCATGGAACAGGAGCACGAGAGTCCCGAGTCTGCTGTTAAACTGCTGTCGTATTGGACCGGCGAGGAAATCGAAAAAATGGAGCAATGGCAATCTTGGTTTTCGCGGAGGTTTCCAGATTTCTCCGAAGCCAAGCTGCCGGAACTTGAAAAGAGCTCACCGTGGAATCTCGAGACGCTGACCGAGTACTTTGCATCCAGCGATGGTCGTAAGGGAGATATTGAGGGCGGCCGTGTCGTGTTCGAGAAATCTCAGTGTGCTGCCTGTCATCGCATGGAAGCTTTGGGCAAATCAATCGGGCCCGACTTGACTTCAATTGCCAAGCGATTCACCCGCAAGGAAGTAATCGAATCCATCCTCTTTCCCTCGCATATCGTCAGCGACCAGTACCGCACACAACGCGTGTTGACTGCCGATGGCAAAGTGTTCAGCGGACAGGTTTCTCATAACGGCGACGGTTCCATTACCGTGCGCGACTCGACGCTGCAGGAGAAAGTCATCGCCGAGCAGGATATCGACCAAATTCAGCCAAGCAAGGCTTCGCTAATGCCTAGCGGGCTACTCGATAATCTGACCGCCGCTGAGATTCGGGACTTGATGGCTTTCCTCGGATTCGTACCCGCGCAACAAACTGCATCCCGAACGCCGGCAGCGACATCCCGCTGAACCGGCGAACCCTACGCAACGTCTACATCGCCTAGCATTACGTCTTGCCTACGGACGATCGCTGAGCTCGAATTTGAACTTGTTGATTTGCCCAGCCACTACCTCAGCGGTCACTTGCGACGATGCCGGCGATTCGTAGCGCGCTGGCAGCATTTTACGTGCATACTCGCCTTCGGATTCCTCAGCTGCGCCAAATGCAACTCGATGCTTTCCAACCACCGCACCGTCTTTGGGTGTGACTGTCGTCAGCTCGAATTTTCCTTCCTCGTCGGTATTGCCAGTCGACATTGGCCCAGATCCGGTGGGAAAAAACACGACACCGATATTCGGTAACGGCTTTCCATTCATGGTTACAATTCCCTCCACAACGGCCGTCTCCGGTGCATCGCTGCCAGAGCATCCAGGGGTGACCGAGACAATCGCGATTGCAAAAAATGCAACAAGCGCGCGCCGAGTGGCAGTCGAAGTAATTAGTTTGGCCACTGAACGACTCCTCCGTCCGCACGGTCGGCTATGCGATCCATGAAGACGTTATCTGAGTTTTCGCTGATGAACTGGACAGATCCATCAGCAAAAACGAACTGGCCACCGCCGGTGTGAGTGCTTGCCAGAGAATTGTTGGAGTCGCGCGAGTTCAGCCTTCGAAAGCGTGCATTCGCACCAGCAAATTCGCCGCTGAGCGTAACGTGATTGTTCACGTTGGAGGTAGCGTCTTTAGGAATACCTGCCCATATTCCTCCCGTGTAGACACGCAATACACCCGTTGCGCTACGCACTCCATTGGATCCCAGGCAGCGTTCACCTACCATGACGGTATTTGAAGTGCCGTCAGTAATGTCGCCAAAGCGAATAGCGCTGTTCGCAGAGAATATTCCCGTCCCTTCTTTTTGGCGACTGCCGTAGACCAGCGCGCCTGTAGAGGGCGCAGCTTGATCATAGAGCGCTCCAAACACGGCGATGTAGTTTGAGGTGGCATAGTTTCCGCGGTTAGAATTGAGCGGCTCCCCTGGATCGCTAGCGCAGCGGTATACGGAGATAGGAGTCTGAGCCAAACTCTTGATGGCAGCCGATCCATCCAGCGACTGAGTATTGACATTCAAACTGTTGTACAAGTTACCTTGCTCCATAAATGGAAGTATCATCACTCCCCAGCCCCAGCCCGGCGTACCTGCCGTTGGAGTAGCGGTGCTGTGCGGCCAAAAGCGATAGAAGGAAGCCGGAAACTTTTTGTGTGTTGATTCATAATTATGCATTGCCAAGCCAATCTGCTTGAGACTGTTTTGGCATTGCATGCGTCTAGCGGCTTCCCGAGCCGCTTGCACGGCTGGCAGGAGCAAGCCGACCAGGATTCCGATAATTGCAATTACCACCAATAGTTCGACCAGAGTAAAACCCCGTTTGGCCGTCGACCGCGCACGAGCGAACGAAGAAAAAAACATCAAAGCATCCCCAATAGAAATGTGAGACGAAACCATAATGAGACCGACTTTGATGCACGGGGTTAGATAGCTTCTCGCTCGGCCAAAGCTTAATGCTATTCAGTCGCCAATATCTGTCAAGCGAATCAGCGGGCAGGAACCAGGCTACATTTCCCAAAACCACCAGGAATTCTCCCTGGGCTGTTTGGTCGCATGGTGCTTTGGGAACTGGCTCCTAGCCCGTGGAGCCGATGGCAACTATGAGATGTGAAAGGTAAAAGCACAATGGAGATTCGGGCTCTTTACATGAGGCTCGCCGCTTGGTTTTACTGTGTTTGCCGTTGCATGCCACACAATCGCCCTGTCTATTAAAGCATTCTGTTAATTGAACGCATATGATCGAACTCGATCTAGCTGCGTTCGCCGCAAAACGGCTCCGATGCGCAAACTCACTGGGTGACGAAAACACCATGACTCAAGTTCACGATAGTACGTCAATCTGCAACTGGATCCAAAGCGTTGGTGCAGCTGGCCACAGACTGGGGACAGCGATCATTGAAGTTCGTCGCCATTTGCACGCAAACCCAGAGCTGTCCATGCAGGAGTTCACGACGACTCGTTACTTGGCGGAACGAGTCGAATCGATGGGGCTAAGTCCGCAAGTGACGTCGCAGGGTATTGGGTTGACGGTTGACTGGAACACAGCGAGGTCAGTGGTAGCAACCAAGCGGGTTGGTCTGCGGGGTGACATCGATGCGTTGCCGATCCTTACGGTTTCTGCAAGCCAATACGCGAGTCAGCGCGAGGGTGTAATGCACGCTTGCGGCCACGATGCGCACGCGGCCATGCTCTGGGGCGCGCTGGCCATACTGCGGAGGCTTGATAGTCAGGATGAGTTGCCCTGGCCAGTTGCGGTTCGCGGTATATTTCAACCCGCGGAGGAAACCAGCCAAGGTGGTCCATTGATGATTGAGGCGGGCGCGCTCGACGGCTTGGACTGTGTTTTGGCATTGCATGTCGATCCCACGCTGGCTGTCGGCCAAGTCGCTGGCCGGCCTGGGCCATTTACTGCTGCCTGCGATAGTTTTGACGTTGAATTCACTGGCCGATCGGGGCACAGCGCGCGTCCCCATCTGTGCGCTGACGCTATTGCAGCGGCTGCCTCATGGATTTCGGAGATGTATGCCCGCATACCGCGCAGTCACGATTGTCGCGACCCTGCAGTCGTCAGCGTGGGTACCTTTCATGGCGGCTCGGCTGCGAATATTGTGGCGGGGCAAGCGCATCTATCGGGGACGATACGTACATTTAGCGAAAGTGCTCGAGCGGCCATTATGCAGGAAATGCAAAATGTGGCCTTAGCCACTGAAAAGACGTTTGGCTGCGAAGTTGACGTTGCTTTTTCATCGCATACACCCAGCGTTCACAACAATGCGAGTCTGCATGCTACGATGGCACGCGTCGCCAGCCAGCTGTCGGAAGTCAAAGAAGTGCAACACATCGAGTTGCCGAGCATGGGAGCGGAAGACTTTGCATTCTTCGCCATGCAAAAACCCGTCTGCATGATGCGACTTGGCATCGCTGGCCCGGTGCTCGGAGGGCATGCACTCCATACGCCTCAATTCGACTTAGATGAGCAGGCTATGACCATTGGCGCCGAGCTGCTTGCCGCTGCGGCAATCGAACTTTGCCGCCCAGTCCCCGTTGGTCCAACCGGAGAAAAAAATTAGTAGTGCTTCCACTGCAGACTTCATTGTACCTCGGTTGTCCCAACCGTAACCCGAAACTCCCAGAGCTTCGGATTCTAAGTATCGGCTGGTGCAACGATCTGACGTTTGAAATGTCGGTTGGGACAACCGACCCACAATGCACTTAGACAATTGCTTGGATGACCTCGCCCGCAACATCTGTCAAACGGAAGTCGCGACCGTTGTAATTGAACGTCAGACGCTCATGATCGATTCCAAGCAGATAAAGTATGGTCGCGTGAAGATCGTTCAAGTGAACCCGATTGACGCTTGCCTTGTAACCCACCTCGTCAGACTCACCGTAGCTCACGCCGCCCTTCGCTCCACCGCCGGCTAACCATGCGGTGAAACAATGGGGATTGTGGTCGCGACCGGGTTTGGCGCCAGTCTGAGCGATGGGAAGTCTGCCGAACTCACCACACCAGATAACGAGTGTTTCATCGAGTAATCCGCGCTGGTCAAGGTCGGTCAGTAGTGCAGCGACGGGCTTGTCGGTTTCGTCTGCGAATTGCTGGTGGTTGCCTTGAATGTCGTTGTGGCCATCCCAGGATCGTTGATTCTCCATTCCACCGGAATAGATCTGTACAAAACGCACACCGTTCTCGACCAAACGACGCGCCATCAGGCATTGGCGCGCGAAATGATCGCATTTGGGATCGTCGACGCCATAAAGATCCAATATCGCCTTGGTCTCCTCGCTAAGCTCGAGCACTTGGGGAGCAGCCGACTGCATGCGGAACGCAAGCTCGAAGCTTTCAATTCTTGCGGCTAAGTCTGCTTCGGCAGCGTGCTCTTCGCGATGCATTTGATTCAACTGCTGGAGCAAGTCGAGTTGTTTTCGCTGAGTTGACTTGGATACTTGAGCGGGCAACCTCAAATTGTCGATCGGCTCTCCGCTGGGGCGCAAATGGGTGCCCTGGTAGACACCTGGCAAGTAGCCAGCGCTCCAATTCGCGGCATGACCTTTCGGAAGTCCTCTTCCCTTCGGATCGCTCATCACGACAAAGCCAGGCAGATCGCTGCTTTCGCTTCCCAATCCATATGTCACCCAGGAACCAACACACGGGAATCCCATCCGAGCCATTCCGGTGTTCATGGCAAATAACGCGGGAGAGTGATTGTTTGATTCGGTAAAGCCTGAGTGGATAAAGGCCATCTTGTCGACATGCTCCCCGAGGCAGGGGAACAAGGACGAAACCATCTTGCTGCATTCGCCGCGCGGCGAAAATGCAAACGGTGACTTCATCAAATTTCCCACAGCATTTTTAAAGAATCCGGTGGTATTGGAAAACTCGGGAGCGAACTCCCGCATCGATTTTCCGTCCCACTTTTCAAGCTCGGGTTTGTAGTCCCATGTGTCAACGTGACTGGGACCACCGTTGACGAAGATCCAAATGACGCGCTTCGCTCGAGCCGCGAAGTGACCCGGCTGGGACGCGAGGGGGTTTAGAGATCGTGTGCCAAGCGAGTCTGCCGCAAAAGAACGTGACGAAAGCAGGCCCTCATCGCTGAGGAGACCCGCCAAACCCAGCATTCCAAATCCACACCCCGCGCGCAGCAACATTGACCGTCGATCATGCTGACTATTCCACATAAACAAACTCATTCATACTCATTAGTGTTTGGCAAAAATCGGCGAAAGCAAGCAACCCTGCATTCTTTTCACCGCCATCTTTACGTACCCTAGTTTGCTGCCCTAAAAAATCGATGGCCAGCTGCTTTTCAGCATGATTGGGCTCTCGCGTTAGTGTGTTCCAGTATGCTTGGTCGATGGCGACTTCAAGATTTTCGGATGACGCATCTTCGAGAACTCGCCTTGCAAGTGACATCGCATACTCGCGTCCCTGCGCACTGTTCATGAACATGAGTGCTTGCGGCGCGATCGTTGTCAGTGGACGTTGTCCGATACTGACCAAGTGTTCTGGCCAATCGAACAGCATCATCATCGGGACCAACTGACTCCGTTTGATGAAGAGATATACGCTTCGTCGCCGCATGGCGGCATCAAGCGAGCCAGGTCCGTACATAGTGTCATCAAGTTGCCCGCTGACAAACAACATAGAGTCGCGAATGGCTTCTGCTTCCAACCGGCGTGGAACCCGTCTCCAAAGCAATTGGTTTTCGCGATCTAAGGCCAGTCGTTTGTCGTCAACGTCAATAATCGATGACTGCATATAGACGCTGCTGGTCATGATCAATTTATGAAGTCGCTTCAATCTCCAGCCACTTTCAATCAGCTCCGCGGACAAGTAATCGAGCAATTCAGGATGAGTGGGGCGATCACCCGCAGAACCGAAGTCATTGGGGGTTGCTACAATTCCGCGACCAAAGTGGTGCTGCCACAGCCGATTTACGGCTACTCGAGCCAGGAGCTGGCCGGACACTTGTTCCGCATCAGTAAGCCATCGTGCCAGTGCCGTCCTGCGGTAGCTCAACCGCGACTCGGCCGCATCCGGTTTGTGATGCCATCTCGAGGAATCACTGGTCGCTGACGTTAGAACTTGCAAGAAGCCCGGTTCGACCTTTTCAACTTTCTGACTCACATCGCCTCGCCGAAGCATGAATGTTTCGGGGTAGAAGTGAGGAAATCCGCGAGCATTTGCGTGATGAGAAAGAATGGGAAGCCCCTCGCTGGTCACCAAGGCGGTAGCCAGTTTTTCTTTAGCACCTGCCTTCTTTGCTTCGGCAACTGCATCCGTACGCTCGCAGAAACCTTGGTCCCGAAGTTGGAACCATTTGAGCAACGTCGACCAATCGTTGTGCTTTGAAACAATATCGAACGATTGGCTGGTCGCCGCAGACCGGAGCCTTTGACTCGCTGCGACGATTGGTGGCGGTTCCCCAGTATTCCCGATCACTGGTTGCGCAGCAGCATCCGAAGATACGGAAAGCCGAAAGCGTCCAACCGAATGCTTACCGTTGGGGTGGTTGAACGTGAGTTTCACTGTTAGTTCCGTTGGCCGAACCAGGACAATAGGTTTGGCAAGCTGGAACACGGCAGCTTGATCCTTGCCAATTTCACCATCGACCGCCCAGCCGGATACCGGATCATCGTCGATCGACTTCGCAACAGAGAGCGTGTCAGCGTTCTGCTGGAACGTTGCTCGCGCGGTCACGAACTTGGTTTCGTCCTTCGATACCCCATTGATCGATAGCCGAATATCGCTGAGCACAAAATTTCCATTGTCCGCGCGTCCAGGACCTTTTTGCGGCAAAGAATCGTGCGTAAGTGTCTCGAGTCGCAGAGCATGAATGGCCGTGTCTTGAATTGGCGAAGTTAACTGGATTACATCTTGCTTCGGTACGGCTCCGACGCTCAGATAGGAGCCATCAGGTTGTCGCTGAAAGTTTTTTTTGCGAATTGAGTGGACATCGCCATTAAGAACTGTCCAGTTCTCTTGAACAAGTTTGCTGCTCTGCTCAGTTCGCAA
Organism: Pirellulaceae bacterium; assembly: GCA_041736515.1. GTDB lineage: Bacteria > Planctomycetota > Planctomycetia > Pirellulales > Pirellulaceae > Aureliella. Next base: position 42,360 of record JBGSTP010000287.1, read on the forward strand.
CCAATCGAACAACTTTTTTGGTAGCTCATCGAGTGCGTACCGCTGCAACTCATTTTCGTGTGATGAGACCATCGCTAAATGCGCCGCGCGCCGTTTGGCATTTTCTTCTGGTTCAAGATCAAGTTGTTTTTCACAGCGAATCGCCGTCGTAAAAGTCGAGGCAATTCGGTAGTAGTCGATGCTGGGGATCGGATCGAATTTGTGGTCGTGACAGCGTGCACACCCAACCGATAAACCTAGAAAAGCGACGCCGGTGGTAGCTGTCATATCGTCAAGTTCATCATATCGCGCGGACTCGAATTCAGCTTCGGTCAACTGTGTTGGAAACGCGCCACCGCAAAGAAAACCAGTGGCCATCCAAGCCAGGGGTTCTTCGGGAGCAATTTCGTCGCCGGCTAACTGCCACTGCACAAATTGATCGTAAGGCAAGTCTTGATTGAAAGCACGAATCAGGAAATCGCGGTAGTGATGCGCATTGGCTCGATCGTAATCTTGCTCATAGCCGTGGGATTCAGCGAACCTCGCAACATCGATCCAATGGCGCGCTTGACGTTCTCCAAAGTGTGGACTATCCAGCAGCCGATCGACCAGCGTTCCCCAAGCCTGGTCGTTAATTGTGCCTGAGGGATGCAGAAGCTTAGCGGTCCACTCACGCATTTCGTCCGGCGTTGGAGGCAAGCCCAACAGGTCGAACCAAGCGCGACGAACAAGGACACTCGCCCGCGCAGTTGAATTAGGGACAATTGCATTATCTTCCAGTTTGGCAAGCACGTATCGATCAATGTCGCTGCGAACCCATTTCTTTGGGTCCGCGACCGTTGGTGGTTGCGACTTCGCGAGGGGAAGGAAGGACCAGAATGACCTTCGCGTTTCGATGTCTATGGCTGTCGCAGCGATAGCTTCCCCGTCGCGGGGGTCAGCTGCGCCCGATTGGATCCAAGTTTCAAAGTCCGCAATTACACTTTCATCCAGCTTGCCTTTCGGCGGCATCTCAAATTCTTCATGTTTGATCGCGCTGATCAACAGGCTGTGATCGATATCGCCCGGAACAATGGCTGGGCCCGAGTCGCCAACACTGCGACTTGCATCTCGAAAGTCAAGCATCAACCCGCCTCGGAGCTTCCCCTTGTTCGATGCTTCTTTTGAATGGCAGCCGTAACACTCGTTGACTAACACTGGTCGGATCTTCGACTCGAAGAAGTCCAACTGCTCTTTCGTCAACGCGTCTTCAGCTGCAGAAAAATTAGAGCTTTGAAGCCACACCATGCAAATGCAACATAAGAGTCGTGGGGTGGACAATGCGGGCCAAAATTGATGCATGAGCCAACGCACGCTCAGATTCCTTCAATGCTGTCCGGAGGGAGTCGACCGAAATGGTAGGCGGGTAAGTAGACAACATTATATCCGACGCTTGACTTGCATTTGCAATCCAAATCGAAAAACAGCAGATTTGACTTTCCCGCATTACAGCGGGAACTTCGGCCAAATCCGCGCGCGAGATGCTGATAGGCGTGCTCGGCCCCAACTGGCACCTCCTGGCCGCCCTGACCTCAGTGCGGGTGCAAGCTTGGCGAAGAGGCAAACGCTCCTCGATGGGCGACGGCGTCCTTTTAACGATTGGTGTGGGGCGTATCCTGCTAGCCGCCGGGTTTACTGAAAGGTCAGGCGGCTAGCGCATGAAGCCCAGTAATCAGAGAAGCTCTGCGGTTTCCAGTTTTGTCAAAAGAGAATGGCATTGCGCGTTTAGGTGCTGCAGTCGACACAAAGTCCGCAGTGTCATAGTCGCAGTGTCATAATCAACTCGATGTGTGGTACCGACTTCGATCGTATTTTACAATTAGCCGCGCAACGGCAGTGGCCATCGACTCGCCGTCCAACAACAATCAACTTCACGAGCATTTCTCATGAATCGCCAGCCTACGATGTCAAAATTAGATAAGTTTACTCGGCTCGGTTTCATGTGCACCGCTGCTTTAGCGTGGTCGCTGTGCTCCGTTTGCCGTAGCGCTGAAAAGCTGCCAAATATCGTCTTAATCATGGCGGACGATCTTGGCTGGAAAGACCTTCATTGCTACGGTAACGCGAAAATTGATACGCCCAACATCGATCGACTAGCGAAGCAGGGCTTGCTGTTTACCGATGCCTATTCGGCTTCGCCGGTCTGCACGCCAACGCGTGCGGCCTTGATGACGGGAGAATCGCCAGCTCGTCTCAACATCACCAATCATGCTGGCGGACATCCTCCCGAATTCAGAAAGCCTGGGACCAATCTGATAACGCCGATTTGGTTGCGACATCTACCACTCCAGCGGGTTACGCTGGCTGAGCAACTCAAACAGGCGGGGTATGCGACCGGTTTCGTAGGCAAGTGGCATCTTTCCCACCGAGAGGACAAGGAGCCTCCTGCGGAACCTGAGTTGCGGCCTGAACATCAGGGCTTCGATGTCAATATGGGTGGTTGTCACTTTGGCGGTCCGCCGAGCTACTTTAGTCCGTACAAACTGCCTAATTTGCAGGCCAAGACCGACGGCGAGTATCTGCCGGATCGGTGTGCCGACGAATGCATCAATTTTATCAAGTCCTCGACGACCAACTTGGATCGTCCGTTCTTTCTGTGCTGGTGGAATTACTCCGTTCATTACCCTTTTCAAGCTCCGGCTGATTTGATTGCGAAGTACGAGATGAGAAAGGGACCTGGCGTCGAGAATCCGACGTATGCCGCCATGATTGAAGGGATGGATGCTTCGATCGGGAAGCTCCTCGATGCAATCGATGGGCAAGGTCTGAGCGAAGATACCTTGGTGATTTTTACGTCAGACAACGGCCCCTTTGCGGCTAATGTGAAACCATTGCGTGCTGAGAAAGGGCATCTCTACGAAGGTGGGATTCGAGTGCCGATGATTGTTCGCTGGCCTGGACACGTGAAGCCGTCGACGCAGACCTCCACGCCCGTTATCACCATGGACATCCACGCAACAATTCTTGCCGCAGCGAATCTAACAGCGGTTCCATCGAATACGCCCGATGGAGTCTCTCTGCGGCCAATGTTCGAAGATGGGGTGGAATTGCCTCGCGATGCGATTTGCTTCCACTATCCAAACTATGCATTTCACAAAGAAAATCGAATGGGAAGTGCTATTCGGTCGGGTGATTTTAAGTTGATCTGGTTCTACGACGACGACTCCGTAGAGCTCTACAATCTGAAGGTCGATATTAGCGAGTCGCGAGACGTCGCTAAAGAAATGCCCGACAAAGCCAAGCTGCTTCGAGCTGAATTGGAGCAATGGCTGAAGGAAACCAACGCCAGTCAACCTCGGCGCGCTGATTGATTTGACGGAAATATCGCTGCGTCAATGTGGTGTCAAAAATGCGAAATAATCGTGAGTAAGATAGCAATTTTTGCACCCATCGCCAAATTGGAATCGAGGACTGTCTGCAAGTTGGTACGATTTCGTCCTTTAGTGCAAGCAAAATTGAGACAGTAATCAAGCTTCCATCCAGAATCGAACTGCGCATAAATCGCAATTCGTTTTTCGTTATCTAACAATGAGGGTATTTTGCAATCAGCAATTGGGCAGCATTTTGACAGTAACCCCGTTAGGCGACGTGTTGCATTGTGGGTTGCCATCGCTGTAGTCGCGGCTGACATGCTCGTCGCCATGGCGCAATATGGAGACGCTGTGCGGCTATCTTTTGCATTGATTGCGTTCACGATTTTTGTGTATCTCACAGACGGAAATCTGAACTCGTTAGGGCTTCGTCTTCAACCAAAACAGGGCTGGATTCGCTGGGTTGCGATCACAGCAAAAATCGCTTTCTGCGTTCTTGCCTGCATAGTCGTGGGATTGGGTGCCTGGAGTTTGATGGGCAATAGACTTACGTTCTACAATCACGCGCCTGCCTACGTCCCGCATCTCTTTCTGCACATGTGTGTGGTGGCACCGGTTCTGGAAGAGACCGTGTATCGCGTCATCGTCTGCCTGCCATTGGTGAGTAGGATTGGATTGTGGATGACAGTCGCCATCGATGGTTTGCTTTTTGCTTCACTTCATTTTGTCTACGGCAACCCTAGCCCAGAGAATTTGGTTGGAGGGTTCTTTTTAGCGTGGGTATATCTTAGGAGCGAAACAATTCTGCTCCCCATTATGTACCATAGCCTTGGCAACTTTGTGGCATTGTGTTTTCAATTAGCTGCTAGCTCCTACATCCATTTGAATCGATAGACAGCAAGTATGGTAGATTGCGGAGCGAGACAGACCTGGCAATTGAGCTTGCCGAGGAATTTGCATAAGTGCCAGAAACTGAAAGTCAATCGCAGGCTTGCTATGATAGAAAAGCCGGCCCGAAGAATCGTGCGGCGTGCAATGAAATAGATATGGTAGGTTGGGTGTATGAATACCGAAGGTCTCTTAATGAAGGCGAGAAGCCTTTGTGCGTTTGGGGTGTTGGTGTGCGCTGGGATGGCTTCCTTCGATTGGAAGTGCGCGGAGGGGGCGGAGCGGCAACCAAACATTGTTTTCATTTTGGCAGATGATCTCGGTTGGAACGGCCTAGGCTGCTACGGCAATCAGCTCATGGCCACACCTCACATCGACCGTTTGGCAGGAGAGGGAATGAAATTTACGGATGCTTATGTCCTCTCGCAATGTTTACCCACCAGAGCGGCCTTGTTTTCAGGGCAATATGGCGCACGCACGCGTTTGACGTCGGTTGAAACTGCGTCGCCGGAGTACGCACCGATGATTTCGCCAGGGCGCGCTGCTAGTCTACCTCGGGAGATCACAACTATCTTTGAAGTGCTGCGGGACGCAGGATACGCAACAGGGATGAGCGGAAAATGGCATGTGGGTGACGCGTATGGAGCGGAGCAGTTGCTCAAGCAACGTGGCCTCGAATATTTTCGCGACTACGGCATCCAGTTCGTCGGTGAATGCCAATCTGAAGTTGCCGACAAGTCTGTGACTGCGATCACGGACGATATGCTTCAGTTTATTGAAACGAAGCGCGATGTGCCTTTCATTGCCTATTTATCGCACCATGCGGTACATACCCCCTTTGAAGCGCCCGCGGCGACCATCGGCAAATTTGTACAAAGTGGTTTTCGACAGAGCAGTCATCCGGATGGCGTTTTCGACGAGCGGGTGGCGGCGGATTACCTCGCGATGATTGCGCAACTTGATCAGTCTGTTGGCCGCGTTACTTCTAAGTTGGACGAGTTAGGCATAGCCGAAGAAACCGTAGTTGTATTTCTGAGCGACAATGGTGGTTTGACGCGAGTGTGGAACAATGATCCGCTACGTGGAGGGAAAGGTCAGCTTTATGAAGGTGGCATCCGGGTGCCGTTGATTGTTCGCTGGCCAGGGAAGATTGCAGCGGGTAGCATTTGCAAAACACCGGTGCATGTCGTTGATTTTTTCCCAACCTTTATGGAATTAGCGGGAGTGAGGAGTGGTGGCGATCAAGTACAGGATGGCGTTAGTCTCGTGCCACTGTTCCTGCAGTCTGGAATGCCGACACGTGCCGCTATTTTCTCGCATCACCCTGAGTACGTTGTTGCATTTGCCAAGACTCCTTGTTCGATGATCCGCAAAGGTAACTTCAAGTTGATTCATTATTTCGGTGATTATCTTGACCCTACCGGTTGCGATCCAAAAGTGCGTACACTCTCGGGGCGATTCATTTTGGGCGCTCGAACTGAGCTTTTCAATTTGGCTGAGGATCTCGGTGAGCAACGCGATCTAGCTGCTACAATGCCCGAGAAGGTCGCCGAATTAATGGCGGATTTGCAGGCTTGGTGGAAAGAGACCGATGCACAATTCCCACGTCCGAATCCGAATCTGGATCGAAGTCAATGGATTTGGAATAACAATTGATGGCAACGGTTTTTCTCGTCGCGCACGACATAGTCGCCCACATCGCTTCCGGATGCGACGTCGCCCAGAATTCCAGGAATTGGCAGGGCTTTTTTTGTGAAATGTTTTGCATGAGAATTGACTTTTTAAAGCGTCCATCGCGATCTGCGGCAAGGCGGCGGATAGGCTCGTCGTCAAGTTGTCAGGTCATCGTCGTCCTGTTGCTTGCGGGCATTGGCTCGGCGCTCGGCGAGCAATCTTGGGGAGCTGAACCGCTGCAATCGGTGGCGGCAGCAAACGTGGGGACAGTGCGTGGCACAGTAGCCTACATGGCCGATCCGGCTTACCCATGGCGGCTTGGTCGATACTATATCAAGAACCCCAAGACGGGTTTGCTTGCGGAAGCAGTAGTGGCCATTTCCAGCCGCGGCTTAAAAGCAAATGACAATCACGAACCTCGCACGGTCGTTGTCGACCAGAAAGATTTCCAATTCACGCCGGAAACGACGGCGATTCGCGCGGGCGACCACGTGCGTTTTCTCAATAGCGATAACCATACGCACAACGTAAAGACGGCTGATCCGAAGTTTTCCTTTAATGTCACGATGCCCGTGGGTAGCGAACATACGGAGACCTTTACAACAGCGAGCGGGGCCGGTCGACCCTATCAGATCGATTGTGTCTTTCACTCTGCCATGCGAGCTTGGATTTTCGTGTTTGATCATCCGTGGTTTCAGGTCACTCCAATCGACGGCAGCTTCGAGTTAAAAAACGTTCCAGCCGGCGAATATCGATTGGAAATTGACCATCCTGCGGGTAGACTGCGTCATCGCCAGACAATTCAAGTCGTTGCGGGAAAGACTCTGGATGTCAGCGTGAAATTGCATCCTAACACCGACAAACCCTAAATCGCTATACACGGCAACCAATAGGAGCACGGCTATGACGAGGCCACCGAATCGACGAGCGGCATTGAAGCAAACCGCATTATCTACCGTAGGCGCGCTGACTTGGTTGTCTCATGCTTCGACGACATTTGCACAGAACGCCAACGAAGGCGAGTTAGTTCCATTTCTCGATGAACCTCGCACTCCGGCCAATCGACTGGACTGGGAAGTGATGGATTCGTGGTTGACTCCAAAGGATCAGGTTTTTTCCGTGCAGCATTATGGTGTGCCTGAGTTCAATTACGAAGATTATCGCCTCGAGATTGGCGGGATGGTGGCGCAGCCGAAGCAACTTACTGTCGCCGATTTGAAAGCTCTACCCAAAAACGAAGTGGTGATGACGCTTGAGTGCGCGGGAAATGGTTCCAATCCGGGGTTTAAGAATGCGGTGTGCAACAACCGCTGGGGTGGCGCACTTTTAGCGCCAATTCTGAAAGAATGCGGCATTGATCCGGCTGTGACGGAAGTTGTTTTCTTTGGAGAGGACAAGCAGGAAGAGGTGCTGCGACCGGGCACGAAGCGCGAGTTAAAAGTCGAAGTGCCATTTGGACGCAGTATGTCCCTGGCAGATGCTATGCGCCCCGATCTATTGCTTGCCTACGAGCGCAATGGGCAACCGATCGAGCATCGCAATGGCGCGCCGATTCGCTTGATCGTACCGGGCTGGTATGGAGTAGCTAATGTGAAGTGGTTGACGCGTATCGAGTTTCGAGATCGCCGCTATATGGGCAGATACATGGCTCGGGACTACGTTACCGTGCGCGGAGAACGCCTTGGCGACGAAATCGTTTACGTAGAGTCTTCCGTAACGCGTATTCAGCTCAAATCCGTCGTCGCTAGAGTGACCCGACAACCAACGATAAAAGATAAAGTGCCTGTGAAAGCGTTTGGCGTTGCCTGGGACGACGGAACTGGAATCGCGAAAGTTGAAGTCCGCGTTGATGATGGCCCATGGCAGGCAGCTGTCCTGCAGGAAGAACCGCGGTCCAAGTACGCTTGGACCTTTTACTCAATCGACCTCGGCCAACTGTCGCCTGGCGAGCACACAATCGTCTCGCGAGCCATTAATGCCCACGGCCGTATTCAACCTACGGCAGATGAGGACGAAATCGCGTTGAAGAAAACATACTGGGAAGCTTACGAGCAGTGGCCTCGAAAATTCTCCTTAGAGGCATAGCCGAGGGTTTGCCCAGTTTGTTTTTACAATTCCGTGCGATCCAGTAACCAGAGACACGACTAAACGATTTATTTTTGTGTACAATGAAGTTCCCACCGAGAGGTTACTCCCCACTCCACGAGACCACGCGCGACGATGGATTAGCGATTCTCGAGCACGCTGAAATGCATGCTCAATTCGTTGGTTCATGCGGATGTCCTCCAGCCTAGCCTACCTAAAAAGCCATGATCATACCTCACTACGGATTGGATCGAAGAGGTTTTCTGCGATTCGCCGCCGCCGGCGTTGTAGGAGCATCGCTGCCCTGGTGCCGTGGTTTGTCAGGCGAGGAGCCAGTTGAGTATCCCGTTGGATTTGGCAAAGCCAAATCCGTGTTGATTGTGCTGTTGAGCGGCGGTCCGAGCCAATTGGATATGTTGGACCCAAAGCCCGATGCACCCGCGGAGGTTCGCGGGGAATTCAATCCCATATCGACGGCGATTCCGGGAGTGGCCGTGTGTGAGCATCTACCAAAGTTCGCGCAGCAGGCTAATCGTTGGGCAATCGTCCGCACGCTCGCTCATCGCGAGCACAATCACTTGTTGGCAACGCACGTGGCACTTACCGGACGACCTACACCGCTGCCACGCGGTGGCTCCGATCTGGACCGGGTCGAGACGCGCAATGATTTTCCGAACTTTGCAGCAGCCTTGGATTTTCTGCGGCCGCGACACGATGGACTGCCCTCAGGTGTTTCCTTACCGAACTATTTGATCGAAGGTCCATTAACCTGGCCTGGTCAACATTCTGGATTTCTGGGGGCCAAGCACGACCCGTGGCAGATAAATGGTGATCCCAACGACAAAGATTTTCGGATGCAGGCGCTCAGCATGCGCGAAGGTGTTTCCGTGGAGCGCCTCCGATCGCGGCGTCAATTACTGGATGAGTTGAATAGCGGACATAGCCGCTTGACTGGCGTGGAAACAGATTCGCTCCGCGATCAACAGGGCTTTGCATTCGGTTTGCTTACCTCGGGAAAACTAACGGAAGCGTTTGAGATCAGCCGCGAGTCTGAGTCAACTCGCGAGCGCTATGGTCGCAACAAGTTTGGGCAATCTTTGTTGCTTTCCAAGCGACTAATTGAGGCAGGCGTTCCCATCGTACAGGCCACGATGGGTATCGTGCAGACTTGGGATACTCACGTTGACAATTGGGGAAAGCTGAAGAACACTTTGCTGCCACAACTCGACATCGGGTTGGCAGCGCTTGTCGATGATCTCACTGCCAGTGGTCGCTTGGACGAAACGCTGTTAATAGTCATGGGTGAGTTTGGAAGGACCCCCAAGGTTTCCACGCTGCCAGGGCAAACGATTCCTGGACGCGATCACTGGGCACATGCATATTCCGGATTGTTTGCGGGAGCTGGTATCTTGGGAGGCCAGGTGCTGGGACAGACGGATGCTCAAGCAGCTTATCCTGTAACAAAATCTTGGTCGCCGGCTGATATCTGCAGCACAATTTTCAATGCATTGGGCGTGGATGCTAGCGCGACGCTGATCGATCCACTGCAACGCCCGCATCATTTGCTCAATGGCAATGTCATGACGAGTCTCTATACGGGAGCACCCGTATGAGTAGCCGGCCTCAGCCAGGTTCGACCAGACCTTGGCAACATGCAATGCCATCGCGTCGCAATGCACTGCAGGCCGGGGCGATTGGCATACTTGGGTTGGGAATGAACCATTTGGCTGGGTGCGGAGCTCGGTTGCCGCCGATGGGGTCCGCCCGAATGGCAAAGCCAAAGCCTGTATTTTCATCTTCCTCTCTGGAGGACTTTCGCAGCACGATAGCTTCGACATGAAGCCGAATGCAGCGGACAACATCCGTGGCGAGTTTCAACCCCGGCCAACGAAAACCCCGGGTTTGCAAATCTGCGAGCATCTTCCCCTGTTGGCTGAACGTAGTCCGTTGTGGGCGCTTTGCCGTTCGCTGACACACGCCTCCAATGAACATTCTGCTGCGCATCACATTATGTTGACCGGACATTCGGAGCTGCCTGCAGGATTCAATCCGAGTCTCCCAAGACGCAGCGATCGCGCTTCTATCGCTGCAGTCGCTGGCTATGTCATGCGATCAAGGCAACAAAACAATTTGCCTCCGGCTGTAGTGTTACCAGAGCGGTTGGTGCATAACAGCGGTCGCGTGATACCGGGCCAGCATGCCGGACCAATGGGGACGCAGCATGATCCCTGGATGATTGAAGCTTCTCCCTTCCACAATACGTCCTACGGCGCATTTCCTGATTTTGATTTTGATCATCAGGATCGCGGTAAGCCAGACGATCGTGTTTTTCAGGCCCCTCAGCTTTCGTTGCCAGAGGGACTTGGCATGCAAGCAATCAACGGTCGGTTAGCGTTGTTGGATTCGCTGAATCGACAACGCGAGCAACTCGCTCACTATGCTCAAGTCGAGAACTTTGATCGGCTGCGACAGGGGGCCGTTTCTCTGCTTACTCAGTCGGCTGTCCGTCGCGCGATGGATGTTACCAATGCCGATTCAAAGCAATTGGATCGTTATGGTCGCAACTCTTTTGGTTGGTCTTTGTTGATGGCGCGGCAATTGGTGGCTGCAGGCGTTAGCCTGGTGCAAGTGAATCTTGGCAACGATGAAACGTGGGACACCCATGGCAATGCATTTCCCCATTTGAAGAACAACCTATTTCCTCCTACCGATCGGGCTGTGTCGGCCTTGCTCGACGATTTGCAATCGACAGGTGAGTTGGACGAGACGTTGGTGGTAATGGCTGGTGAGTTTGGCCGCACTCCCCAGATCACGTTGCTTGAAAAGCACTACAAGTTGCCCGGTCGAGATCACTGGGGTGCCGTGCAATCCGTGGTATTTGCTGGTGGCGGCGTTCGCGGTGGGAATGTTATCGGCAAGTCGGATGCGCAAGGTGCCTATCCTGACGAACAACCGGTCAAACCGGAGAATTTTGCGGCCACGATTTTCGACGCACTTGGAATCCCTGCCACGGCCGCCTGGCATGATGCCGAAAACCGTCCGCACCACATTTATCACGGCGAACCGATCTCAGGCTTGTGTTAACGAAGGCTGGTGTAAGTGTCCGTTTGGGGTGCGGCGTCGCCGACCACTCAAAATCAAATCTGCAAGACCATCGCATGTCAGCACAGCAAAAAACTGAAATATGTCTCGACTTCAGGCGATCGCTGCCAGTCCGTCGACATGTTTTGCAGGCTGGAGCGATATCGGCTCTCGGACTCGGATTGACGGATCTGCATTCACGTTTGTTGGCTGCCCCACAGAACCCGTTGACACTGCTCAGAACGCCCGCCAAGGCCTGCATTTTCCTATTCATGTGGGGCGGCCCCAGTCAGCTTGAAACATTTGACATGAAGCCCGACGCGCCAGCGGAAGTACGCGGCGAGTTCAATCCAATCGCCACCAAAGTACCCGGGATCAGCATCTGCGAGCACTTTTCGCAGTTAGCTTCGGTAACGGACAAACTTGCTATTATCCGCTCGCTTTCACATGATGATCCGGCTCATTTATCCAGTGGTCATGCGACACTCACTGGGCAACTTGCTCCAGTCCTGAAGAGCGATGCTGACCCTCCAAGCTCGAAGGACTCGCCACACCTTGGGTCATTGATATCGAAAATGATGCCAGGTGCAAAGGGCTTACCGTCGTTTGTCTCTATGCCCTGGAAAGCATTTCATCCAGCTGCACCGGGCGGCGAAGCGCCCGGTCAACACGGCGGTTGGTTGGGTGCCGCTTACGATGGAATGCTGCTAGGTGGCGATCTAAACGACCCCGCCTGGCAGCCGCAGGGTTTGACGCTGCCAGCCGATATCGATCTCGGTCGTTTGGAATCTCGCGTCGAACTTCTGAGGACACTCGACGCCCAACGTTCCAGACTGCATGACTCGCCAGGGGCATCTAGCTATGCCCATCACCAAGCGCGCGCTGCGGAGATGGTTGGTTCTGCGAACGTTCGAAAAGCGTTTGATCTGTCGCTCGAAAGCGAAGCAACTCGCGAGCAGTATGGGCGAAACATCCATGGGCAGTGCGTGTTGATGGCTCGTCGCCTGGTAGAGCACGGAGTGCCATTGGTTTCGGTTAATTGGCACAACGATGGCAAAAACTTTTGGGACACGCATGGAAACAACTTTAAGCGACTGAAGAATGACTTAATACCTCCAGCGGACAGGGCACTTGCCGCCTTGCTGAGCGACTTAGACCAACGCGGTTTGCTGGACGAAACTATCGTCGCATGGGTGGGCGAATTCGGTCGCAATCCACAAATTAATCAGAAAAATGCTGGTCGCGAACATTGGCCATTTTGTTATAGCGGCATTTTGGCCGGAGGCGGTATTGGGCGCGGCTTAGTTTATGGCTCAAGCGATAAGCATGCCGCGTATCCGAATTCGAATCCTGTTTCGCCCCAAGACTTCGCAACAACAATCCTGCATGCGATGGGACTGCCGACCGAGACTGCGTTGCTCGATCGCGAAAATCGCCCGCACCGCATTACTTCCGGAAGAGTTTTACATGAATTATTCGCGTGAAATAGCTCCCCAGTCAGAGTATCTCAGGTGCCAATTGCTGGGTTACGCGCGACGTCATCGGCTCGCGATTTTGTCAGCGTTGCTCGTCACTTTTTTCAGTCTTTCTTCGGCTGCTTTTGCTCAGACAATCACGTCGATCCAGCCCCGAACCTGCAAGCCTGGACAGACGACTCAATTCACTGTGCGAGGATCTAATTTGAATGAATCGCTGCGGATTGTTTGCACCGACCGCTCGATGAACTGGAAAATCGAACAGGTTGACACGTCGCAAGCTACGTTGACTGTCGCACTCGCCAATGATGTGCAAATGGGGCCACATCGCTTGTGGCTCTCTGCTGCCAATGGAGTTGTTGCACAACATACTATCTTCGTCGATGATCTGCCTGCTGTCGCCGACAATGCGGACAATCACTCAGTCGACACGGCTCAGGTCTTGTCCACTCGATCGACGGTGGAGGGGCTGTGTGACGCCTCGCAGAGCGATTTTTATCGTGTGCATGCTGCGGCTGGCGAGAGACTGGCCATCGAGGTCCATACGCAACAACTGCGCTCTCCCATGGATCCCGTTGTTCGTTTATTCGACGCTGCGGGGCAGATGTTACGTCAGGTCGACGACTCTGCAGTCAGCCCGGATTGCCGACTCAGTTATCAATTTGAAGAAGCCGGAGATTATTGGATCGAAGTTTTCGACAGCCGCAATGCGGCAGCTGGAGCCGCATATCAGCTCCGCGTCGGCGACTTTCCCAATCTCAATCAGTGCTTTCCTCTGGCTGCTTGTATTGGACAGACAACGACCATCACATTCACTGGGCCTGATGGAGAGAATGTTGCCGAGCGGGCAATCGAAATTCCCAGCGACACTGTCGGTACCAGGCTAGTAGCAGCTAGACTCGATGAAGGGCATTCCAGTTGTTGGCTACCGCTTTACTGTAGTCGGCACCCACAATTCCACGAGTTGGCAGCAAGCCATAGTCTCACTTTGCCGGTTGGTCTCAATGGTCGTTTGCTGCAGCCAGCTGAAGTCGACAGCTATCAGCTCCGCGGAGGCAAAGGACAAACAGCGCGATTCGCCGCGAAGACCCGCAGTTTGGGTAGCCCCGCGTTATTATAAATGACGCTGTTTAATGCGGCTGGCGACAAAATCGCAGAGACGGCAGTAAATGATCAAGATGAATGGACCCTTGAGGCAGTTTTTCCTGAGGATGGCGACTATCGTTTAGCGGTCACCGATCTATTGAGACGTGGTGGAGATGAGTTCTCCTATTATGTTGAGTGCGTCCCAGCGGGCACATTCAGTGTCGCTCTCAAACCAGATGCGAAAACTACAGAAGAATACGCGATCGAACCCGAGCATGGAGGTTGTGCCCTAGATCTCCAGATCGCTCGCTTTGGGTATGACGGCGAAATTGACCTTGAGCTCACTGATCACGAATTGGGACTAGAAATAGTCAATCCTCGCATACCAGCTAAGGCAAGCGACGCGAGGATCTATCTGAAAGCTGGCAAAGACTGGAGGGCCGGAAGCTTAGGGGCAATTAAGTTGAAGGCGACTGCCGTGCAGTTACCCGAGCAATTTTGCGTTGTAAGCAACCACGCGGCACATCGAGCCAAACAGCCGTTTCTATTGACTTCAAACAGGCAAGACGACGGCACGCTGGTATTCGCCGCTGTCCCAGCCGCCGACATACCGTTTGCAATGGAGGCGACGTCGCCCGTCCCGTTCGCTCGTCCCCTTCGAACGCACGCGGTAACCTTGACTCTTAAACGTCTCGATGAAAAATTCAAGTCGGGTGTCGATGTTCTGTTTGACGTTCTGCCCGCGGGATGGAGCGCGAAGAGTAAGTCTGAGAAGGACCGCGTGGAGCTTACTTTCTCGCGAAGCGATCAAGCGACGGAAGAACTAGCGCATCTGCCTCTGCTGTTTTTTTCGGAGTTTAATGGACGCGGTAGAATTGCGAATTACTCTTTGCCCGTCCAGTGGATCGAACCAGTTCGTACGTCGATCGAATTCCCTCAACCGCTGGTGCGCGGAGGATCCGTACGGGCGCATGTACATGTGCAGCGCGAGGGTTTCGATCCCCAACCGGTCGTCGTTACATTTTCGAGTTTATCTGCTGAGTTGAAGGTTCCTGAGTCGCTAACAATCGCCGCAAACGAATCAGAAGCATCATTTGAGATGAACCTAAGCGATAAGCTGAGCCTCGACGACGAGCACTCGATTGGGCATGTTGCTACCAGCAAATTCTCCGGTCAGGAAATTGTCTTTTCCACAACCCAAACATTGCCGCCATTGGTCGATAGTCCGCGATCCTTGGAGGTTTTCCCCCGTGAAATTCTATTGACGGACGCTCGCAGCCAACAGCAGTTGGCGATAACAGGAACTGATGAGCAGAGAATACCACGCGATTGGACTCGCTATGCAAAGTTGACTTCATCCGATCCGAAAGTTGCACGCGTTCAGGCTGGGGTTGTTTATCCGGTTGGTAATGGGAGTGCTGAATTACTAGTTCAAGTTGGCAACAAGCTCAAAGCGATCCCGGTGCGAGTGTCGGGCATGGAGAGTCCTCGCAGGATCGATTTCGAATCTGAAGTCCTCGTGGCACTTTCGAAGCAAGGCTGCAACTCTGGTGCATGTCATGGTTCTCCAAGTGGCAAAGGCGGATTTCGATTATCGCTGCGTGCGTTCGATAAGCCACTGGATGAGTTGACCTTGATTCGCGAGGATTTCGGGCGGCGGGTCAATCCCTTGGATGCGAAGCAGAGCCTGCTATTGCTCAAACCATTGATGAGAGTTTCGCACGGTGGAGGCGTGCAACTGCATCAGGAGGACGCGGCCTACAAAATTCTGCGCGATTGGATTGAGGGCGGCGCTGCAGCGGATCCCGTCGGCACTCCGCGAATTGCCAAATTGGAAGTTTATCCGCAGCAGAAACTAGTTTTGGCAGTCAAGGACGGTGGTCAGCAACTCGCCGTGACCGCCCATTTTTCCGATGGGAGCGTCCGCGACGTATCGCATTTGGCCGCTTACGAAACCTCCGATACCTCTGTCGCAACGGTAAATGTGCACGGATTGGTGACGCCGCATGGTCGCGGTGAAGTGGCGATATTGGTGCGGTTTTTGGAGCATATCGAAACCGTGCCCCTAATGTTTGTCGACAACGTAAAAAACTTTGAGTGGAGATCGCCCCCACCAGGCAATTTCATAGATACATTCGTGAATGCAAAGCTGCAGCAGTTGCAATATTTACCGGCTGAAACTTGCAGTGATGAAGAGTTCTTGCGGCGAGTTAGCCTCGACGTACTGGGGATTTTGCCTTCGATTCAAGAAACGACCGCATTCTTGTCAGATTCCTCTAACGACAAACGCGAGAAGATAATCGACGAGCTTCTCAAACGCGAAGAGTTCGCAAAGTTTTGGACGCTCAAATGGGGCGACCTGCTGAAAATGACCAGTAAATTGGTCGGCGATGAAGGAATCTACAAATACCATCGTTGGGTTGAGCAATCTCTACATGAAAACATGCCCTACGATGAGTTTGCGCGAATGCTACTCACAAGCAGTGGTAGTACGCTCGCAAACCCGCCAGCAAATTTCTATCGCACAGCGACCGATATGAATGAAAGCGTCGAGACAATTTCTCAAGTATTTCTTGGAGCGAGGCTTCAGTGCGCCAAGTGCCACAACCATCCGTTCGAACGTTGGACGCAAGACAACTACTATGGTCTCGGAGCTTTCTTTAATCGCGTCCAACGTCGGAAGACAGAACGTCCGGGCGAGATGTTCATCTACACGGGGACTTCCGGCGATGTGACGCAACCGCGAACGGGTAAAATCATGGATCCTTGGTTGCCAGAGTCTGGCATTATTCAAACTGAAGTAAACACAGATCGTCGTACTGTTTTCGCGGATTGGTTGGTACACCCGGATAACCCCTATTTTGCTCGAATCGAAGCGAATCGTATTTGGAGCCAACTGTTCGCGCGGGGAATCGTTGATCCGATCGATGATTTTCGCGATTCTAATCCTCCTTCGAACGCACCGTTGCTGGACGCTTTGGCCGAGTATTTCGTTGAGAGCGGCTATGATCGAAAGCAATTGCTGCGAGTCATTTTGAGCAGTCGAACCTATCAAGCGAGTTATCAGACGAGCGCGCTAAATCAGCACGACACCAAGTACTTTTCGCATCAAGAGCCGCGTCTGTTGGGGGCGGAGCAGTTGTTGGACGCGATCAATCACACCTTAGGACTTAGCCAACAGTTCGGTAGCTTACCAACCGGCACGCTGGCAACTCAGCTACCCGCTCCGGATATTGTGAAAGTAGATTTCCTGAAGGTTTTTGGACAGCCGGAAAGAAGTACCGTCTGTGCCTGCGAAAGAGCTGACGATTCCAATTTGGGTATGGCGATCGAACTGTTTAACGGCCCGCTGGTACATGAGAAATTGCGTGATGGCAACAATCGCTTTCGCAAGTCGTTAGCGGCGGGCAAGTCTCCGGAAGAGGTCCTTCGAGAGCTTTATTTGGCAGCAGTTTGTCGCCTTCCATCGGACATCGAGGCTAAAGCCGCGCTCGAGCATTGCCGACAATGCGCGGTTGTGGCTGCAGGAGTTGAAGATGTTTGTTGGGCTTTGTTTAACACCGACGAATTCCTGTTCCAACACTGAGCTACAGAACAGTAACGGACAATTGTCGAAAAAAACCCAAGCCTCACACAGGCATACAACCAAAGCTGTAATCCAGATGAAATTGGCCGTACCACCAGCAAGATTCCACTCAATGACACAACTTTCACAGTTAATGATCTGTTGGCTGCTCGCCGCCTGTACGGCAACGGCTTCCGACGAATCTCAGGCAGTCAGCTTTCGCAGCGATATCGCACCAATTCTGTTGGATGGCTGCCTGGCATGCCACGGTGCCAAAAAAGCCGAGGGTGGTTACCGAGTCGATAGCTATGCGGAGTTACTGAAAGCGGGCGACTCAGGCGCTTCACCTATCGCGGCTTCTGTTGACCAGACTAGCGAATTACTTCGTAGGGTCACCTGCGAAGACGCCAGCGAACGAATGCCAGCAGAAAGCGATCCGCTCACTCCAACGCAGATAGATTTGATCCGGCGTTGGATTGCGAATGGTGCTAAGTTTGATGGACAAGATGCGGCGCAACCTTTAGCACTTGTAGCACTTGTCATACCGGCGGCAACTCACGCGCCCCCGCCCGAGCATTACTCCCAGGCGGTGCCGATTACTGCAACTGCTTTCTCGGTCGATGGTAAGCTTGTGCTCACCGGTGGCTATCATGAGGTTCTCGTCTGGAATTTAGCGGATGCGAGCCTAGTTCGACGGATAGGAAACATCGGGCAGCGCGTATTTGCCCTGGCATTCTCAACTGACGGAAAAAAACTGGCCGTCGGTTGCGGGGAACCCGGTAGAAGCGGTGAGGTTCGAGTCGTCGATTTCGAGACTGGCGAAGTAGAAGCTGTGCTTTCCAGAACCAGCGATGTCGTATTGGATCTCGCATTTAGGCCGGGAACGAATGAATTAGCAATTGCAGCGGCTGACAGTACCATCCGCATTGTCAATCTGCAGATGCCCGAAGCCGTCAGGACGATCGCTAGTCACGCAGATTGGGTTACTGCGGTTGCGTGGAGTGAAGATGGAACTCGCCTCGCGTCGGGGAGTCGAGACAAATCTGCTAAGGTTTACGATGCTGTTACCGGTGAGCTGCTGGCCAGTTACCTTGGCCATGGCGCGGCTGTGCGTGGTGTTTCAGTGCTCGCCGATAGTAAGCAAGTCGTATCCGTCGGCAGCGACAATAGGCTGCATCGGTGGGATGTCGAAGGTGCCAAGAAGGTGGCTGAGGTTGGCTTAGGGGGCGAAGGCTACAGAGTAATTCGCAGTGGTAACAATCTGTATGTTCCGTGTAGCGACCGCCGAGTGCTGATGGTCGATGCGGCTAGCAATCAGATATCTCGAGAATTTAAGGGACATCAAGATTGGGTGCTTAGCGCTGGCATCCACGTCAGCACTGCGACTGAAGGCAGTTTTTTGGCGAGTGGTTCCTTTGACGGCGAGGTGTGTGTGTGGGACACTTCCAACGCAGCGCTTGTGCAGAAATGGAAAGCCAAACCCTAAATCGTAATGTTCTAGGCCGTTAGCGGAAGCGGGCTGGCAATAAACTCGGTATAGGCTGCCGCTATTTCAGCCTTGCCAACGTTGGCCTCAGACAGCAGGAAACGCATCCGAGCGCGACGGATCACACCTTTCTCCATGAAGTGTCCGAACAACTTAACTCGCAGTTCTGCAGCTACTGGTGCGGACGACAGTTGTGAGTTTTCCTGATCGGTGGCTTCAATCATCCACAATCCTGTGCAATTGGTACCCGGCTTGGCGTTGCAAACCATTGCCGCTGGATGAACAGCCGCTGGAGAGGTAGCTGGAGAAGCTACGTCTGCACTCCCGCTGTGGTCCTGAACGGTAAGATTTTGGTGGGAATACATCTCCCAGGGCTGTGCGTCGGGAGACAAGCAGGAAACTTCCAAAAGTGGCTCTGTGTCTAGAAAGTTGGTTTGGATGCTGATCCAAAGTTCCACCCCGCCGACAAAAGGTCGCCTCACAGGCAGCAACTGCCAATCGAGCTGAAATGCATAGTTATCATCGGGAGACTGGAGATAGTGTGCGATAAGATCTTGCTCACGGACATAAATCTCACGAGCTTTCATGGCATGGCGAGGCAAAGGGGTTATCGCGCCGAACTGCCAGCAAGACGTGTCATTCGCGGCAGTAAAAAAACGGGCGAACTGCTGAGGAGCCGAAGGATTCAGCTCAATTTTAGAGTTTTTTGTAACGCCCGTGGCGGACGATTTTGACAAACTCCAAACCATTTCAGCAGCCTCCAGCAGCGAAGTACCCTCAAACTTACGTAAACTAATGGGTAATATTATGTCATTGTGGTTCGCTTGAGCATACTACACGCTTCATAATTCTGCAGGTAGCGAGGCGCTTCCGAGCCTGTCGAGTTGGTTAGCGGCAGGTCGCTCCGAATTGCTCGTCCAAGTTGGAAGGAAACTCTGTGGGATTTGGCTGGTACAAAATTGTAGTCAGCAGACTCGTAACGCGCTATTGGCCGATAGTAATTGTCAGTTGGATAGTGTTGGCGATATTGCTGCGAACGATTGCTCCGTCCTGGTCCGATATTGCTGCGGACGGAGATCTTGCTTTCCTTCCCAGATCGGTGCCTAGCGCGATTGGACAGCAAAAGCTCGAAGAGTCCTTTCCGACCATGCGCTCCCGCAGTCAGATGGTTATTGTCTTCGCCACGCCCAACGAGTCCTTAGGTTTGGGCGATCTTGCCTTGGCGTTTGATGTAGCGAGGCGACTTCACTGGGCGGCCGCTCAAAACGCCTGGCAGCGGATGCAGCCAAGCGTGGACTTGGATTCGGCGGGAACTGCCAGCGAATCTACGCTGAACGAAGCCGTACAGCGACATCAAGTTGACGTCGAGGTCATTGTCGATAACATGACCGAGGCGATTGAAATTGAGGAAGTATTGTCTCGTTATTTGCAGAAAGCTTCCCCCGAAACCACTTTTCACCGTCTTCCTGACGCGTATCAAGTCCGAGGCGAGTTGTTGAAAGCTGGAGGTCAGGCCGAGAGTCAGGAGCAAGCGGCGCTGGATCTCGATATGGCCGCTTTAATGCGCGAACAGGAAGTTCCCACGCTTGCGAGTCAGCCTGCGCCTTGGACTGCGAACATTCAGGATGTTTGGTCGTGGCGAAATCCCATTGTGGGTCATAAACTGGGCAGTACGGAAGCTCAGGCACGTTTGATCAATCTTCAGTTGGGGACTGATTTTACAGCAACGAGTAACATCGATGTGC
Organism: Pirellulaceae bacterium; assembly: GCA_041736515.1. Classification (GTDB taxonomy): domain Bacteria; phylum Planctomycetota; class Planctomycetia; order Pirellulales; family Pirellulaceae; genus Aureliella. The sequence goes on from JBGSTP010000287.1 coordinate 62,774, forward strand.
TCAACGGACTAGAGCAGTTGATAAACGAACTGCGACCTGTGTATGCGGGTCAGACTTCGCCATCGCTTCAAGTTGCCGTGAGCGGTTCTGCGGCAGTGGGGGCTGATATGTTGCGAGCTGCAGCGGGCGGCGTCAGGCAAACTGAAATAGTAACAATCTGTTTGGTGGTCTTAATCTTGTCCGTGGTTTACCGAGCACCATTTTTGGTGGCTATTCCGCTTACAAGTATTGGCCTGAGCCTGGTGGTTGCTACCAGCCTGATTGCCTTATTAGCTCGCGATCCCAGTTCGAGTAGTGGAATTGGATTGGGAGTGTTTACAACAACTCGGATTTTCATCGTCGTGTTGCTTTTCGGGGCGGGAACCGATTTTTGCCTCTTTTTTCTGGCCCGCAATCGCGAGATATTGTCCCAACGAATTGTGCGGACTCGCATGCAGATGTACCGTGTTATTGGCAGTAGTTGGAGGAGCGTCCACGATGGCATCGTAGCCAGCGCACTGACGACGGTGGTCGGACTGGCCATGATGTGGTTTTCTCAATTTCAGAAGTTTCAATTTAGTGGGCCAATTATCGCGATCAGTTTGCTGGTAACTTTGTGTGTTTGTTTGACATTTACGCCAGCCGTGTTGAGCGCCATTGGACGGCTTGCGTTTTGGCCTTACCTGCAACTGCAGAATCAGAGCGACAGCCCTAGGCCACCAGCGGTCGCCAGTGGCCGGTATTGGGCTGCGCTGGCCGCGTTCGTAGTTTTTCGTCCACGTTTTGCCATGTTCATGACGCTGCTCGCGCTCGGGCTGCCTGCTGTTTACGGCATGTTGAAAATCAGCAACGTCACGTACGATTTGACAGAAGAGTTATCGCAGTCAGCTCCGAGCCGTCGGGGAGCGAGGCTGATTTCTCAGTTCTTCCCAACTCAGGATGGTAGCCCCATCACGATACTGCTGACTCGCAACGAGCCGTTCAACTCGGATGAAAGCTTGCGCAAAGCTTGTGGCGAACTTTCTTCCTCGCTCTACATCGAGGGCGTAGACTCGGTTCGAAGCCTCACAGATCCGCTCGGCGACTATCCGCCAGGTAAGCGAATGGGGCTGTTTGACAAAGATGCGTGGCGGAGACGGTTGCTGAACCGCATCGCATTGGATCGTTATGTGAGCAGCGTCGATGAGTTGCAGCGCAAGGTGGCACGATTCGATGTCGTCCTGAAAGACAATCCTTTCTCGTTGGATGCCGGCGCGACTTTGAATCGTTTGGAGAAGTTGCTGCACAGGATCGTTTCAGAACCAGACTCAGCCTGGGCCGGAGCACAGATTGCAACAGCTGGAACCACTGTTGGAATAACCGATTTGCGACTCATTACTCAAGCTGATCAGACTCGCATCCAA